>NZ_JBLVPK010000003.1:0-538737 GCF_048286535.1 Flavobacterium glucosi | reverse complement strand
CACTACTGAACAAGCAACAGCAATTACAGCGAACACGGCCAAAGTAGGAATCACGACACAACAAGCTTCAGACATTACGGCCAACAATGCCAAAACTGGAATTACTGCTGGTCAGGCTAGTGAAATTGCTGCCAATACGTTGAAGGTTGGAATCACTACTGAACAAGCAACAGCAATTACAGCAAACGTTGCAGCCATTTTATTAAAAGAAGATATAGCTAATAAGTCAAAAGATATATATACAGATCAAGCTTCGGATGTTAAATTTCCATCTGTAAAAGCGGTAAAAACCTATGTTGATGTCTATTCTACTTTTAATGCCATAAGCACGATAACGGCTAGCTACACGGCTACAATTTCCGATTACACTATTTTATGTAATAACAATTCGGGAACTTTTCAATTAACTTTACCTTTAGCATCAGAAACGAAAGGAAAAATTTACGTAATTCGTAAAACAGATGAGTCCACAAATTTGTTGATGATAAGCCCAGCATTAAAACTTACAGAAAATACTCAAATTTCTTCTCTGGATTACCCAAAAACAATGCGAGTACAATCTAATGGCACTAATTGGTATATTATTGACTAATTTTCCATATTAAATTTTAAAAAAAATGCGTACAAATTCATTTTCTAAAACATTTTTCTATCTCGTTTTGCTTTGGCTTTGTGCCAACAGTGTTTCTGCACAAATAATGCAAAAATTTGGTGAGAATTCAAGTGCAATTAATGACAAGGCTGTTTTAGAATTGGAAAGTACAACCAAAGGATTTTTGCTTCCTCGAATGACAATAATTCAAAGAGATCAAATTGCTAACCCGCCTGAAGGCTTGATGCTTTGGTGTACGGATTGTGCTGCAGGCAGCGGCTCAGAAGTAGTGATTTGGATCAAAAATTCGTGGAAACCTCTTTTTGATTCGCAACTGGCTGAGAGTAAAATGCTTATTGGGAATGCTTTGTCCAAAGCGGTGCCTGTTGCAATAAGCGGTGATTTATTGATAAATAGTAATGGCGTAAGCACTATTGCCAATAATGCAATTACAAACGCAAAGATTTATGATGCAGCAGTTACCGACCTCAAAATTGCTCCAGGTATTAATAAATCAAAAGTGGGTTTGTCAAATGTTGATAACAGTTCTGATGCCGAAAAACCAGTATCTGATGCTACAAAGGCGGAATTAAATTTAAAATTAGATATAAGTGCTAAAGGCGCTCTAAATGGTGTGGCGAGTTTAGTATCAGGAAAAATACCATCGGATCAAATTCCCTCAATATCATTTACTTCAGTAAGTGTAGTTTCTTCTGAATCAGCAATGAGAGCCTTAAATAGTATTGTTGGTAGTGTAGCTATTCGTACGGATCTGAAAAAGAATTATGTTTTATCCCAACCTGATGCTAGTATCCTTTCTAATTGGGTAGAACTCTTGACACCAGCTCCCCCCGTGCAATCCGTTAATGGAAAGACGGGAAACGTTTCATTCACCAAAACAGATTTGATTTTAAATAACGTAGACAATACATCCGATTTAAATAAACCGGTTTCGACCCCTGCAAAGAATTATATTGATAATCAGGTTCTTTCAGCAACTGCCGACGCTACGGTTTCTGCAACCGGTAAAATAAAATTAGCGGGCGATTTGTCCGGAACGGCTTTGGTACCTCAGATAACGGTTAACGCGATAACGAATTCAAAGTTAGCAGATTATGCGGTAACAGATAGTAAAGTCGCATCCGGCATCAATAAGTCTAAAGTGGGTCTGGCCAATGTTGATAATATAAGTGATGTCAATAAACCGCTATCCAGTGCGGCTAAAAATGCGCTGAATTTAAAGTTGGATAGCAGTAAAATAGGGCAAGCTTCTGGAGCAGCTAGTTTAGATGCAAATGGTAAAATCCCATCTTCTCAAATCCCGTCTATATCTGTAAGTGCAGTCGAAGTCGTAAATTCGGAGTCTGAGATGCTGGCTTTGATAGCAATAATTGGAACAACAGTAATTCGAACCGATACCAATAAAAACTATATTTTATCAAAAGTAGATGCTAGAGTTTTGAGTAATTGGGTTGAGTTACTAACTCCCACTGGGGGCATTCAGTCAATTAATGGAAGAACGGGAACAGTTGTATTGACTAAGACAGATCTTTCCTTGTCTGATGTAGACAATACCAGCGATGCAAATAAGGCACTTTCGATCGCTACTTCTGAAGCATTAGATTTAAAAGAGGCCTTGTCCAATAAAAGTTTGGATCTAAATTTGGATCCCGATTCTGATTTAAAATACCCTTCGGTAAAAGCGGTAAAAACCTATATTGATGGGACTATTGGAACAAATGTGACAGCAGAGACAAATAATCGCATTGTTGCAGATCAAACTTTAGGATTGAATATAGCCGCCGAAAGTACAAGGGCGAAAGCTGCGGAAGCAGTCAATAGTGCCGCCGCTATAAAATTAGAATCTCAGGTTGATAGTATTAACGCTTTGGAAAAGGGACGTATTTTAGTGGGAAATAGCAATAATCTGGCTGAAGAAGTTGCCTTGTACGGAGATGCCAGCCTAAATAATACCGGCAATTTAACAATAAGTACGAATGCCATTAATAGCGATAAAATTCTAGATGGAAGTGTCAGTTATTCCAAAATTCAAAATATAACCTCCAATACTATTTTAGGCAGAACAACTTCTGGATCAGGTTCAGTAGAGGAAATTGCAACGACCGGAAAGCTACAAGTTGTTTTATCAGAATCTCCAATATTATCAGGAGTACCTGAGGCACCAACAGCTACCGCATTAACAAATACAAACCAAATTGCCACTACCGCTTTTGTATTGGCCAATACTAACGGATATCAATCGGTAAATGCAAGTCAAGAAATAGCTACAACTTCAACAACTGAAGTAGCGGTCGAAGGAATGAGCATAAATCCAGGTGTAGGGGTATATTCTGTCATGTTCAATGGTCAATTTGTAAGTTCATCCGCAGGAACAACTGCCCGAGGAATTGCAGATTTATCGACGGCTTATCAAAAACTCATTGATGCAACAACAACAAATTCAAGCCACGCTGCTACATTTGGAAACGGAGAAACTCTTTCTGCCGGTGTATATACTATCGGTGGCGCTGGTTCAATAGCAGGAACACTTACTTTGAACGGAACGGCTAATGATATCTTTATTTTTAAAATACACGGAGCATTGGCCACCGGAGCAGATACAGTCGTTAAATTAATAGGTGGAGCACAGGCTTCAAATGTTTTTTGGGTCGCCACTTCAGCCGGAGCAATGACAATCGCTGCCACAACTAAAATGGTAGGCACACTTTTTGCCTATAATGCTGCAGCTTCAATTGGTTCAGGAAGTACACTCGAGGGACGATTATTCAGTAATGGAGGAGCGATTGCTATTGGTCCAAGTACAATAACGATACCTACAGGTTCTTCTTCGGTAAATTTAGGCGAATTAAGTGGTTATGCCTTATTTACGTCTTCTGGAGCAATTAATAATACTGGAACTTCCACAATTACAGGAAATATCGGTACGAACGCAGGAGCGGTTACTGGTTTTGTTTCTCCAACAGTAGTTAATGGTTCTATTTTTACACCTGAAGCTGATTCAGGAGGAGCATTGACGAGCTTTAGCATTTATCAAAATGGAGTGTTAATACCCAATTCAACCCGAACAAAAATGGGAGATCGGGGAGATGTTTCATTACTCGCCATAGCAAATGTATTAGAAGGTCAGTCAATCGATATTAGATGGAAGACCTCTTTAGGAAAATTAAAACTACAAAACAGAATTCTTACCCTTATTAAAGTGCGTTAAAATTATATTCTTTTTTGTGAATTATTCGTGATTTCGACTGACCACATCATAAAAATTTAAGATCACTAATTACACCTTAGGTTTATGTTAAATTGTCTCGGGGTATATTGTTTCAAATTATTAATCACTACTACAAAGTGAATATAATTGAAAGAGTTTATGGCTACAGGTGTCAAATCCTTGCTAGCTAATAGTTTATATTTGCGTGTTCGAGTTACTACAACGACTTGCATTTTAGAAATGTATTACTTGCTGAGCGTCTGTAACCAAGTCATGTATACAAAGTTCAAGGTGTCGTATTAAATTAAGGACTGGTTTTATATAAACTAATACCGCTTTTAAATTATCTACAGCGCTAAAATATCTTCAGTTTCGTGTTGATTACTTTTTTCTAATGATCTTTTTGAACAGGGTTACAATTCCCAATACAATTCCACCGATTGTAAGACCGATTAAAAATTCGGTTACGATGGCCGGTAATTGCGGTAATACATGATGTAAGAAATCGATATTATGTACAAATATGCCACCTGCCACTAATATCAGGGCGATTGTGCCTATTACGGATAGACTTTTGATGACCTTTGGTAGTGCTTGTACCAGAATAGTACCGATCGTTTTTGTAAAACTTTTTTCTTTGGAACTTAGTTGAATCAGTTTTAAACCTGCTTCATCCATTCGGACAATTAAAGCTACAATCCCGTAAACACCCACAGTTGCGATTATTGCAATGATAGAAACAACAAGTATTTGTGATGAAATAGGCTTTCCAATTACGGTGCCCAGTGCAATAATTACAATCTCTACTGATAAAATAAAATCGGTTACGATGGCTGATTTTATTTTTCCCTTTTCGAAAGCTAATATTTGTTCTTCGGTCATCGGTTCCATTAAAATTTCGTGCTTTGCATGTTCATGCGGAAAGAAGTATTCGTATATTTTTTCGGCACCTTCGTAGGCTAAATAAAGCCCGCCAAGCACTAAGATTACGATAACAGCCACAGGTAAAAATGCACTCAACAGAAAGGCGATGGGTAAAATGATTACTTTATTAAGGAATGAACCTTTTGCAATTGCCCACAATACAGGAAGTTCTCTTGACGAAATAAATCCGGAAGCTTTTTCGGCATTTACGGCCAAGTCATCGCCTAAAATACCTGCCGTTTTTTTGGCTGCAATTTTACTCATTACTGCAACATCATCCATGATTGCTGCGATATCATCTAATAGTGTGAAAAAACCTGATGCCATTTTGATTGTTTTTTAAACTGCGTTGATTTTGGTATTGCCTAGCCAAATTTAATTTGCGCGTTTTGATTGTTTATTCCTGCGAAGCTACTACTTTTTGATGTACTCTATTAATAAAATGAGTGAATTTTTAATTACCATTCACTCGAAACCTTTCTTTATTTGTAGTACTGTTTTTAATTACTTTTGAAATAAAAATAAGTATGGGATTCAAACATGTATTTATAGCCAAATTAGATTGGCTTTTTTCTAAAAAGGAAGCGGCGAAGTATACTAAAAGCCATAGGATAACGATTGACGGCAAGGCTGTTTTACATGTTTCGGCGGCTAAAGCCTTCCAAGGAGATCCTGCTTTGTACAATCCTGAAGATTTGTTATTGAGCAGTGTGGTTTCCTGTCACATGATGTCTTACTTGTATGTTTGTGGACAAAATGACATCGAAGTGGTTTCCTATACGGACGAAGCCGAGGCAACTCTGGAGGTCTTGACCGACGGTAGCGGCCGTTTTATTGAAGTTAAACTAAATCCTAAAGTGCGTATCAGCAACAAAGAAAAAATAGCGGAGGCACTTAGCTTGCATAAAAAAGCAAACCAACTCTGTTTTATAGCCAATTCGTGTAATTTTCCAATTATACACTTTCCAACTTGTGAAACTGCAACTACAAATTAAATGGGTTGTGCCTATTTACTTTTTTTGGAGAATTATTATAAAATAGCAATTAAATCAGCGGGTTGGTTTAATACATATTTTGCGCCATTTGAAAGCAATTCTGCCTCTGGTCTATAACCCCATGAAACCCCTACGGCACACATATTAGCATTCGTTGCCGTTTGCATATCAATACCGGAATCGCCTATGAAAAGGATTTCTTCTGCTTTTAATCCAAAGTGTTTACTTATTTCCACGGTTTTAAACGGATTTGGTTTTTTTAGTGATTCTGTCGTCAAACCTAGTATTGGATTAAAATAATCAGGAAATAGGGCTGCTGTAATTTCCTTTGTCAGGTCATCTGCTTTATTCGAGAATACACTTAGTTTTATATTGCGTGATTTTAATTCGTCTAATAATTCGAATATCCCATCATAGGCTTTTGTTTTATGTGTACAATTATCACGATATACGTCAACCATCAAATGGTAACAATGATCAATTTGTGTTTCCTCATTATGTGTTGCCGGCAAGGCTTTAGTGACCAAATTTCTAAGGCCACTACCAATGAAATATTGATAAGCATCATAATTGTGAGTAGGGAAGTTGAGGCCTTGAAGGACACTGTTCATCGCATCTGCAATGTCTTCCAGAGAATTCACCAGTGTTCCGTCTAAATCAAAAATAATTCCTTTAAATTTCATTTTTTATTCTTTAAATCAATCGAAAGAATGTGTTTTTCGATTGTTGTTTGGATATCCTGTCCAAAGGTAGAGATATTGTTTTCTTCTCTTGTCCTATTAAAAATTTATAACCTGAGTTCGATTAATAATTTTAATCTATAGATGTTATTTCATAAAAAAAAGAGTCTATTTCAACTCTTTTTTATTCTAACTGTTTATTTGGATTTTGTTTAGTGCAAAATATTCGTGCTATAAATACAACTCCTTTTTCGTCCTCTTTGTAGAGCAATTTATAATCTCTTACAATGATTCTTCGATACTCAGGTTCTATTTCGTCTTGCTGATATTGTTCTATATAACGAAGTTCTCTTGTTACTTTTAGAATCTCATCTTTTACATTTGTTGCTCCTTGTGCTGATTTTTCATTATAATAATCGAAGATGGTTTTTAATTGTGCTTTGGCTGTATTTGTCCAGATAATTTTTAATTTATCCATTACCAATTCTCAGATTCTTTTTCTAAATCTTCCTGCGTACTATATTCTCCTCGTTTTATTTCTGCTTTTGCTTCTGCTAATTCCGATTTGTACATCGCTCGGGTTAATGGTTTACCTTCAACTGCAAAAGCTACTGTTTCCTCTTTTTGATAGCTTTCAATAGCCGCTTTAACAACTTTTAGAAGGCGTTCATCTGCGGTATTTATAGATTCTAAAATACTGTCTCTTAACTCTAAAGCTCCCATGATTACATTGTTTTTAGTCTCTCAAAGGTAGTTATTTTGGTTTGTATATTTTTTGTTTTTTAGGCGAAATAAACCCGAGCTAATTTAGAGTTGTTTGAAACTTAAATTTATAGATTTTTTTAATACTGAAAGGTCTAAGCATAAGAATTTTAAATATGACAATTTCGAAGTCTGGAGAACTTCGGACAGTTGGAATTTTTCTATCTTAGAATTTAAAGGTGGTTAATCAGTTTTAGTTTAAATAGTTTCAATTACACTCTCTTGTAATCTTCTGGATTTTGATGTTACTTCAATTCGGTTGAAATCATCTTCCGAACCGTAACCTACGGCCATTGCAAAGAGTGGTTTGTAAGCTGCCATATTAAGAATGTCCCTGTATTTATCAGATTCTATACCTTCCATTGCTGTCGAATCCAGACCTAATGCAACACTAGCCGTCAAACCAACTCCCAAGGCGATGTACACTTGTTTGGACAACCATATTTTCAAATCGGCTTCTGGCATACTTGCTTTCATTTGATTGTACCAATCCCTTCTGGCTTGCGGTAATTCGGTGTCTACCACTTTTTGAAAAGCATCCAAATCATCCGCTACACTAAATACAACTAATAGTTGCGCTTGATTTATTTTTTCTTCATTATGCATAGAAACAGAAGCTAATTTTGCTTTAATTTCTGGATTTTGTACAAATGTAAATTTCCAAGGTTGAATATTTATAGAGGAAGGAGTGAGGCGTAAAACCTCTTTCAAATCTTCAATTTTTTCTTGTGGTATAACCTTGTCAGAGTTGTATTTCTTTGCAGTGTATCTTTTTTTTATTAATTCTAAAATATTCATGACTCTGTTTTTTAAAAGTTTTAATATTGTAAAGTTAAGCCAATAATAGATTTAAACCATTTGATTGATAGTAGCGAACTTGCATTTTGCAATGGTACTTGAGACTGCGTACATGAGACTTCGCCTAGCCTGAGTTATGTCAGATGTTCAAAAATATACCTTTCATCAAACGGCACTTCAAACGTATTTAAAAACGCCAAATATTCCTCTTTGAAGGTTTGCTTATTATGATGCTCTTCTTGATTGGCAATGTGTTTATAAACAGTATCAACTTGGGAATGGCTATACGAAAAAACACCATAACCTTCCTGCCATTCAAATCTTGATTTTGTCAGTTGGTGGTCATTGATATATTTGGATGATTTTGCTTTAACGGTTTTCATCAATTCTGAAATAGAAACCACTGGTTTCAATCCCAAGAAACAATGCACATGATCTTCAACAATTAATAATAATGGTTTTGCACCCAGTTTCATTAATCAAATTTCCAATTACGCCATTAATATAGATTTCCATTCCTTACTAATAAACGGCTTCTCGATACTTTACTGCAAAAACTGCTTGAATGTAAACTTGATGATAGGTATTTGCCATTTTTATATTTTTAGCTGAATCTTTATTCGTTTTTATTTTAATACCAACGGATTAAAATCCGTTGGTACAATATGAGCCGTTCCTATGGAACTTTTGCATGCGTTTTGTTTTGTTTTTAAAACCAACGGATTAAAATCCGTTGGTACAATATGAGCCGTTCCTATGGAACTTTTGCATGCGTTTTGTTTTGTTTTTAAAACCAACGGATTAAAATCCGTTGGTAGAATATGTGTCGTTCCTATGGAACTTTTGCATGCGTTTTGTTTTGTTTTTAAAACCAACGGATTAAAATCCGTTGCTAGAATATGTGTCGTTCCTATGGAACTTTTATATACGTTTTGTTTTTGATACCAACGGATTAAAATCCGTTGCTACAATATGAGCCGTTCCTATGGAACTTATTCATACGTCTCAGAGCCATCGGCTCGACTCATTTTGTAAGGCTGGACTTTAGTCCAGTTTATATAAAGAAACTCCAGCATCATAAAGAGCCATCGGCTCGGCCCATATCAGTACTCCTCCAAAATTACCCTTTTTATAGTTTTGCTAAGATATAAATAATATACTACAAATTATTCACCTTCTTCATTTGGAAAGGGTTAATAAAAGATCTAAATGGTTACCAAAGCAGTTTGTTTATCAAGATTTTATTTTGGATAGGTTGTTATCACTTAGCCCCGATGGAAGCAAGTATCCTTTTTTATAAACGCTTTTAACCTTATCAAAGTTTTGAACTGGGTTAGGGTTGCGTTTAAAAAGATACTGCGGACAGCGGGACAACTCGTCTTGAAAAATTAGAAATGTTCTGCTCCTAAAAAAGACATAAAAAAACACCAGCCTTTCGACTGATGTTTTCTATCAGCTTTGCCAAAGTTCAAAACTTTGGCAAAGCTTTTACTGATGAGTGGTTTAACTCACTAACTCGGTTTGATTTCTAAAAACTAATTTTCCGTCAAAGGCATCTATTAAAACGATGCTGTCTGTAGTTATTTTTCCGGATAGAATTTCTTTGGATAATTCATTGAGCACATCTCTTTGAATCACTCTTTTCACGGGTCGGGCTCCAAATTGCGGATCATATCCTTTCTCAGATAAATAGGCAATGGCTTCCGGAGTCGCGTCCATCGTGATACCTTGTTGTGCCAGCATTTTGGTCACATTTTTCAGTTGTAAGCCTACAATTTGAGCAATATTTTCATTGGTAAGAGGTGTGAACATTACAATTTCGTCAATACGATTGATGAATTCAGGACGAACTGTTTGTTTGAGCAATCCCAGCACTTCTACTTTGGCGAGTTCGGTGGCGGCTTCCACACTTCCTTTTAGATTTTCGAATTTCTCTTGTATAATTTGGCTTCCCATATTGGAAGTCATAATGATAATAGTGTTTTTAAAGTCAGCCAAACGCCCTTTGTTGTCTGTCAAACGTCCTTCATCCAAGACTTGTAACAAGATATTAAACGTATCCGGATGCGCTTTTTCAATCTCATCCAATAAGATTACGGAATACGGTTTTCTACGAACGGCTTCGGTCAATTGTCCGCCTTCATCATAACCCACATATCCCGGAGGCGCACCCACCAAACGGCTTACGCTGTGGCGTTCTTGGTATTCGCTCATGTCAATACGCGTCATTGCATTTTCATCGTCAAACAGGTATTCGGCCAAGGCTTTTGCCAATTCTGTTTTACCAACACCCGTTGTGCCAAGGAAAAGAAAGGTCCCCACTGGTTTTTTCATATCCTGTAATCCGGCTCGGCTTCTGCGCACGGCATCACTTACCGCCTGAATGGCTTCTTCCTGTCCTACGACTCTGTGATGCAATTCATCTTCCAGTTTTAGTAGTTTTTCTCGTTCGCCCTGAAGCATTTTCATTACCGGAATTCCAGTCCATTTGGCTACGACTTCGGCAATGTCTTCGCGGGTAACTTCTTCTTTTATCAACGAAGTTCCAGATTGGTTTTCTTGTAATTCTTTGAGTAAAAAAGCTAAACGTTCTTGTGCTTCCTTGATTTTACCGTACCGAATTTCGGCTACTTTTCCATAATCACCATCCCGTTCGGCACGTTCGGCTTCGTATTTGAAGTCTTCAATCTCCGTTTTTACGCTTTGAATGTTATCGACTACATCTTTCTCTGATTTCCATTTAGCGTAGATTTCGTTGCGATCTTCTTTGAGATTCGCCAAATCCATTCCTAAAATTTTGAGTTTGCTTTCATCTTTTTCTCGTTTAATGGCTTCAATTTCAATTTCCAATTGCATGATTTTTCGATCCAAAACATCGAGTTCCTCCGGTTTCGAATTGATTTCCATACGCAGTTTTGAAGCGGCTTCGTCCATTAAATCGATGGCTTTATCTGGAAGAAATCGGTTCGTAATATACCGTTGCGATAATTCGACAGCGGCAATAATAGCATCGTCTTTGATTTGGACTTTATGATGTGTTTCGTATTTTTCTTTGATTCCGCGTAAAATCGAAATGGCACTTTCAGTATCTGGTTCTTCGACCATTATTTTTTGGAAACGTCTTTCGAGTGCTTTGTCTTTTTCAAAATATTTTTGATATTCGTCTAATGTTGTTGCCCCAATGGCACGTAGTTCTCCACGAGCCAACGCCGGTTTCAGAATATTAGCCGCATCCATAGCGCCTTCGCCACCGCCGGCTCCTACGAGTGTATGGATTTCGTCAATGAATAAAACAATATCACCTTCGGCAGCAGTCACTTCTTTCACCACGGATTTTAACCGTTCTTCAAATTCCCCTTTGTATTTGGCACCTGCAATTAATGCTCCCATATCAAGGGAATACACGATTTTATCTTTCAAATTATCAGGAACATCTCCATCTACAATTCGGTGTGCTAATCCTTCGGCAATGGCGGTTTTTCCCACTCCTGGTTCTCCCACGAGCATTGGGTTGTTTTTAGTTCTTCGTGTTAGAATTTGTAATACCCTGCGAATTTCCTCGTCACGGCCAATAACCGGATCGAGTTTACCGGCACGGGCCAATTCGTTTAGATTTTTGGCGTATTTATTTAAAGAATTATAGGTTTCTTCAGCAGAGGCAGAGGTTACCCGTTCTCCTTTTCGCAATTCGTCGATAGCGGCTTTTAATCCTTTTCCGGTTACTCCCTGATCTTTTAATATTTGAGCAGCCTTAGTTTTAGAATCAAAAATCGCTAAAATTAAATGCTCTACAGAAACAAATTCATCATTCATTTTTTTTGCAATAATCTCGGCCTCATTTAGTGTTGTGTTTGCAGTTCTGGAAAGCATAACTTCCCCTCCAGAAACTTTCGGAAAACTCTGAATCGTGCTGTCCAATATTTGAAGAAACAAGGGCACATTTACGTTCAGTTTTTTTAAAATAAAAGGTGCCACATTTTCATCGACTTCAAAAATAGCCTTGAAAATATGTTCGTTTTCTATTTGTTGTTGCCCGTGGCTTTGCGCCAATTGTTGGGAAAGCTGAATAGCTTCCTGGGATTTGATTGTAAATTTATTTATGTTCATGATGGTTATTGTTTTGGTGTTATTTGACTAACTTTGCGAATCAATATTCAATTTATATTCCAATATAATAATATAGACAAATTGACAGAAATTTCATGATTGTTATCATATTTCAAAGTCAAAATGTCTTAAAATAAGATAATTATGAGTTTTTTTAAAAATATGTTCAATAGTTCAGACGACAAGGATTTAAATGAAAATAAAATCAATTGGAATGAACTAACCGATTTAGGACAACTGAATGAAATTATTTCTATTTCCAATGAAAAACCAGTAGCCATTTTTAAACACAGTACCCGATGCAGTGTAAGTAGGATGGCACTGAAACAGTTTGAAAATGAGTTTAATAGCTCAGATAAAGTTACGCCTTATTTTTTAGATTTAATAGCGTATCGCGATATTTCTAATGCCATTGCGGATCAATTTTGTGTAACGCATCAATCCCCACAATTGATTTTAATTAAAGACGGAAAAGCCATTTACAATGTTTCGCATAGCGATATTGATGCGGAGGAACTGAAAGGGAAGTTGTAAATAGTTAGGTTCTAGGTGTTTTTTTTGATCGTATTAAATTTATGGTTATTCTGTTGGCCGTTGGTTTTAACCAGCGGAATTTAAGATTTTGAAAGAATTGGCTATAGCCAAAATTGTTCAACCATTTTGGCTAAAGCCAATTCTTTCTTTTACATTTTATCGTTGGTTAAAACCAACGGCAATTAATAGAGCAATTTTAAAAACAATAAAATCCATTCGCTTCAACGAATGGATTTTATTATAACCATTATTTTTGTTTTGAATTAATAAGAATCTCTCATCTTCCTTTTTATTTCCTTTAAACACAAATTGTTAATACTTCCTTCGTGCGTATGTTTGGTTTCTTTTGGCGATTTGAAAGTGCCATTTTCCAGTTGTTCTGCAACTACTTTATAGGCATCTCTAAAAGGCATTCCGGCAACAACCATTTCGTTTAAGGAATCTACCGTAAACAAATAATCGTATTTTTTATCGTCTAAAATTTGTTCTTTTACTTTAATATCTTTTATAGCAAAAATAGCAATATCCAAACAGGCTTTGAGGTTTTGAATCGCTGGAAATAGTCCTTCTTTCAACAATTGCAAATCCCTGTGATAACCACTTGGCAAGTTGTTGGTAATTAAAGTGATTTCATAAGGCAACGCTTGAATTTTGTTGCATTTTCCACGAATCAATTCAAAAACATCCGGGTTTTTCTTATGTGGCATAATGCTGGAACCTGTTGTAAGATGAGCAGGTAAACTGATGAAATCAAAATTCTGGCTCATATACAAACAAACGTCCATAGAAAATTTTGCCAAAGTTGCAGCAACACTACTCATGGCAAAAGCAACCGTTTTTTCTGATTTTCCACGGCTCATTTGTGCCGCTACAGAATTGAATTTTAAGGTTTCAAACCCTAATTCCTTTGTGGTGAATGTTCTGTTAATTGGGAAGGAACTTCCATAACCTGCAGCTGAACCTAATGGATTTTGGTCTACAATTTTCAAAGCAGCATTTAGCATCGTCATATCATCAATTAGGGTTTCGGCGTAAGCAGAAAACCACATTCCAAAAGAAGACGGCATCGCAATTTGAAGGTGAGTATATCCGGGCAATAAAACATTTTGATGTTTTTCAGCCAATTCCATTAGCAAATCAAAAAGACTTTTTACTTGTTCCTTTAGTTCTTTAACCACGTCTTTTAGATACAAATTAACATCTACTAAAACTTGGTCGTTACGAGAACGGGCCGTGTGAATTTTTTTTCCGGCGTCTCCCAATTTTACTGTCAGTAAATATTCGATTTTGGAATGTACGTCTTCAAAACTATCTTCGATTTCGAAATGCCCTTTTTCTGCATCAATGACAATATCTTCTAAAGCCAGAACTAAAGATTCCGTTTCGGAAGTTGTCAAAAGCCCGATTTGGTGCAACATTTTGGCATGAGCAATAGAGCCTAAAGCATCGTATTTGGCAAGAACTAAATCTAGTTCTCTGTCGTTACCAACGGTGAAATGTTCTATTTGTTTATCTGTTGGTATTCCTTTTTCCCAAAGTTTCATATATGGATAATTAGATTTTTAGACTGTTAGATTAGCCCCGATAGCAGTGGAAATCCTTTTATTTTTTTTCTTTAAAAAAATAAAATATTGCAACGAATAGCGGGATTGGCTCCTCCTTCGACTGTGCTCAGGATGACTTTTATTGTTTGAAAAAATCAGTTAGTATTTTGATATACAATTGAATTCCTTCTTCTATTTCGTTTATAAATATAAATTCGTCAGCCGAATGTGACCGTAGGGTTTCACCAGGTCCTAATTTCAAGGATTGACAACTCAAAACCGATTGATCCGAGAGGGTAGGCGACCCGTAAGTGGTTCTTCCCAGTGCGATTCCGACTTGTACTAATTCGTGTGCAACAGGAATTGATGACGCATTCAAATGCATCGAACGCGGATTGACTTCGGCAGTCAAATGTTTTTTTACAATATCTAAAATTTCTTGATTGTTATAGCAATCATTCACGCGAATATCAACAACCAAATGACATTCCGCAGGAACTACATTGTGTTGTTTTCCAGCTGCAACTTGTGTTACGGTCATTTTTACAGGACCTAAGACTTCCGATATTTTTTCGAATTGATAACTGTTAAACCATTCGATAACGGGTATCGCATTGTAAATAGGATTATCCGGATTGTTGTGTGCTGCATGACTAGCGGTACCTTTTACGATGACATCGAGTACTAATAACCCTTTTTCGGCTACGGCTAATTGCATCAAAGTAGGTTCGCCAACAATGGCACATTCCAGTTCCGGTAAATGTTTCAATACGCTGTTTAATCCATTTTTGCCACTGCTTTCTTCTTCGGCTGAAGCGACCATCACAATATTGTAAGGCAGATTTTCATTCGAATAAAAATGAACAAAAGTGGCTAAAAGCGAGACCAGACAACCTCCCGCATCATTGCTCCCCAATCCAAATAATTTGCCGTCTTTTACGATAGCTTCAAATGGATCATTAGTATAACCTTGGTTTGGTTTTACGGTATCGTGATGCGAATTGAGTAAAAGTGTTGGCTTGGTTTTATCAAAATTCTTATTGAAAGCCCAAATATTATTATTCTCTCTTTCGAAAGGGATATTATTTTGTCTAAACCAATTTTCGATTACAAGTGCTGTTTGTTCTTCTTCACTTGAAAATGAAGGCGTTTCAATCAGTGCTTTTAATAACGAAATGGCCTCTTGTGTAAGGATTTCTATACTCTTCATAGTGTAATTGTAGTGTACAATGCCGTTTTATCTTGCATCATCCTGTGATGACCAATTTTTATTTTTTGAACTCCCTTGGACAAACTATTGAAGCAATTGTCTAATTTAGGAATCATACCAGAATGTATGGCGCCTTCAGCTTTTAATTTGGAATATAATTCTTGATTTATGTTCTCAATTACGGAAGAATCATCTTCGGCATCATATAAAACACCCGGTTTTTCAAAGCAATAATTCAAAGTGACATCAAAAACTTCCGATAAAGCAATCGCTAATTCGCTGGCAATGGTATCGGCATTCGTGTTTAATAATTGTCCTTTTCCATCGTGTGTTATTGCGCAAAATACAGGAACTATTCCACTAGAAAGTAACGTTTGTAATACGTTTGTATTCACTTTTTTTACATCACCAACAAAACCATAATTGATTGTAGGATGGTTTCTTTTATCCGATTGAATTAAATTCCCATCAGCACCAGAAAACCCCATCGCATTGGTGGAATTAGCTTGTAATTGAGCAACGATATTTTTGTTGATTTGACCTGCATAAATCATCACAACTACATCAAGCATAGCGGCATCGGTGATGCGTCTTCCATCAATCATTTGAGGAATTAAACCAATGCTTTCCGCCATTTTGGTAGCTGATTTTCCACCGCCGTGAACGAGTACTTTATAGCCTTCAATCTGAGAAAAATCAATTAAAAATTGTGATAATTCCGTTGGGTTGTCAATAATGTTTCCTCCAATTTTTATTAACGTTACCGGTTTTTTATTTTCCATTTTCCAATATTTTTTGCAACACTAATTGTGCGGCATAGGTTCTATTGTTGGCTTGTTCGATAACAATTGAATTTTCGCTGTCAATCACTTCATCCGTTACAATTACATTACGTCTTACTGGCAAACAGTGCATGAATTTAGCATTATTAGTCAGTTTCATTTTGTCAGCAGTTACAGTCCAATTTGGGTCGGAATTTGTAATCTTACCATACTCATTATAATTGCTCCAGTTTTTGGCATAAATAAAATCGGCGTTTTCGAAAGCTTTGTCTTGGTCGTATTCAATCTTGGAGTCTTTCGTTATTTCAGGATTCAATTCGTACCCTTCAGGATGCGTAATGACAAACTCTGCATCTTGTAACTGCATCATTTGCACAAAGGAATTGGGCACCGCTTGAGGTAAAGCCTTAGGATGTGGTGCCCAAGTCAAAACTACTTTTGGACGGTGTTCTGTTTTGTGTTCGGCCATTGTAATTGCATCGGCTAGCGATTGTAACGGATGTCCTGTAGCACTTTCCATATTAACAATTGGCACAGTGGCATATTTTAAGAAACCCATAAGAACGGTTTCGGCATTATCTTTTTCTTTGTCTACCAATCCGGCAAAGGCCCTGATAGCAATAATATCGCAATATTGAGAAACTACTGCAGCCGCTTCTTTAATATGTTCCGAAGCACCGGAGTTCATGATAGCTCCATCTTCAAATTCTAATGTCCAACCTTCGCTGGTAAAATTCATTACCATCACGTTCATTCCTAAATTCAAAGCTGCTTTTTGTGTACTCAAACGCGTTCTTAAACTGGAATTAAAAAACAACATTCCTAAGGTTTTGTTCTTACCCAGTTTTTTGTTTTTAAGGGGTTTTTTCTTGATTTTTAATGCTTCTTTCACCCATTTGTTGAGCGAATCTATGTTTTGTATGGAGATATAGTTCATTGTTTTATTTGTTTAATCGTTAATTCGGTTATTTGTTTAATCGATTAACCGAATTAACGATTAACCGTATCAACATTTTATAGAATTTTAGTAAATGGTATTTCGTTTTTTAATGCTTTCAAAATAAAGTTGTCTTCCAAGCCATTGACAATCCAGGTTTCGATAGTAGCGGCTTTGGCAATTGCCGATGCTTCTATTTTAGATTGCATTCCACCGGTTCCGTGCGAAGATTTAGAATCGCCAATCTCTTTTTCCAATACTTTTAAATCGGTTACCAAAGAAATGGTTTCAGGAACTGCATCATGAATGGATGATTTGGTGTAAATCCCGTTCGTATTGGTGGCAATGATAAGAATATCAACATTTAATAAAACGGCGGTCAAAGCGGCTAATTTATCGTTATCACCAAACCGAATCTCATCCGTCGCCACAGTATCATTTTCATTGATAATCGGAATGTAATTGTTTTTGACTAACACATTGATGGTGTTCACGATATTTACTTTGGATTGTTCTTTTTCGAAATCAGAATAAGAAAGCAAACATTGCGAAATTAGCAATCCTAAATCACTAAAATTTTCATGATAAATCCGCATTAAATGTGGCTGGCCAATAGAAGCCAACGCTTGTTTTACAAAAACATCTTTGTCTTGATTTTCCAATTTTACAAATTGTTTGGCTGCAGCAATCGCACCAGAACTTACAATAATAAACTCGTAATCGTCTTGTAAAGCGGCTATTTGCATCCCAATATCCTCAATCTTTCCTCTCGAAATGTGATTGGTTTCCTTGGTTAACGTATTGCTTCCTAACTTTAATAAAATTCTTTTTTTAGCCATTTTTATTCTTTATTCTGAATCCTTCTTTTTTTCAATCTTTCGACTTTATGACTTTCGACTTTAAGACTATTTTCTCGTTTGTCCATTCCCGTAAATATACCACTTATTAGTAACTAAATGTTGCAAACCAATTGGTCCACGTTGGTGTAATTTGTCTGTGCTTATGGCTAATTCGCCTCCTAAACCAAATTGTCCTCCATCAGTGAATCGGGTAGAGGCGTTTTGATATACGGCTGCAGTATCTACATTTTCCATGAATTCCTGGGCAATTGCATCATTTTTTGTGATTATCGAAGCGGAATGTCCGCCACAATATTTATTTATTTTGTCAATCGCTTCTTGATCCGAATTAGTTGTTCCAATAACAATTTTATAATCTAAAAACTCTTCATACCAAATTAAATCCGATTCAATCTGAGGAACGTTTGTTGCCTTGGAAATACTTTCATCTCCCAAAACAGTAACGTTTCTTTGTTGTAATTCCTGAACTATATTGGTAGCAAAAGCTTCCCAATTCTCAATATTTGTATCAATTAAAACTTTATCTAAAGCATTGCAAACAGATATGTTTGAGGTTTTTCCGTTGATAATAATGTCAAGTGCTTTTTTTAAATCGGCTTCCTTATTTATATACACAAAATTATTTCCTCGACCACTTATTATTACTGGACATGTGGCGTGTTTTTTTACAAAAGCGATTAATTTCTCGCCACCACGAGGAACGATTAAGTCCACTTTTTGTGTCGGTTTCTCTAAAAATGCCTGCGTTTCTTCCCGATTGTAATTCAAGTATTCCACCCATGCTGTAGTCACATGGTTTGCTGTTAAAGCTTGATGCCACAATTCCACAATTTTTAAGTTGGATAGTAAGGATTCTTTTCCGCCTTTCAATAGAATTTTATTTCCGGATTTGAAAGCGATTCCACCAGCTTCAACAGTAACATCAGGTCTGGATTCATAAATAATCATGATGGTTCCAAAAGCCGCTGTTTTATTGATGACTTTCATTCCGTTTTCATGGTCGAAATTAAAACGTTCTACACCAATAGGATCTTCCTGACTGGCTAATTGTTGCAGGGATACAATCATTCCGTCAATTTTGGAATCATTAACCAATAAACGTTTTTCCATAGCCAAATCATCGCCAGAATAATGATGCAAATCTTGTTGATTTATAGTCTTAAGATTGGCTCTTTCTTGTTCAAGAAGTTCGGCCATGCGACTTAAAACTGAATTTCGTTTTTCTATTGGTAATACGTGGTTCATTAGTTTTTGGTTTACTGTTTTAGAAAAAAATCGAAGCATATGAGTCACCAGTTTAAGAGCTTATGTGACTTATATGTTTAAAAAAATCATTTCAATTCTGTCAATGTTTCTTTTAAAGCTATAATAAAGGTATCAATTGCTTCCTTATTGATTGTCAATGGAGGAAGAATTCTTAATAAGTTTTTATTATTAGCATTTCCCGTAAAAATATGTTTGTCCATAATCATTTTTTTACGAAGTGTACTTACGTCAAAATCAAATTCTACACCTAGCATTAATCCTTTTCCTTTTACTTGGATAACTTCAGGAACTTGTTTGATTGCTTCTAAAAAATAGGCGTAAACATCATTTACGTTATCCATTAATTTTTGACTTTCGATCACATCCAAAACCGCAATGCCAGCAGCACAAGCCAAATGGTTTCCACCGAAAGTAGTTCCCAATAGTCCATAACTCGCTGTAAATTTCGGAGAAATCATGATGCCTCCAATAGGAAATCCATTGCCCATTCCTTTCGCCAGACAAATAATATCTGCTTTGATGTCATGATGTTGGTGTGCAAAAAACTTTCCGCTTCTTCCATATCCTGATTGCACTTCATCCAAAATCAAAACGGCATCGTATGCTTCGCATATTTTTTCTAATGCCTGAAAAAATTCAGTTGTACCTTGGTCTAAACCGCCCACTCCTTGAATTCCTTCAATAATTACAGAAGAAACATCTCCTTTTTTTAGTTCGTTTTCTACCAACTCAATATTATTCAGTGGTAAAAAAGTAACGATTTGTTGTGCATTGATTGGCGCAACAATTTTTTTGTTATCTGTTACCGCAACTGCCGCCGAAGTTCTTCCATGAAAGGAATTATCAAAAGCAATTACACGCGACTTATTGTTGTGAAAAGAGGCTAATTTCAAGGCGTTTTCATTGGCTTCAGCTCCAGAACTGCACAAGAATAAAGTGTAGTCTTCCAATCCGGAGAGTTTCCCTAATTTCTCTGCTAATTCTACTTGCAATGGATTCTGAATCGCATTCGAATAGAAACCAATGTTATCCAATTGATTTTTTAATTTGGCTACATAATCCGGTTGTGTGTGTCCAATGGAAATTACTCCATGACCACCATATAAATCTAAATATTCCACTCCTTTTTCATCTGTAATAGTACAATCCAGTGCTTTTACAGGAGTGATATTGTATAATGGGTAAACGTCAAATAAGTTCATTTTCTTTTTTTGTTTAAATGGTTTAAGGTTTAAAGTTTCAAGTTACGTATGTAACCTTAAACTTTAAACTTGAAACAAATTTTTAGAATCCAGATGGTTTCAAATGCAATCCCGTGGTTTCATCCAATCCAAACATTAAATTCATGTTTTGAATGGCTTGTCCTGAGGCTCCTTTTGTTAAATTATCAATTACTGAAGTAATCAATAACCGGTTTCCTTTTTTCATTAAACTAATAATACACTTGTTCGTTTGAACCACTTGTTTCATATTGATTCCAGTGGTAGTAACCGTTACAAAAGGTTGGTCTTTGTAAAAAGCCTCGTATTTTGCTACTACATCTTCCAGATTTTCTTCGATTGTTGTGTATAATGTTGCAAAAATCCCTCTCGCAAAATCCCCTCTGTTGGGTACAAAAATCAATTCATTGGTATAATCCGCCTGCAATTGGTCGACACTTTGGTTTATTTCACCCAAATGTTGGTGCTCAAAAGCTTTGTAATGTGACATATTATTTGATCTCCAACTAAAATGCGTCGTTTCCGAAGGGGAAACTCCAGCTCCTGTACTTCCGGTTGTGGCATTGATGTGAACGTCGGTCGTAAGCATTTCGTTTTTGGCTAAAGGCAATAATGCCAATTGAATCGCTGTTGCAAAACAACCTGGATTAGCGATAAATTGAGCGTTTTTAATAACCGCTTTATTTAATTCAGGTAAACCGTAAACGAAAGTTTTACTGTCAAAATCTTTGTCTTTTGTCAATCTGAAATCATTTCCTAAATCGATGATTTTGGTATGACTCGCAAATTGATTTTGCTCTAAAAACGATTTTGATTTACCGTGTCCTAAGCACAAGAAAACAACATTCACATTTGGATTCACCGTATCGGTAAAATTCATCTCGATATCGCCCATCAAATCATGATGCGCCACCGAAAGTGGTTTTCCAGCGTTTGTTGTGCTGTAAATAAAATCAAGTGTAGCATTGGGATGAAACATCAATATTCTGATGAGTTCCCCAGCGGTGTAACCAGAACCACCTATTATTCCAATATTAATCATGTGTCAGTTTATTTACAGATGAAAATATGTTTTGGGCATTCCCAAGAATTTTGATAAATCCTTTGGCATCGTCAGATGTCCAAGCGTTGTTCATTTCCCCGTATTGACCAAAAGAGGTATTCATTAAATCATTTTCAGATTCAATTCCGTCCAATGTGAAGTGATATGGTTTTAGAGAAACGATAACGGTGCCGTTTACAGTGGTTTGAGTGTCTTCAAGGAAAGCCTCAATGTTTCTCATCACAGGGTCTAAGAATTGTCCTTCATGAAATAACATGCCGTACCAGTTTCCTAGTTGTTCTTTCCAGTATTGTTGCCATTTACCCAGCGTATGTTTCTCTAATAAATGGTGTGCTTTGATAATGATTAAAGGTGCAGCAGCTTCAAAACCAACTCTTCCTTTAATTCCGATAATGGTGTCACCCACGTGCGTGTCTCTACCTATAGCATATGCGTTTGCCAGTTTTTCTAATGCAACGATGTTTTTTGCTGGTGTGTCCAATGTCCCGTTGATGCCTACTAATTCTCCTTTTTCAAATTGTAGCGTCACTTTCTCTTCACCTGTTTTTTGCAATTGCGAAGGGTACGCTTCACTTGGTAACGATTGATTTGATGTCAATGTTTCTTTACCACCTACACTTGTTCCCCACAATCCTTTATTGATGGAATATTGTGCTTTTTCCCAAGAGTAATGAACTCCATTTTGAGCTAAATAATCAACTTCTTCCTGTCTTGATAATTTCAAATCTCTGATTGGAGTGATGATTTCAATTTCGGGAGCAATGGTTTGGAAAATTAAATCAAAACGAATTTGGTCATTTCCTGCACCAGTACTTCCGTGAGCAATCGCTTCGGCACCCACAGATTTTGCATATTTTATTGCTTCAATTGCTTGAAAAACACGCTCAGCGCTTACAGATAATGGATACGTATTGTTTTTTAATACATTTCCATAAATCAAATATTTAATGGCTTTATCGTAATATTTATCTACAATGGTAAGATTTGCATGTTGGGCACTTCCTAATTTGTAGGCTCTTTCTTCAATAGCGGCTAGTTCTTCTTCATCAAATCCGCCTGTATTTATAAGAACGGTATGAACTTCATATCCTTTTTCGTTTTTTAAATATTTTAGGCAATAGGAGGTATCTAGTCCTCCACTGTAAGCTAATACAACTTTTTTCATGATATTATTTTTTTAAGAATAGGGCTTCTTTAATTGATTTTAATCGGTTTAAGACTCTAATGTTAAAGGGATGTTTAGGCGGGTCTTTAGGCTTTTCTTTTGGGTCATAAAGCATTCCGGTACACAAGCACAATTTGTTATCTTTACTTTTTAAGATTTCATAATTGGTACAGGTTTGGCATCCTTTCCAAAAACTTGGATCGCTGGTCAATTCTGAAAAAGGAACCGGTTTGTAACCTAAATCTGAATTAATTTTCATTACAGCCAAACCAGTCGTGATTCCAAAAACCTTAGCCTCTGGATATTTTTCCAATGAATAATCAAAAACAAATGATTTGATTTTTTTGGCTAAACCTAAATTTCTGTAATCAGGATGTACAATTAACCCAGAATGTGCGACAAACTTTCCGTGTTGCCAACTTTCGATATAACAAAAACCAGCAAATTTCCCATTGTCTAATGCAATGACAGCATCTTTGTTTTCCATCTTTTTTTGGATGTATTCAGGAGTTCTTTTGGCAATCCCAGTACCTCTCAATAGTGCGGACAATTCTATGGTGTCACATATTTCTTGCGAATACTTATACTGTTCTTCCTGAGTTATAATGATAGAAATATTCATTTCAAAAGCTGAATTTTTGAGTTATAAAATGATTTGTGTATTTGTTTTTGAAATACTTTTTTGTCACATTCAATTATAATATTAAAACAGTTGATTGTTGCGCAATAAGTTGAACTACAATACAATAGTGATAAATTAGTGTTAGTTTTTGGATGTGTTGAATGAATATAAAATGGCGGTAATTTCAAAACGAAAAAAATGAAAAATGAATATAGATACGAAACAGCTTTTGGGTACTATAGTGATAGCATCCGTACTTCGGGAGAAGTGGTAGGTCTGTTTGTCCGTGACAAAGAAGTTATATGTAAACTTGTTTTATTCATCGGTGTAAAAGTACACATATTTTTAAAACACAACACTAATTTTGTATTTTGTAACAAAATTTTAATGTATTGTTGATTTTTTTAAATAAAAAACTCCTTGATAGGTTTAAATATCAAGGAGTTTTGTAAAACAGTATTGATTTTATAGCATTAGTTTCTAAACCTGTTTCCGTTTATAATATCTTTTATTTTTGCTTTTAAATCTTCTCCGGTATCATAAACCATTTGTTCGTTGCTAGGGAAAACGACTGCTCTTTTGTCAAAATACGAGTAATAATTATCATCAGAAGCGCGTCGATCTCCTTTATAGGTGGAATAAATATTTTCGAAAATAAACTCACTAGTTATAGGGAAAGATTGTAATAATTGATTGCTTTTAAAGTTGATGTAATCTACTTTAGCAGTAATTTGACAGGATTTAAACTGTCTGAATTCATAAATGCGCACTGTTGCATTTCTCATATTATCTACCATCACCACTTTGCCTTTTTCGTCCAGAACTTCTTTTCCGTTGGCATCAATGAGTTTTTTGACACCATCTTTTATGACGCGATCTTTTACAAATTCTCTTTCTTTTATTTGCTCAGGCGAAATATAAATATGTCTAAAGTTGATTACCATTCCATAATCATAATCAATTCCTTTTTGTTTGTTGCTGTGGTATACAGTCCATTTGTCGTTCAATCCTAATGTACTAAAATCCAATAAGTCATTTTGAAGGCGAACCGGGATAATCATATTCGTTTCGTTTTTGGTGTAAACCGAAACATAATCAGAACCTTTAAATTTGGCTTCATCGATGAGTTGTAAAACGTTTTTATAATTTGGAGTTATTTGGTTTAAATATACCATGTCATCATACGCTTTTCGGTAATTCATTTTGTCTGAAGTTCCCATTAATTTTTTGGCATTAGCATACAAATAAGCTGATAAGGCATTTTTGCTGTCAATGATTTGGTCGTTATAATTGTCAAATGGGAAAATGGCATTTCGCCCTTCTTTAAGTATTTTCAAGGGAAGTAAAGGTTTGATTTTTTCCTGACGGGAATTCAATTGTAAATACGTGTTGTACATTTTTTCCAATTGAGCAGGATTAGCATCTTTTGCTGATAAATTAATAGCATTCAAATCGCGTTCTTTTGCTTTGGCAAAAGCCTCTTCCAGTAAGTAAACATAATCTTGTTTGCCTTTTTTGTCTTTATTGGTTCGCAAATTTGAAACAGCATTATCAATGGCTTGATCGTAATTTCCGGAGCTTAATAAATTTTGGGTTTGCTTCAAGCCACAGGAGGAAATAAGGAGAAATAAGGATATTAAAAGAGTGATTTTTTTCATAAGCAAAAAAGTAATTGTTGGTCTAAAATTTTAAAACTATGTACTTCAATATCTTTTGTTTTAGCTTCTAAAAAATAGTAGCTGCGACTTCTACGAATTTCCACTAATTAATTTGTGCTAATTGATAAAATTCGTGGCTACTATTTAGTCTGCATACCAAATCTATGGATTTTTAGTACATAGTGGTTTATTTGAAGCTGTAATCTTGTTTTTTAAATTCAAAATTCATAAAATAATGCCATAAAAAAACCTAACAAAAATAGAATAAATGTTAGGTTTTAAAAAGGGTATTTTTGATCTTTCATTTTCTCACAAAAGGAGGAAGTAATTTGCTGGAAACTTCACCAAAACCAATTCGAACCTTTCCATTTTGGCAAAAACCTTTCATGATTACCGTGTCATTATCATTGATGAATTTACGCTCCGTTCCGTCGCTCATTTTTATTGGATTTTTACCGCCCCAAGTCAATTCTAACATAGAACCAAAACTATCTTCAGTTGGACCGGAAATAGTTCCCGAACCCATCATATCGCCAGAATTTACGCGACAACCATTAGAGGTATGATGTGCTAATTGTTGGCACATTGACCAATATAAATATTTAAAATTAGAGCGTGAAACAACTGTTGGTTTTGCATTTTCAGGTTGAATCGCCACTTCTAAATGGATATCAAAAGAATGTTTTCCTTTTTGTTGCAAATAAGGAAGTGGAGTAGGCTCTTGTTTTGGTCCTTTGGTTCTAAAAGGTTCCAAAGCATCCATTGTAACAATCCAAGGTGAAATTGAAGTCGCAAAGTTTTTTGCTAAAAATGGTCCCAGGGGCACATATTCCCATTTTTGAATGTCACGGGCACTCCAGTCATTCAGTAAAACCATTCCGAAAATATAATCTTCAGCTTCGGTTACAGCAATGTTTTCGCCCATTATATTTACATCCGTAGTAATAAAAGCAGTTTCAAGTTCAAAATCTACTGAACGAGAAGAGCCAAACACCGGTGTTGTTTCTCCGTTTGGTAACGTTTGTCCCATTGGCCTGTGTACTGGAATTCCTGATGGAACTATGGTAGAACTTCTGCCGTGGTAGCCTACAGGAATGTGAAGCCAGTTTGGTAATAATGCATTTTCAGGGTCACGGAACATTTTGCCTACATTAGTTGCGTGCTCTTTGCTGGAGTAAAAATCAGTGTAATCACCAATAAGTACTGGTAATTGCATTTCAACATCTTCCATTTTAAATATTATAATGTCTCTGTCTTTTGCATTATCTTGTAGTTTCGAATTTGTCACGTCAAATAGCTCTGCGATTCGGTTTCGAACTAAACGCCATGTTTTTTGACCATCAGAAATAAAATCATTTAAAGTATCCTGCATGAACATATCATCCGTCAGTTCAATGCCTTCAAAATAATTTAATTGTTGTAAAGCTCCCAAATCTATGGCAGAATCTCCAATTCTAGTTCCTACGGTTACTATATTTTCTTTGGTAAGAAAAACTCCAAAAGGAATATTTTGAATAGGGAAATCACTGTTGGCAGGTACTTCAAGCCATGATTTTCTATTGGTATCGTTAGCTGTTATTGGCATATTTTGTTAATTATTTTGTTAAAAAATTACTCATCAAATATATTATAATCTAACTATTAACCAAACGTTTTTTCGTATTTTTGCATCAAATTAACGAAAATCAAAAAAATGCAACGCGACGAACAAATTTTTGACCTTATTCTAGAAGAACAAGAAAGACAAATTCACGGATTAGAACTTATTGCATCGGAAAACTTCGTAAGTGACGAAGTAATGGAAGCAGCTGGTTCTGTTTTAACTAACAAATATGCGGAAGGATATCCTGGCAAAAGATACTATGGCGGTTGTGAAGTAGTTGATGTTGTTGAACAAATTGCTATCGATAGAGCCAAAGAGTTATTTGGAGCTGCTTATGCAAATGTGCAGCCACACTCCGGTTCACAAGCTAATACAGCGGTTTACCACGCTTGTATCAAACCAGGTGATAAAATTTTAGGTTTTGATTTGTCACATGGCGGACACTTAACACATGGTTCACCAGTTAATTTTTCAGGACGTTTATACACACCTTCTTTTTATGGTGTAGATAAGGAAACAGGAAGATTAAATTATGATAAAATTCAAGAAATAGCGACTAGAGAGCAACCAAAATTAATTATTGCAGGAGCTTCGGCTTATTCTCGTGATATGGATTTTGAGCGTTTCAGAGTAATTGCTGACAGTGTTGGCGCTATTTTACTAGCTGACATTTCTCACCCTGCAGGTCTTATTGCTAAAGGTTTAATGAATGATCCATTGCCTCATTGTCATATTGTAACTACTACAACCCACAAAACATTACGTGGTCCTCGTGGTGGATTAATATTGATGGGTAAAGATTTCGAAAACCCATTTGGTTTAACTACACCAAAAGGAGAAATCAGAATGATGTCTTCCCTATTGGATTTAGCGGTTTTCCCAGGGAATCAAGGTGGTCCGTTGATGCACATTATTGCTGCAAAAGCCGTAGCTTTTGGTGAAGCTTTGAAAGATGAATTTTTTACGTATGCTTTACAGTTACAAAAAAATGCAAATGCAATGGCTGATGCTTTTGTAAAAAGAGGCTATGAAATTATTTCTGGTGGAACAGACAATCACATGATGTTGATTGACTTGAGAAACAAAAATATTTCTGGAAAAGATGCTGAGAATGCATTAGTAAAAGCAGAAATAACAGTAAATAAAAACATGGTTCCATTTGATGATAAATCACCATTTGTAACTTCAGGTATTCGTGTAGGAACTGCAGCTATTACCACTCGTGGTCTGGTTGAAGAGGATATGGAAACGATTGTTGCTCTAATTGACAGAGTTTTAGTGGATCACACTAACGAAGATGTTATCGAGGCGGTAGCAAATGAAGTGAACGAAATGATGAGCGAAAGAGCTATTTTCGTATACTAAAAAATACGTCGTAAAGTTTTTAAAGTCGAAAGTCGAAAGTCTTTGAATAGAATTTAATATTCTGTCTTAGTTTTTGGCTTTCGACTTTATGACTTTATGACTTTCTAACTTTAAGACTAAAAAAATGTCTGTACTAAGATTAAAATTACCAACAGATCCAAGGTGGGTCAATATAGTAGAAAAGAACATCGAGGAAATCTTGACAGATCATGCTTGGTGCGAACAAAAAGCAGCTACAAATGCCATCACAATTATCACAAACAATTCAGAGCATCAGGATTTAGTAAAGGATTTATTGGCTTTGGCCAAAGAAGAAATCGACCATTTTGAGCAAGTACACAACATCATCATCAAACGCGGCTTGAAATTGGGTCGTGAACGCAAAGATGATTATGTCAACGAATTGTATTTGTACATGAAAAAAAGTGGAAACGGAAGCAGAGTTTCAAGTTTAGTGGAACGGTTGTTGTTTTCAGCTATGATAGAAGCCAGAAGTTGTGAGCGTTTCAAAGTCCTTTCTGAAAATATAAACGATGAAGAATTATCGATTTTTTATAGAGATTTGATGGAGAGTGAAGCGGGACATTACACTACTTTTATTACCTATGCAAGGAAATATGGTGTAGGAATTGACGTTGAAAAGCGCTGGAGAGAATGGCTTGAATTTGAAGAAAATATTATAACAAATTACGGTAAAAATGAAACAATTCATGGGTAATTTTTTTATTAAGGATACTTTTGGTTCTAATTTTTAGTGAATACCGAACCATTTAAGAGCCTTAATAATCAGTTATTTATAGTTACTGCATCCAAAAAAGGATACCGTTTTTATATTTAAATTAAATTATTTGTGACAGATTAATGTTTTTTAATTTACATTTATAACTTAATTTAACCTTAATACTTGTTTATTGATATGAAGCTCAATTTTAATTATGATGGAAATGTTGCTTGTAAGGCAATATTACAAGATCAATTAGAAAAATTTGATATTAAATATCAGCTGTTGGACTTAGGACAAATTGAAATTGGAGATAATGTTTCTGAGGATGTTTTAACAGAACTTCAGGTTTGTTTAACCAAGTATGGCATTCAGATTATTGATAATCCAAAAGGACAATTAATCCAAAAAATTAAAGACGCTATAATTGAGATTGTTTATGAAAAAGATAAGTTTCCAAACATAACAATTTCTCAATATTTATCGGATAAATTGAATTTTAGGTACGGTTATATTACTAATGTTTTTTCGGAATATACTTTTACATCTATTGAGAATTTTATTATTATTCAAAAGATTGAAAGAGCCAAAAAACTGATAATTGAAGAGAAACTCACATTAACCGAAATCTCTCATGAATTAAATTATAGTAGTGTTGCTTATTTATCAACCCAATTTAAAAAAGTAACAGGATTAACTCCCTCAATGTTTAAAAGGATTGTAGGTAAGAAGAGAGAGTTATCTAATAACGATTAAATAAAATTATAAAACACCCCATATTTTATGATTACACACCAAGATTCAATGCACATTCTTTTAGCTGACGATGACGAAGATGATCGCACTTTTTTTAGTGAAGCTATACAAGAGCTTAAAATGAATAATAAGTTGACTCTATTTAAAGATGGGAATGATCTAATGGATTATTTAGTGCATCCTGAAATTAAGTTGCCTCATGTTTTATTTCTCGACTTGAATATGCCCGGAAAAACAGGAATAGACTGTCTGAAAGAGATTAGATCAAACACTCGTTTTAAAGATGTTTCGATTGCAATATATTCGACTTCTTCCTCAGAAAAAGATATTGAAGATACTTTTGTAGAAGGCGCAAATATCTACATAAAAAAACCCAATGATTTTTCTAAACTAAAAAAAGTAATCAAGGAAGTTGTAAATATGAATTGGCAATTTCATACGTCAGGTTTAAATATTGAAACTTTTTTCTTTAGCATATAATAAGGAATAAATGAAAATTCTGGGACTATATAAAAATTCGCAAGTGTTTAAAATAGCTTTAGCTATTGCAATTGTTGTAGTTTGTTATATAGCCTCGATGTTTTATTCCCAAATGAAAAAGCTTGATTCAACGGTTGAAGTAATTGCAAATTCAAATCAAGTCCAACTCGAATTAGAAAAACTTTTATCTGTAATCAGTAATTACGAAACGAGTTTACGAAGTTATATCATTACAAAAGAGGATACCTATCTAGAAGACCGATTTTTGAGTAGAGGTAAAATTGAGGAAAGCATAACAAAGCTAAAGCTGTTAACTGTAAATGATACCGCCAGAGGTAATGATATAGGCCAGTTAAAAAAACTTATTGACCTTAGATTCAAATTATTCAGGAAGACATTACTTCTTGCAAAAAGTAAAAATTCTGGCCCGTTAGCATTAAATGAGATGTTATTGGAGAGCAGTCATGTTACAGAAATGATGAAATCCTTTGTCACTAAAATAATATACTCTGAAAGTACAAAAACAGAATTTGAAAATAGTAATCATCAATTTGAATTGCAAGATTCAATCATTACCGCTTTTTTATTAGTGATTCTTTCTCTTCTAATATTATTGCTTTCGTTCCAAAAAATGAATGTTGATATTGATGAACTCAAAAAGGCGAATGACCAATTAAAACTAGTGAATGAGTCTTACAATACTGCTGAAATGACAGCAGGTTTTGGACACTGGATGGTTAATCTGGAAACGAATACCTATACTTTTTCAGATAATTTGTTCCGTCTAATGGGGGTTGAACCCAATGCATTTGAACCCAATATAAAAAATACAATTAAATTTATTCATCCTGATGATTTAGCTTATGTAACGAAAGTGCATAAAGATTCTTTAATAAATCACCAGTCTACTTCGATGATATTTAGGTTTTTAACTCCAAAAGAAGAAGTGAAATATATTTTAGGTGTAGGAAGTTTTACTAAGAATGGGAGCGGTGGTTTGATAAAAATAGGAGTGAACTATGATATTACAAATCAATACAAAAAAACTCTTGAATTAGAAAAAAATAATAAAGAACTTAAATATATTAACACAGAACTCGAGGCTTTTAATAATATTGTAAGTCACGATTTACAGGAACCACTTCGTAAGATTCAAATGTTTATTTCCAGATTAGAAGAAAAAGAATTGTATTTACTTACCCAACAAGGAAAAGACTATTTTTCTAAAATTCGTGTAACGGCTAATAGGATGCAGACACTATTAATTGATTTAGTGAATTATTCCAGAACAATAAAAGGGGATAAAATTTTTATAGAAACTAATTTAAGCAAAGTATTGGAGGAAATACTTCAAGATTTATCGTCTACTATTGAAGATAAAAAAGCCATCGTTACAATTGGAAATCTACCTATAATTAAAGCAATACCTTTTCAGGTTAAACAGCTTTTTATAAATTTAATTTCAAATTCTCTTAAATACAGTAAAGACGATGTGCCGCCTCAAATAAATATTGTTTCTAAAGCAATTACTGAAAAAGAAGTAGTGGATTATAAGATAACGAATCCAGCGGATTATTATAAAATTGCCATTGAGGATAACGGAATTGGTTTTAAGCAAGAGTATTCGGATAAAATATTCTTATTATTCAAACGTTTAGAAACAGATCCTAAATACTCAGGAACAGGACTTGGTCTGGCTATTTGCAATAGAATTGTAGAGAACCATAAAGGATTCATAAAAGCAAAAGGGGAGCTTGGCACAGGGGCTACATTCTATGTTTTTATTCCAAAAGGTGATTTGCTTTAATATTTAATAATTTACGTAAATAAAGTACAATGATTTCATTAAAACAAGCTTCTATAGCTGACTTAAATACAATTCAAGAGATTGCCAATATAACTTGGCCAATAACATACGGTGAAATTTTGTCAAAAGAACAATTAAACTATATGATGGATTTGATTTATTCAGATGAATCTTTAATAAAACAAATTCAAAAGAAAGAGCAATTGTTTTATATTGTTAATGAGGAGACTTCTATTTTAGCTTTCATAGCAATCGAGCATAATTATAAGAATGAAGCGGTAACCCGAATTCATAAAATTTATATTTTGCCAGAAGCACAAGGAAAAGGAATTGGTAAAATATTAATTGATGCAGTACAAAAATTAGCCACCGAAAATAAGTCGACATCACTTTCCTTAAACGTAAATCGTTTTAATAAAGCACTGGCTTTTTATCAAAAATTAGGGTTTGAAATCATTGCCGAAGAAAATATTGAGATTGGTAATGGGTACTTGATGGAAGACTACAAAATGGAAAAAAAGCTGTAATTATTGCACTATAATTTCATGTTTGTAGAGCAATCCTTTTAATCCTTCTAAAGCAAAAACGGCTTTTTTTAATTTTGTTGTCTTCGGATCGATGGTATAATTGTAACTTGTCTGGAAATTTGCTTTATTAGCAATTGCTTTTGCAAATTCAGAACGGTATAAATCACAATTGTCAAAAACCACTTCAGTCAAATCAGTACTCATAAAATCAACGGCAATAATACTGCAATTGGTAAATGATGTTCCTTTGATTTTTAAAGTATAAAACTTGGAGAAATCCAAAATACAATCATTAAAATCAATTTCGAAAATCAATTTATCGCACATAGAAAAATTAACATCTTTGATTTCGCATCGATTGAAAGTCACGGTTCTAAAGGCTACATAATTTATTTTGGCGTTACTAAAAATACAATCATTGAAAGTGCAGTCAATAAAAGTAACCGCTACAAAGGCACACTGTGAGAAATTACAACTGGTAAAAGTACAGCACTCAAATTCCTTAAGATTGACTTCTTCTTCGCTATAAGTGATGTTGTTGTATTCAATATCTAGAAAATATTCTGGCATTTATAGGTTTTAAATTCAGGTTTGAGGCTATTATTTTCGAAACAAAGAAACAAAATTCTAGAGCGATACAATTCAGAATTTATAATAATTATTTTTAAAATATTACACTCTGTCATAATCTCCTTTCCAATTAATAATAGCTTTTTTAATTGCTGTTCCCGAAAGTTTTTCCGTCAACACTCTTACTATAAGTGCAGGAAGTTCTTTATCTGGCGCAAATCTCAAGGCAAATAACTGGTTGTCATTTAACTGGTGTTCAAAATCCTCCAATCTTTTTCCTGTAATAGAAAAATAACGGTACCGAAGCTCTAACCGTACTATTCGGTTTTGTAGCGTCAATGCATAATGTTGGCGCAACATGAAAGCCAGACCAACAAGCACAACAAAAATAACACTGATGAAAGTCCAAATCAATTTGTCTTCTGAGGTACAACTAAAATACATGCTGAATGCCAGAAATGTCATTATTATTGGGTAGTAAACAAAGTGATGCGGTGGGTAGTACCGGATGTGATTTTTATACGATTGTACTTCCATGATTTTCTTTTAAAGTTTTTTAAAGATAGTCAAAACAACGTATTTTAAAGATAACAGGTTTTTTAATTATAAGAATACCAAAATTATATAAGTTTTGGTATTCTGAGGATAAAAAAAACAATACTTGATTTACATGAAGTCCAATTCCATTTAGGTTTTGGTAACGTATTAGGAATGCTTCGAGAACAATCTTCTTATCACAAATAAGCCCTGTCATTTTATAATATACAGGGCTTTTTAGTTTTATAAGATTTAAATTCCTGCAGATGCAGGTATAGGAATCAGTTGCTTTTATTTTTATTCAACCGATCTTTCAAAAAATTCATACGTTCGCAACATTTGATCCATTCGTTGGCGATTGTCACCATTTCTAGTAATTTCATGGGTTGCACCCGGGTGCACTACAAACTCAACAGGACGATCCAATACTTTTAGACTGCGAAACATCATTTCGGCCTGAATAAAACCGGTACGACGGTCGTTGCCGCCATGAAAAATAATGAAAGGTGTTGTGATGTTTTGGACATAGTTTATAGGTGATTCGCGAGTTAAAATTTCCTTTACCTTTGGCTCCCATGGATATCCTCCAAAATAATTTGGAACCAATCTCCAGGCGTTTCCTTCTCCAAAAAAGGTATTAAGATCATAGACCCCACGTTGGGCGCAAGCCGCTTTGAAACGATTGTCATGGCTTATTATCCATGCTGTCAGGTAACCTGCGTAAGAACCTCCCGTAATAAGTAACTTGGAGTTGTCTGCCCAACCTTCTTCAATAGTTTTGTCTAATGCTGTTAATACATCACTTGCGGGACCTTTGCCCCAATCGTTGATATTACCTCTCAAAAAATCCAAACCATATCCCCCAGAACCTCTTGGATTACTATAAACGATGCCGTATCCTTTACTGCAAAAATATTGGTATTCGTGCCACATACTTTCTTCGCCTGGGCCCCACATTGCCGATGGACCGCCATGAATTTCTAACAGCAACGGATATTTTTCTCCTGGCATATAGTTTGATGGTTTCATGATCCAATATTCTACAGTCATTCCTAAATCATTGATAAATGTTTTCTTTTCAGGAAAGGATAATTTTTTATTTGCAACCCAATCATTAAAATTACTTACTTTTTTTTCATTTTTAAAATTGGCATCAGCAAAATAAAGTTCAGAAGGATTTGATACCTGAGTTTTAGAAAATACAATCGTATTATTGGCAATGTCAAAACTAGAAATACCAGTATCAACGCTGGATAAAGGCTCTATTTTTTTTGTTAATCGGTCAATTCGGTGCAATACATTACCGCCGTTCATTTGAGAGGTGAAGTATAAGTATTTGTCATCTTTACTCCAGGTAAGATTCGATTTATTTCGATCAAAAGGGATTGTTACAATATCTTTTTCGGTGCCATTCATAGGCATTATTGACAAGGAAGGAACACTAATAAAAGAAGTATTACCGGATAAGAATGCCAGCCATTTTCCTGATGGAGATATAGTGGCACTGTTGTATCTTTTTCCGTTTTCGCCTAATATCATTTTAAAATTTTCACCATTTGTATCAGCTATAAAAATCTCACTTTCTAATGAACGATCAGCATTTTCTACAGTGTCTAAGTCTCCTGATACAATTATTTGCTTCCCGTTTGGGGTGTAGTCAGCAGTAGTAAAACTATAAAATCCCTTAGTTATTAAACGAGGCTCTGCATCTTTGGAAACGTTTATTTCAAAAAAGTGATTGAAATTCATTTCTGAAGAAACATTTGACTCGCTTTGGAAGTTTAATTTATTCAAGACAATTGCTTTTTTGTCCGTTGTATTTTTATCTAAATAGGCTCTAATTTCGGATAAATTTCCGTTTGGATTTGGTTTGTCTTTATTTGTAAGTAAATGTTCGTTTTTATCAAAACCAGGTTTTTCCATCTTCCAAGTAGGAATTGTTTTCGATATGTTTACAATAGAGTCCTGAAGCAAGTCTTTTAAAGGGATACTTGATGAAAAAAGTATTCTTTTGCCATCAGGCGACCACTTTGGATTGGTTGCACCGTATTTATGTTTTGTCAATTGCATGGGTTCACCACCTTCCATAGATAATATAAAAATTTGCATTTTGTCCTCTACAGAACGTATAAAAGCAATTTGTTTGCCGTCCGGGCTCCAAGCCGGTCTTGTGGCGCCATCTTTATTAGTGGTTAGTTGTACCGGTACGGAATTTTTTAAAGTAGTTGTGGTGAAAATCTGTGTGCGGTATTTGTAATCTAATTTATTGTTTTCATCGGCTTCAATAGCAGTCACCGTAAAAGCAGCTCGTTTCCCATCTTTTGTCAGCGTTATATTACTAACAGTTTTGATTTTCAACATATCTGTAATGTCAACAGCTTCGGTTCCATTTTGTGCGATTAAAAATTGTAATTGAATTAAAAACAATAGTAGGATTGAAAATTTTCTCATAGTTGATTTTATAGGTGATGGTTGTTTATTATTAGTTAAAAACAATTGAGTCCAATTTGATTTTCATTCATTGGCTTAATATCATGCTCTTATTTAGTAAAAATAGAAAATAAAAACCTGTTATCTGTATAATTTATGGCTCAACAGTATTTAGGGGTAAATAGACAAGAATAATTAGTTAGCTTTTGATTTCTACAGATGAAAAAATTCTTTAAATCATACGATTAGAAGGATTTAATTCAATTTGTACCTCTACTGGCGCACAAAGAGTCTGCGATCCCTTTATGATATTTGTAGTAAATTCTGGGTTTACCAGATTTTTTTAAGAACAGGATTACCAGACTCTGAGAGTTTTATTGGTAACTATGCAACCGTAAGCGATCAGAATTTGATAGAATAAATTTTCATAAGCGTTGCCTAACAACCCAGTGTTTACCTAGGTTTCAGTTTTTGAGGTATAAATAAGATAGGAATCTGAACAAAATAAACAAAAATAGGTAAGCCTGTCTCAGCATCAGCTACAACTGTCTTCCTTGAATGGCTGATGTTATTGCGATTCAAATTTTGCAAGTTTTTTATAACAATTAATAACCTAATTTTAATTCTTGTCAATGAAATTAGTCAAGTATTAATAACCTTTTTGATTATTAACTTTTTTTCAAAGCCTCGATTAATTCTACCAAATCAACTACACCATAAGTAGATGAATAGTCTGATACAGCATAAGGCAGTATAAGGCTGCTGTTATGAATAATCGAACCGCATGAATAGACTACATTAGGTACGTAACCTTCACGTTCATCTTCTAGTGGTGAAAGCAAGGGCTCTTTAAGTCTTCCTATCTCTTTCGAAGGATCATCAAGATCAAATAACGAGGCACCAATACAATATCGCCTCATGGAACCTACACCATGAGTAATAACTAACCATCCTTCTTCGGTCCAAAGTGGCGATCCACAGTTTCCAATTTGTGTAAATTCCCAAGTATAGCGTGGCTCTTGAAGGAGTACGGGATTATTCCATTGTGTAGGCCTCTCGGAATACATAAGGTAATTGTTGACACCATCAATTCTAGACAGCATGGCATACTTTCCTTTGATTTTTCTGGGGAATAATGCCAAATTTTTATTTTGGGCACCGGCTCCATATAAGGGCATTACTCGGAACGTATAAAAGTCTTCAGTAGAAATAAGTTTTGGAAGAATGACATGACCATTATATGCCGTATAAGTAGCCATCACTTTATCTGATTTATCATCGTCCACAAAGCGAACAAAACGGGCATCTTCAATACCACGGCTTTCAGAATCTGATATGGGAAATATAACACGTTCGGTGATATCAGAATCGTGTTTAAATTGTAAATCATAAAATGAATCTGCCAGCCAGATCACTTCTTCGAGAGCTGTTCTTCTTTCCTGGCGGATCATTGGATCGCTTAATGCTTTATGTACCAAACTTTTTAATACGGCATACTCAAATTCGTCTGGAAGGTCCTGCATAATTCGTGTTGAGTATTTGTCAGAAGTGTGCATTTCTGACAATTTCATCAGAAATCGTTCTTTATTGTATAAGGTTTTGTGTACAATCTCTGCTTTATCGATGTTATTGCCAATTTTCATTACATGGAGATTATTATCCTTATCCAGGATTCCTCTTCTAAAAACAATGGATGAGATATGACCTTCGCCGGTAGCACGGAAAGAAATAATGACACGCTTCTCTCCTTTTTCAAGACCAGACTGATCGAAATCTTCGACTATAGACGGGTTAAAAATTGCGGCAGATTCTATGGCATACTCCATTGTACAGTAGGAACCAATGAGCATTTTTCGTTCCTGTGACAGCTCGTCATAGTTGATTTGCATTCCTTCGATTATGCTTCTAATTTTTTCGCAATGCCTAAAAAATATACTTGAAATATTTCGATGCCGTCTGGCAAACTCACGAAGGGTATGTTCCAAGGTGTCAATGACTTGTTTTTCATTCAACATCATTATTCGGCTCACCATTTTTTGAGTCCGTTGATCACCATTTATAAAATATCTGGCAACAACCCTTTTAGAATCAGGGGTAAATGTTATATTTTTTCGGATTACAGGAACTCGCATAAATTTATTTTTAAATTATAATTAAATTAAGTGCGCTTTTTATCTCGTGATAAAAAGTCGTTTAAGGTATTTTACTCGTCTCTCCTTCCTGTTTTAGAGGAATTCACAACGGTATTTGTTTGAAACGCATCCATTCTCGTTCCTAGTTCTTCTATCTTAAAACTTGTTCAAAGAGTTTTGATACTCAAGTCAAGTCATTGATGAAGAATGAATTATTATAATTCAAACGTAAAAAATATTTTATTTTTTTGTTCTGAAATCATTTTATTGCCGTTTTTAATTTCGATCTATTTCAGGACGAATCACTATTTGAGAATATTTTATCAGGATAAGCGTTCTTTTACTTCTAAGAACTATCACATCATTAACACATTATGCAAAGTGGTTTTTACTATTTAATTTAAAATAAAATTCCATTTGAGTTTCCGTTTTACTGGAATATTTATGTATTTTTTTTAATGTTTTTTTAACAGTTAGCCTTGCCATCAAATAACTTACTGTAGACTCTGCTCCTTGATTTAAATTGATGTAAGTGTCCTCTAGTCCATCATAACATCCTCCAGTACAGGGGTTGTAAATTATTTGTTGTAAATGATTGTTTCCTAAAAACCAGCTGAAAGCGATTTTTATTTTTTGTAAATAGGCCTCTTCTTTGAAGGTATAATAGAATTTGCTTAATGCTAAAATGGTGTAGGCTACATCTATGGGCTGTTCGCCTCCTATAGGTGGGGGGATAGACTCATTTTCTTTTTGCAGCCATCCTTTATTAGAAACTACTTTTATAGAATTTCCTATAAATATTTTTGACAAAAGAAAATCAAATGAGGATTTAGCAGTTTCTTTATAAATTAAATCTCCTGTTGCTAACCAAGCGCACAATAAGGCTTCAGGCAATATGCTGTTTCCGTATGTAAGATAGCTCTCAAACCAAGCCCAATCTTTGTCAGATTCGTGTCTGTACATTTGAACTAATCGGTTGGCCAGTTCTTTTATCAAAGCTGTGTTTTGTTCTGATTCATTTTTTATGCTGCTATAATACAGGCCTTTAATCACAAATGCCATCGCTCTAGTGGAATGAATTTTATTTACATTTAACAAAGCGGTATGGAGTATTGTTTGCGCCGTTTTTGCTAAATCTTGGGGAATCAAATCGCTTATTGAGATTAAATATCCCAATGCCCATATCGCTCTTCCATTAGAATCGGATAGATTAGTTGTCTTATTTTGATTTGTAAATTGGTGGTGTTTATCTACATAATTCAAAAAATTTCCTCTAGGTTGTATACAATATTTGATGAAATTAAAATAGATATTGATGTATTCTAAATCGGTTACGTCTTTTGTCAGTTCAAAATGTTGGCACATTGCAACCATAGCTCTAGCGTTATCATCTAATGTATAGCCGGAATTTATATCAGGTTGATTGATATTTGAAAACTGAATCATTCCAAAAGAAGTTGTTAATTTCTTCATGTGATCCAAATTAATTTCAGGAATATCATAATACAAAGAGAGCGTGTCTTTTGTGATTTTTTCGAATAATAAAGCGAAAGCAATTGCAGCATTTTCCCATGCTGTTGGTGCTATTTTGTGCAATCCATTGGCACTGATGTTTTTTCTTAACTGCTCGTTAAGTAACAAACGGTTTACTTCTGTAGCTAATTGTTGAACGTTTCCAAAATCGACAATAATTCCAGAATCCCCACACAATACTTCGCATGCATGCGGAATAGGAGTAGAGATAATAGGGCAACCGCAACTCATAGCATAGGAAAAAGTGCCACTCACAGCTTGGTTTGGATCTTTGGAAGTAAACAAATAAATATCGGTAAGCTGTAAATATTCTAATAAATCCGATAAGGACAAATAGCAGTTTATAAATTGTACATGATTCTGCAGTTGTAAGGCTTCAATTTTTGCTTCAAGCATTAATCGGTATTTTTCCCCTTCTTCTTTAACGACAGATGGGTGTGTTTTTCCAATAATTAGAAACAGTACATCGTTATTTTCTTTAATTATATTTGGTAATGCATCTAAGGTGGTTTCAATGCTTTTTCCAGAACTAAGTAACCCAAAAGTAGAAAGTATCTTCCTATCCGTTAATTTATATTTTTCCTTCAAAAGTGCTTTCTCAGAGTGAGGGACTAAATGTGTTCCATGCGCAATAATGGTGATTTTTTCCAAAGGAACCCCATAATCGTTGATTAAAATTTTTGCAGACGAACTGGTCATTACAATAATAGAATGTACTAATCCGGTTATTTTTTTAACATTTTCTTTTAACAATTCATTTGGATTTGGCAATACAGTATGAAAAACAATGATTACCGGTTTTTGAACCGTATTTAAAAACTGTTTAAAATCGGCCTCATTTTTTCTAAATAACCCAAATTCGTGTTGTATCAATACAATTTGAATACTAGCGTTATAATTAATTTTGGCTGCTAAATTTTGGAAAGAATTTGAATGATCGGTGTTCAGAATGTACTGTGTTGGTTCAGGGTAAAGATGTTGTTCGTTTTTGGATTCTAACGCACAGATTTTTATCTTAAACGAATGTTTGAATTTGTTGTTTAATGCCTTAATTAAATCTTGAGAATAAGTAGCAATGCCACATTCGCGAGGAGGATACGAAGTGATAAATAAAATTTCAGGCAACTTTTCTTTAGTCCCCTGAATATATGTAGCATTCGAAACAGAAAAATCCTCTTTTTTTTGACTTCCTGCAGATCGTATATTGGAACTTTTAGTGGTGACTCTATTTTTCATTTTTTTTGTATTAAGCATTAATTCTTTCAGTAAAAGATAGTTCCGATGGACAATCTATCCGTTTTTTAGGGCTTTAATAAAGGTAAAATGTAACTCCAAATAATGCTGAATAGTAGGGAAACAAACATTATTTACTTTTTCTTTCAATTCTCTTATCAAGTTGGGTTTAATTGGAAGTTGAGGTAATCAAGCAATTTTTTTATCGGATTTTATAAGTTTAATAATACTTTGCAACCTGATAAATAGTACTCTTTCTATCATAATTCCTTATTTTTAATGGCTTATCTAAATAACAGAGCAAGAAGACATTAACTTTTAGAACTGTCTTTATTATACAGATGTAAAGTTCGATTTACAATGTTAAAATCTGTTATAAAATTCTGTTAAAAAGTTTCTTTATTTACACATTATCAAGTTTTTATAAAATTAAATATAGTTATAAGTAAGTCAAAAGTTTGAAAGGCGTAAAGTTAAAAGGAGCAATATTGTAAACAGAAGTTAAAAATCGATCTGTTGTGTCTGGGCATGTAAACTTAGCCGGCACAGAAAGTTAAGAAATAATCTTAATTTTAACCTATGAAACAAGTGCGCAAAATTTATGACAAAGCTTTCAAAGAAAAAGCTGTCCAATTGAGTTATGAGAGATCCAAAAGATCAGAACTCACCAGAGCGATAGGAATAACTACATAATAATGAAAGATCACTTATAAATATAGGTAATCTTACACCGAATCAAGTACATCAAAACAATATAATTGCAGAAAAATTATGGAAGAATTATTACGTAAAAAAACTATTATTGTAAACCAATGACAGGACTAAAAATGAGTTGTAAATCTATTTTAAGATTAAGTGTAAATATGTAAACTTTTTTCAGGACGAGACACAAATTTATAGTTTTTTTGTTTGTGTTCACGAGCGGGACGCTCGCGCTAGCAGGGATGTTTTTTTATAGGTCCTTTATTCGTCTAATTAATCTTTTATATGAGTTTGGTAAATTTTTATGAGCTAAAGTAGTTATCACATTTGTTAGTAACTCTATTCCTTTTAATGCATTTTCATTATTTGAAAGAAGATAAAAAGTATTGCGGTCTGCTGCCGGAATGTTTAAAAAAATATAGATTAGATTTTGCGCAATCCTTGATGCTATTAAATCCATTTCCAGGTTATATTTCATAAATATTATATCGTATTTTATACTAATATCCAATGCTCTGCTATTATTAGATGTTAGTAAACCTTCAAGTAAATTACGATCAACAACATTTTTGAAAATTTCATTTATTAATGGTTCGTTTTTATAAACATTTCTATAATTAAAGAAACCTGATCCATATCGGCTTAAGTTTTTAGAACCATTTTGATATTCGAAGAAGAAATCTTTATCAACAATAATAGTTTTTGGAATTTCTAAATCTCTCAGTAGATAGAATGCATATTTTAATGACTTTATCCCACCTAGTTCAAGAACTGAAATTCCTTTTCTTTCTAATTTTACACCTTTGTTATCCAGTAATACTCTGAATATTTCTGAATCAGTTGAACTTTCAGAAACTATAACATGATTTGCAAAAAAGAATTCTGAATTTTTAAATTTGTGAAATTTATCATATTGTAGTCTTTGCAAATTATTTGTTGTCCAGAAATTAATTTTTAATTGTAATATTTTACTTTTAAACTTTCTCTTTGTGTCGCTAACTTTTCGAACTAAGACTATTTTTGTATGATCAAGTTGATCAATTAGTACTGTAGAGTGTGTAGAAAAAATTATTTGGATATTATTATTTGCAACTTCATCTAGTAACGAATATATTAATTCTTTTTGTCCCTGTGGGTGAAGATTGATTTCAGGTTCTTCAATTCCTATTATAAAGTTTGTATGATTTAATTCAGCTAAATATCTAAGAATTGCAATTGCTATTAAGCTTTGAATTCCACTTCCACATTCTTTAATATTAAATTCTTTTTCATCTTCTATAATTCTAATATCTAAATGATTTATAAATAAATCATAAGATATTTGTTTTGCGCTATCAATTTTAATATGAAAACCTTTGTTTGATAAATACTTACCTTCAATGCCTGATACAACTTTTTTCAGTGCATTATTTTGTAAGTACTCAAATGCAGATTTAACTTTAGGTGTTAACGTATCTCTCTTAGCTGTATATTTTGCAAAAAAAGAATTTAATAATTTAGCTAAAATTGAATTATCTGTTTCTCCAATTAAATTTGAAGTTCTTTCGGTTGGGATTAAGACAAATTGAACATCACTTAGTAAAGTATTTACGAAAATTTCACTTGCGGCTTCGAATATTCCATTGTTAAGTACATAATAATCTAATTTTCTTCTAGAGTATTCTTGCTTTATCGTAATCTGCTCATCTGTAATAAAAGGTAAGTAAACAGATTTATTATTAATGTTATTGAATGTGATTGTAATTCGCGGTACAGCTCTATTCGTAGAATATAAATTAGTAAGATTTATATAGTTACTTAGTTCTAAAGTTGGGTTGAAAAAAGAATTCAGAGCTTTTAAAATTGCAGTTTTTCCCGAATTATTTTGACCTACGATACCCAAAATATCGATCAACTCAAATTCACCATTTTCAATTGATCTAAATTTTGAAATTTGGACTTTTCTAATTTTCATAAATTATTAATTTGTTCGATTTCGGTCAAAATATCGCATGATTAGTATATATGCGAAACAAATCTTCGTATATACACCCAAATATGGGTAGATTGGCGAAGGCTTATCTCTTTTAATAACCAAATCAAATATATAGAAATAATCTTATAAAAAAATTAAAATTGAATTAGTTTAGTCTAAAAAAAAGCGGCGTTTAAAACTTGTTTAAACGCCGTTTAATCTTATATAAAAGAAGGTATTTATCGAATCGCTTTCACAAACTCGGCAATTTTTCCAGTTCCATTTTCGGTTAAATGCTGAATGAAAGCGCTTCCTATAATCGCTCCTTTGGCAAATTGTGTGGCTTGGTTGAAGGTTTCAGCATTGTTGATTCCGAAGCCTATTACTTGTGGATTTTTTAAATTCATGTCGGCAATGCGTTTGAAATACGCTTCTTGAACGCTTCCAAAACCAGTTTGTGATCCTGTAACACTAGCAGAACTTACCATATAAATAAATCCATCGGAAACGCTGTCAATAAAATTGATTCTTTCAACGGATGTTTGTGGCGTAATTAAGAATATATTTTTCAATCCGTATTTCTCGAAAGTTGCTTTGTATTCATCGGCATACACATCAACCGGAAGATCAGGAATAATTAATCCATCGATTCCAATCTCCGCACATTTTTGGCAGAAATTCTCGATTCCGTATTGTAACATTGGATTGAAATACCCCATAATTACTAAAGGAATAGATACTGTTTTGCGGATGTCTTTTAATTGGTCAAACAACACTTGAGTGGTCATTCCGTTATGCAACGCTTGAGTTGAACTGGCCTGAATCGTTGGTCCATCGGCCAAAGGATCGCTGAACGGCAATCCGATTTCAATCATATCAATACCGCTTTTTTCTAAATCCTGAATAATTTGTACCGTATCATTTAAGTTAGGATATCCTGCCGAAAAATAGATAGAAAGTATCTTTTTACTTTCTTGTAATTTTTGATTTATTCTGTTCATTTTATGTTTTTTATCAGATTTGCAAGGTTTTTGAAATCTTACCTTTTTATTAATTCAAGAGCTTAAATAGCGGCACTGTAAGCCCAAGCTTTTTGGTTTGATTCTAAATGTACTTCAACACGTCTGTAATGCAATCCTTCGTACAGATCTGTTTGGCGAAGTTCTTGTGAAGAAACGGAATATACCATTCCGTTGATGGTATCTTCCGGTATTTGGGTTTCGGTAATAATGGGATAATGAACTAAACCAAATTCCTCTTCAATTTGGATTTCTTTCACGATGTAACCAATCAATGTTTCAGGAGTTCCCTCAAGAATACGTCCAAAAAGATCTTTTTGAATATCCTCATTTTGTAAACTGCCGTAAGCGAATAATTTTTCCATAGTTTCTATTTTGAAAATGTGAACAGAACTTCATTTCGTATTGTCTACTTTGCGTTAAGGATTATAGTGAAAATCCTTTTTTTTTCTCGTTTTTTTAACGAGATAAAAAAGATTGTAACGGAAAGCCTGACCGCACTGAAACGATAGTGAAAGCGAGGGAACGCCCCGAAATAAATTCGGGATAAACCCACTTATAATTTAAAATAATCAATATAGGTATTCAAATCTTTGTCACCGCGACCGGAAAGATTGATGACTACAATGTCCTCTGGTTTGAATTTCATTTCGTCTAGAACAGCAAAGGCATGCGCACTTTCGATAGCAGGAATAAGGCCTTCCATTTGTGATAATTTCAATCCCCATTGCATGGCTTGATCATCCGTAATGGAGATAAATTGTGCTCTGCCAGTAGCGAATAAATTAGCGTGCATAGGACCTACGCCAGGATAATCCAGTCCTGCCGAAATGGAATAGGGCTCGGTGATTTGGCCATCAGTAGTTTGCATCAACAAGGTTTTACTGCCGTGAATAACACCTACTTTCCCTAATGCAGATGTAGCGGCACTTTCGCCCGAATCTACTCCTAATCCTGCCGCTTCAACAGCAATAATATTTACGGATGGTTCATCAAGAAAATGATAGTAAGCTCCGGCAGCGTTGCTTCCGCCACCTACACAAGCGATTACATAATCAGGGTTTTCACGACCTTCTTTTTCTAATAATTGTTCTTTAATTTCCTTAGAAATAACACTTTGGAAACGCGCCACCATATCCGGATAAGGATGTGGCCCTACTACAGAACCAATGATATAATAGGTGTCTACGGGATTGTTAATCCAGTCGCGAATGGCTTCGTTAGTGGCATCTTTTAAGGTTTTTGATCCTGAAAGCGCCGGACGCACTTCGGCACCCAACATTTTCATACGAGCTACATTTGGCGCTTGACGTTTGATGTCAATTTCCCCCATATACACGATGCATTCTAATCCCATTAACGCACAAACAGTTGCTGTGGCAACACCATGTTGACCGGCACCGGTTTCGGCAATGATTCGTTTTTTACCCAAACGTTTGGCTAATAAAATTTGTCCAATCGTATTGTTCACTTTATGCGCGCCAGTATGACATAAATCTTCTCTTTTCAAATAGATTTTAGTATTGTATTGTTCTGATAGCCGTTTGGCAAAATAAAGAGGCGTCGGGCGACCAACATACTCTTTAAGCAAAGCATCAAATTCAGCCTGAAATTCTGGTTCAGCGGTAATTTTTAAATAATTTTGACGTAATTCTTCTACATTTGGATATAACATTTCAGGAATGAAGGCGCCTCCAAATTCTCCGTAATAACCTTTTTCGTTGACGTTGTATGACATAATTTTATTTTTTTATTTCGTTATCTGTACAGATGCATTGTACTGCGTCTCTACATAATTGTATGTTTTTTAAGCCGGGTTCTATCTCAAATTTACTGTTTACATCAATGGCGTAAAGCGGTAAATTGGTTTTAGAGATTTCATTTACAGCGCCCATTTCATTAATTCCGATTCCGCCACTCAAAAAAAATGGTTTGGTCGAAGGATAGTTTTCTAATACTTTCCAATCGAATGTGGTTCCGTTTCCGCCCGGTAATTTTCCTTTGGTATCAAAAAGGAAATAATCACAAACGGCTTCAAAGGGTTCCAATACTTCAAAATTAAAAGAATTATCAACAGAAAATACTTTTATAATTTCAATTGAATTATCCATTTCAACCTTTAAATCTTGACAAAATTCAACTGATTCCTGTCCGTGCAATTGAACGGATTGCAAATCGTATTTTGCTATTTTTTCAAGAATTTCATCTTGTGAAGCATTTACAAAAACGCCCACTTTCTTGATTGATTTTGGTAAATCTGGAATCACGCCATCAAAATACCGAGCTGATTTCTCCCAGAATATAAAGCCCATATAATCGGGCAGGAGCGAACCTATTTCGAGTATATTATCGGGATGTTTCATGCCGCAGATTTTTATCCCCACCCTAGCCCTCCCCGAAGGGAAGGGAGCTGTTAGTTGATTAGTTTTTGCTGTTTTTTTTGACACGGATTTCATATTTATTAGTTGCTTGTTCCCCTTCGGGGGTTAGGGGGCTAATTGTTTAATAAATTCGGTTGCCGCTTTACCCGCATTATCCGTTTTCATGAAGTTTTCTCCAATTAAAAATCCTTTATATCCGTAGGGCTTTAATTCATTAATCGCTTCAACTGATGAAATCCCACTTTCGGAAACTTTTACAAAATCATTCGGGATTTGTGCAGCCAATTGTTTGCTGAAATCTAAACTTACCTCAAATGTTTTTAGGTTTCTATTGTTCACACCAATCATATCCAATGATGGCATAATCGATTTTTCCAATTCTTCTTGATTGTGAACTTCCAATAATACTTCCAGTCCTAAATTTTTAGCAAATTCAGATAATGATTTGATTTCGTCTCTTGTTAAAACCGCAGCAATTAGCAAAATTAAATCGGCTCCATGTGCTTTGGCTTCCAAGATTTGGTATTCATCAACAATAAATTCTTTTCTCAATAAAGGAATGTTGACTGTGGCTCTTGCCAAAAGTAAATCGTCTAACGAACCACCAAAATATTTTCCATCCGTCAATACCGAAATTCCACAAGCGCCAGCATTTTCATAGCCTTTAGTTACTTCTTCCACCGTAAAACTATAATTTATTTCTGCTTTAGAAGGCGAACGGCGTTTGTGTTCAGCAATAATTCCGGATGTGCTGTTTCTTAAATTATCGCTCAAAGAAATAGTTTTTTTTCCAAAGAAAACCGAAGCTTCCAATTGCGAAACGGGAATGATGGATTTCTTGAGAATAACTTCTCTTTTTTTGTCGACTATTATTTTATCTAAAATATTCATTCTTATTTGTTTAACGTTTTCTTTGTTTGACGTTTAAAGTTGCTCATCGTTTGTAATAATCCATTTCCACAACTTTAAACCTTAAACTTTAAACTATTTTATTTACTCAATTCTTGTAATGTTTTCAAAGCTACAAGTCCTTTACCAGATAATAAACTTTCTTTTGCTATTTGAAATCCTTCTAAAGGAGAACATTTTGTAACGGTTGCAATTGCCATTGCAGCATTGGCACAAACCACATTATTTTGAGCTTCGTTTCCTTTTCCAGATATGATATCCGTAAATAGTTGAGCTGCTTCTTCGATAGTTTTTCCACCTTCGATTTCGCTTTGGAACAAAAGACGAACACCAAAATCTTCTGGATTTAGCATTCCTTCCTTAGAACTGGTAATCATTTTTGTAGCTCCTGTCAAGGAAACTTCGTCATAGCCGTCAAGCGAATGTAAGATGGTGAAATTCACATCGGTATTTTGGTACAAATACGCATACATTCTGGCCATTTCTAAATTGAAAACACCGACCAATTGATTTTTTGGGAATGATGGATTTACCATTGGGCCTAACATGTTGAAGAATGTTTTTACAGCCAATTCTTTTCGAATGGGTCCCACATTTTTCATAGCGGGATGAAATAGCGGTGCGTGTAAAACACAAATTCCAGCTTTATCGATGCATTTCTTCAGAAAATCAGTGTCATTGCTGAACTTGATTCCCATTTTTTCCAACACATTACTAGAACCAGAAATAGAAGAAACACCATAATTTCCGTGTTTTGCCACTTTTATGCCTGCACCCGCAGCTACAAATGAAGATAAAGTCGAGATGTTGAAGGTGTCTTTTCCATCACCGCCCGTTCCACACAAATCGATGGTGTTGTAGGCTGATAAATCCACGCGGATGCACAGTTCCAACAACGCCTCACGAAAACCGGCAAGCTCTTCGATACTAATGCTTCGCATCATATAAACGGTAAGGAAAGAAGCAATCTGACTGGTGTTATAACTTCCGTTGGAGATATTTACCAATACGTTTTTTGCTTCTTCTTGCGAAAGCATTTCGTGATTGATCAGTCTGTTTAATATGTTTTTCATTTTTATATATGTCTTAAAGTTGAAAGTCTTAAAGTCTTAAAGTCTTTCGACTATATGACATTTGACAGTATGACTAATTTTTCACCCAATTCTCCAATATCTTTTTTCCGTTTGGAGTCAACACACTTTCTGGATGAAATTGTACCCCGCGCACATCGTAGGTTTTGTGGCGCAACGACATCACTTGTCCGTTTTCGTCGAATGAAGTTGCTTCCAGAACATCGGGTAAATTGGTGTCTACCACCCAAGAATGATAGCGTCCTACTTCAAATTCGTTTCCTAATCCTTCGAATAAAAGTTCATCGTCCACTACGGTTTTTACCATCGTTGCCACACCATGATATACTTTATCCAAATTCGAAAGCGTTCCTCCGTAAACTTCGCCTATCGCTTGTTGGCCCAAGCATACTCCAAAGATACTTTTTGTTGGGCCGTATTTTTTAATGACTTCTTTCAATAATCCTGCTTCATCAGGAATTCCAGGTCCTGGGGAAAGAAGGATTTTATCGAAAACTGCAATTTCATCAATATCAAATTCATCGTTCCGGTAAACGGTTACTTCACAATCTAAATCTTCGAGATAATGCACCAAATTATAAGTGAAACTATCGTAATTGTCTATAACTAGTATTTTTTTCATGTTTTATTATTGAAAAATTGAAAGATTTAAAGGGTGAAAAATTCTTGCGTTTCAGCAATCTTTAAATTCTTAAATTATGGAATCTTTAAATTATTTTATATTGTTTCTGCCAAATCCAAAGCGGCATTCAACGCTCTCAATTTATTATATACTTCCTGCATTTCGCTTTCTTCATCGGAACTGGCTATAATTCCCGCTCCGGCCTGAGAATGCAATTGATGATTTTTACTCAGGAAAGTACGAATCATGATGGCATGATTAAAATTACCTTCAAAATCCATAAAACCGATAGCGCCACCATAAAAAGTCCTATTCGTCTTTTCATACTCTTCGATCAGTTGCATCGCTCGGTGTTTTGGCGCACCGCTCAATGTTCCTGCCGGAAAAGTATCGGCTACGACTTGCATCGTTGTTGCGCTTGGGTGCAAATGTCCTGTGACTTTTGAAACTAAGTGAATAACATGGGAGAAAAATTGCACTTCTCTATATTTTTCGACATTAACATTATGACCATTTCTGCTTAAATCATTTCGGGCTAAATCCACCAACATGACATGTTCACTATTTTCTTTCTTGTCCTCTGATAATTGTTTAGCAAGAATAGCGTCTTTTTCATCATCGCCCGTACGTTTGAAAGTTCCTGCGATGGGATGAATTTCGGCTTTACGGTCTTTTACAATAATTTGGGCTTCCGGTGAAGAACCAAATATTTTGAAATCACCATAATCAAAAAAGAATAAATAGGGGGAAGGATTAATGCTTCGGAGTGCTCGGTATACATTGAATTCATCGCCTTTAAAACCTTGGGTAAACCTTCTGGACAAAACTAATTGGAACACATCACCACGGTAACAATGCTTTTTGGCCAAAGCCACATTATGCTTGAATTCGTCGTCTGTCAAATTCGAAAAACCGGCTCCTTCTTTAGCAAATTTATAAGAAGCAATATTTCGGGATTGTAATAATTGTTCGATTTCTGAAATATTGTTTCTTCCGTCTAAACTGTGACAGAAAATGTACGCTTCATTTTTGAAATGATTGATGGCAATAATATTTTGGTACACGGCATAATAAACATCAGGAATAGAAATGCTATTGTCTTTTTTGGCAATCGTTACTTTTTCGAAATAACGAACCGCATCGTACGAAATGTAACCAAACAAACCATTATTGATGAATTTGAAATTATTTTTCTCCGATTTAAACTGATGCGAAAATTCTTGAATTACCTGTGGAATATCGGTAGTCTCATCAATATTGATTTTTTCAAAACTGCCATCAGGAAAGGTTTTGTAGATGATTTCATTTTCTATTTTTATAGAAGCAATCGGATTGCAACAGATATAGGAAAAACTGTTGTCATTCCCATGATAATCACTACTTTCGAGTAATAAACTATTTGGGAATTTATCCCGAATTTTGAGATACACACTTACAGGAGTAATTGTATCTGCAAGGATTTGCTTGTAATGTGTATTGAGTATAAAAGGTTTCAATTTATATGTTTTTTAGTGTTGTGTGATAGTGATAAAATGGGCACAAAAAAAAGGCCTGTCGTGATGACAAGCCTTTTATATGTATAGTTTAATAATACTATTGGAAGCTTTGTTCACGACTACTGACGTAAATTGTTCCACCACCAAGTATTGTTTAAAATTGTTTTCATGTTTTATATATTGGAACAAAGATATAAAGGTAATTTGGTTTTCCAAATAGATTTAAACAAAAAAATCAATGATTTTTCGATTTTTTTGTTAAATAGACTAATTTAGGTAGGTTTACAAACCATAAAACCCCAACAATTGCTTGTTAGGGTTTTAAGATATTGTTGTTGGGATGAAATTAGAATTTCAAGGCTATAGCCAAATTGAAATCATCATTGATTGCTTTGTCTCCTAAGTTGTCAAAAAAGCTTCCAGAACCATATTTAATATCATATTTTGTTCTGTCAATTTTCAATGAAGTTGCAGCACTATCTTTTGTAGTTACAAGATCAAATGTAATTGGGTTTGTTTTTCCTTTAATAGTTAAATCTCCAGTTACTGTGTAAACATTAGGCGCTTTTAGAGCTATTTTTTTGAAAATTAATGTTGCAGTTGGAAATTTTTCAGTTCCAAAGAAATCTCCTGATTTTAAATGCCCTTCTAATTTTTCTTTACCTTGACCCGCTTTTAAATCAGTTGTCACAAGTGAATTCATGTCTACATTGAATGTACCACCAATTAATTTTTTTCCTTTGAAAACTAAAGCACCATCTTTAAGATTGATTGTACCTTCATGTTGTCCTGTTACTTTTTTTCCAGTCCAGTTGATCGAACTTTGTGCAACATCAACTTTTTTAGTTTGAGCTGTTACTGATAAAGTAGATAAAACTACTACTAATGCCAATGCGATTGATTTTAAATTTTTCATGTGTTTGATTTTGAATTTAGATTAATATTTGATTTTGAATTAGTAATTTATAGTGTTATGAATAAATCTTCGTTTGATTTTCTAACTTTTTTGTAATGTTGTGTTGCATCCTCATCATGTCTGTATCCCAGAGTTGTAATTAAAGTAGCATTTAATCCTAATTTGTCTAGTCCTAAAATTTCATTGACTTGCTCAGGAACAAAACCTTCCATTGGAGTAGCATCAATTTTAAGTTCTGCTGCTACATTCAATAGGTTACCCAAAGCTAAATAAGTTTGTTTTGCTGTCCAAATATTTTTTTCTTCAGCTGTAAGAGACGTAATTTTAGACTTCATAAAGTCACCGTAACCAGCTAAAGCTTCAATTGGAGTATTTCTGGTTTGACTGATGTTTTTAATATAATCATCTACAGCTAAATCGTTAAGATTAGTTTCATTTGCGAAGATAATTAGATGTGAAGCTTCAACAATTTGCGATTGTCCCCATGCTGCAGGTTGAAGATTTGCTCTCAATTCTGGATTTTCAACAATGATAACCTTGTATGGTTGTAATCCATAAGATGAAGAACTCAAACGAATGGCTTCTTTTAAGGTATTTAAATCTTCAGTAGTTATTTTTTTTGTTGCATCAAACTTTTTTGTTGCATATCTCCAATTTTGATTTTCTAGGAAAGTACTCATAATGTATTGTTATTTATTGATTTCTATATTTTTCTAATAATTGATTTAATTGATCTATTTCTTCTGCATTTAAATTTTTTGAAAAAAACTGCTCGTGAGCGATAACTTTTGGATCTAATTCCTTTAAAACAGCAAGTCCTTTTTGTGTAATCAGTACTTCAATTTTGCGTCTGTTTTCCGGACATACTTTTCGAGTGACTAATTCTTTCAACAGTAGCTTATCTACTAATCGAGTCGTATTACTGGTTTTAGCTACCATCCGCTCTTGTATTGCCCACATGTTTGCAGGATTTCCTTTCTGGCCTCTTAGTATTCGAAGTACATTGTATTGTTCTCCGGAAATTTCATGAGGCTTTAATAGTTCATTAAAATTTTCTGCAATGACATTTTGTGTGTACAAAACATTCAGGATAATTTTTTTCGAATTATCCATTGTTACAGTCGATTTTAAAATTTCTTCAATTTTCATATTTGTATATATGTAATTTGTTGGTACAAATGTAACATGTTTTATAGTTGTATATACAAGTGTGAGTTATTTTTTTGTTAAAATATCAGTAAGCATTGGTAATATAATCGCAAAATCCAAATTTCCTTTTTTTGACCAAAACGAACAAAAGCCATTGTATTTGGACTAAAATTTAATTTGAAATAAAGTCGAGATTCTCACTCGTAAATTTTAAATTTAATTTTAATTATTTGAAATTCAATATTTTAAAATTTTAAAATTAATTAAATTTAAAATTTTAATTGGAATTATGTAAATAAATTATTGTTTAAAAGTGTAAATTTATAAGATTTTAAAAACTTTAAAAATTATTAAAATGAAAAACGTAAAAAAACATGCACAGGATTCTGAAAACAGGAAACAGCAGGATTTAGAAGTCAATAAATCCGATGCAAAGAATGAGTTTATGACCACTGATCAAGGACTTAAAATCAACGATGATAATAATTCCTTAAAGGCTGGCGAACGCGGACCTTCATTGCTGGAAGATTTTATCTTAAGAGAAAAAATCACCCATTTTGACCACGAAAGAATTCCAGAAAGAATTGTACATGCACGCGGTTCAGCTGCCCATGGTTATTTTCAGGTTTATGAATCTATGGAGAAATATACTAAAGCAGGATTCCTTCAAGATCCAAGTATTAAAACACCTGTCTTTACCAGATTTTCTACTGTTGCAGGTTCAAGAGGATCAACTGATTTGGCGCGAGATATTAGAGGATTCGCTGTAAAATTTTACACGGAGGAAGGAAATTATGATTTAGTAGGGAATAATGTGCCTGTTTTTTTTATTCAGGACACCATCAAATTTCCTGATTTGATTCATGCTGTGAAGCCAGAACCCAATAACGAAATGCCTCAAGCGGCTTCCGCACACGATACCTTTTGGGATTTTATTTCTTTGATGCCAGAAACCATGCATACTATTATGTGGGTCATGTCTGATAGAGCAATTCCAAGAAGTTTAAGAATGATGGAAGGTTTTGGAGTTCATACATTTCGGTTTATAAATGCTAAAAACAAATCTCATTTTGTAAAGTTTCACTGGAAACCAAAACTAGGAACTCATGCTGTGGTGTGGGATGAAGCACAAAAAATATCAGGTAAAAATTCCGACTTTCACCGTCAGGATTTATGGGAAGCCATTGAGAACGGGCAATTTCCTGAATGGGAATTAGGTGTTCAGATTATTCCGGAAGCCGATGAACATAAATACGAATTTGATTTATTGGATCCAACTAAAATTGTTCCTGAGGAATTAGTTCCTGTTACCATAATAGGAAAAATGGTCCTCAACCGAAATCCAGATAATTTTTTTGCCGAAACAGAGCAAGTTGCTTTTCATCCGGGTCATATTGTACCTGGCATTGATTTTACAAACGATCCATTATTACAAGGGCGTTTATTTTCTTATACTGATACACAATTATCACGTTTAGGAAGTCCTAATTTTCATGAAATTCCAATCAATAGAACTATTGCGTCCATGCATAATAATCAGCGTGATGGACACATGCGTCAGGAAATTAACGTAGGCAGAGTCAGTTATCACCCAAATTCTCTTGGAGGTGGCTGTCCTTTTCAGGCAAAAATTGAAGAAGGTGGATTTACCAGTTTTAACGAAAGAATCGATGCGCAAAAAGTGCGTGACCGCAGCGAAAGTTTTTCAGATCATTTTAGTCAGGCTACCTTGTTCTTTAACAGTCAGACCCAAACAGAAAAAAACCATATTATAAATGCTTTACGTTTTGAACTGGGTAAACTGGAAACTTTGGCTATTCAATCCCGTATGTTGGGATTATTATCTCAAATAGAGTTAGAGTTAGCGACGAAAGTAGCAGAAGGTTTAGGAATAAAAGTGCCTAAAAACCCAGAAAAACCAATGAATCATGGAGTTGGTGCAAATGCGGATAAGCAAAAGTTTGAACCTAAAAAAGTAGTTCAAAGCGTGAAATCTTCGGATGCATTAAGCATGCTTAAAAATAAAACATTGTCCAAAACAATAGCAACACGTCAGGTTGCTTTTTTATGTTCGGAGGGAACTGACAGGGCTTCGATCAATGCAATGAAGGCTGCATTGGAAAAAGAAGGTGCAAGTATGAAAATTATAGCACCACATTTAGGAACTATAAAAGCAAATGATGGAAGTGAAATAAAAGTAGATCAAAGTTTCTTGATGGCTTCATCGGTTTTATTTGATGCAGTATATATTCCTGGAGGAAAAAACATTGGTTTTTTGAGTTCAAAACCAGAAGCAATTGAGTTCATTAATGAAGCTTATAAACACTGCAAAGTTATTGCAGCTGATGAAGCTGATATATTTACTAAAACGAATGTTAGAGATGGACTAGATACTAATGATAGTAAAAAAGGAATTGTTTTAAATTCAAATAAAGCCTTTACAAAATCTTTTATAGAAGCTATGGGGCAGCATCGTTTTTGGAATCGAGAAGCAGCACTTTAATGCAATTAATTTAAATATTACATTAAACACTAAAAACCGAAATGAAAGTTTCGGTTTTTAGTGTTTGTAGATAAAAAAAATGGGTGTTTTAGGTCTAAATCTTAAATAAAAGTTGTGGAAATTTTATTTAATCATTTAGGCGTTACTTATATGTTTAGGCTTTTTCATTTTGTAGTTATTATTCATTACATTTAAAACTTATTTGAATCAAAAGAGTATGAATAATGCCAAACTATCCTATGACGATCTACTCCGTAAATCAAAAGAGCAAGAATCAGAAATAAATCGATTATTAGGAATACAAGAATTCATTACTGATATTGATTTCTCCCTAAAAGAATCTCAGGATTTATTTTTTATTGCTGGTTTTGACGGTTTTTTTAAAGAAATTAATCCCGCTTTTGTAAAAATATTAGGCTACACAGAGGAAGAGTTATTAATTAATCCTATTGCAACATGTATACATCCGGAAGATGTTGATAAAACTAATCAGGTGGTGGTATTTTTGTCTCAATCTCAATCATCAGTAAAATTTGAAAACCGATACCTAAAAAAAAATGCAGATATTCTAACTATTCAATGGACAATTAATGTCTCTCCTACACAAGAATTTATTTATGGAATTGGTAGCAATATTTCAGAAATAAAAAAAAACCAAGAAGCTGCAAAATTAGAATATAAGTTAAAATTAATTGAAGAGGAAGGTAATGCTAAATTCAAAAATTACATAGAAAAAGCTCCTGATGGAGTTTTTGTCATAGATGGACAAAGAAACTATTTAGAAGTTAATGAAGCGGCAGTTCAATTAACCGGATATTCAAGAGAGGAACTTTTAGAAATGAAATTTGGAGATTTATCTTTAAAAGAGCAAGTCGATCAAACGAATACTAAATTCCGGATGCTTCAAAATACAGGAAGCATTAAAGGAGAAATAAAAATTGTTCATAAAAAAGGAGTAGAAATATGGTGTTTTGTCGACGCCGTAAAAATTTCTGAAAATAGATTTCTCGGATTTGTTAAAAACATAACCGAAAAGAAAAATTCAGAAGAGAAGATTATTCAAAATGAAAAACGTTTTAGAGCTTTAGTAGAAAACAATCAAGATATTGTTTCATTAGTGGACGGCAATTTGAATGTTCTTTTTCGAAGTGAATCTGCAAAGAGAATTACAGGATGGTCTCATGATGAGTTTGAAATAATACCAGCAATTGATTTTGTTCACCCAGATCATATTGAAAAAGTTCATAGGTTTATGGAGAAAGCTATAGCTAATCCTGGGGTTGATTTACCTATTTCATTTCATGTAAAACATAAAAAAGGACATTATATTTGGATAGAAGGTTTCGTTAATAATTTGTTGCAAGATGCTAAAGTAAGGAGTGTTGTAACAAATATGCGGGACGTTACTGAAACTAAAAAGGCACAAGAACTACTTAAATCCGAAAGAGATAAATTTTCTAAAATTGCAGAAACCTCGCCCGGATTAATCTATTCCATGCGTCAAAACAAAGATGGAAGCTTATGTTACTCTTATGCCAGTAGTGCTGTTGAGGAAGTCTATGGTTTTACTTTCGAAGAAATTGAAAATAATGCAAATAAAATTTTTGAGTTGATTCACTCGGATGATTCAGATTTTGTCATGAAAAGCATCATTGCTACTAAATCAAAATTAATTCCTCTGAAAGAAAAATACCGTTATTTTCATCCCACAAAAGGATTGGTTTGGCATGAAGTAAATTCTTTGCCGGTCATTGAACCGGAAGGAACAGTGATTTGTCATGGGATTATTACGGATGTTACCGAAAGAATTTTGGCTGAACAGAAAATCATTAAAGTCAATCGACTGTATTTATTTATCAGTCAGATAAACCAAATGATTGTGCGAACAATTGATCAACAAACCTTGTTTACAGAGGCATGTTCTATTGCGGTTGCTTTTGGAAAGTATAGAATGGTATGGATAGGAATGATAGACCAAAGCACTCAAACGGTATTTCCTGCAATGATAGCGGGAGATGATAAAGGTTATTTTTCTAAAATAAAAAAGATTTCAGCAGATGATAAATTAGAAGGAAGAGATCCAACAGACCATGCAATTAGAGAAGGAAAATCGGTTATATGTAATGATGTTGAAAATGATTCCATGATGGGTACTTGGAAAGAAGAAGCTTTATTACGCGGCTATTTATCTACAATGTCAGTTCCAATAAAAAAATTCGGAAAGGTAATTGGAGCTTTTTCTTTTTATGCAGATGAAAAAAATTTTTTTGATGAAGAGGAAATCACTTTATTAGAAGAAGCTACTGGCGATATAGCTTTTGCATTAGAAATTTTTGAAAAAGAAGCTTTGCGCAAAAAAAATGAAGAGGACATCTTTGAAAGTGAGCAACGGTATCATACCCTAACTGAGGTTTCGCCTGTAGGAATCTTTCGCACGGATGCAACAGGTTATACCACTTATGTTAATCCATATTGGTGTCAAATTTCGGGATTGTCTTTTGAAGAAGCTTTAGGCAACGGTTGGTTTAAAGCAGTTCATGAAGAAGATAAAAAAATATTAATTTCGGGATGGGAAAATGCCTCAAATGATCAAGAAAAATCATTGTCAGAATACCGTTTTGTTCGTCCTGACGGGTCAATAGCCTGGGTTATGGGACAGGCTATTCCGGAGAGAAATACCAGAAATGAAATTGTAGGATATATTGGTACAATAACTGATATTACTGAACGTAAGATTGCTGAAGATGTAATTTTGAAAGAAAAACAATTATCGGAAATAATAATTAATAATCTACCGGGTGTTTTTTATCTTTATGACGAATTTGGAAAGTTTGTGAAATGGAATAAAAATTTTGAAGAGGTTACAGGTTACAATAAAGAAGAAATCGCAAGAATGAATCCGATAGACCTCTTTGATGAAGATGAAAAAGAAAAAATACGAATACGAATAAAAGCGGTACTGGAGGATAAGCCAGCAGTTGTGGAAAATAAATTATCGGGAATAGAAGTTGAGTTTTACACCAAAAATAAAAATAAAGTTCCTTATTATATAAGCTCTCATGTAGTTTATTATGATGGAAAAAAATGCCTCTTAGGAATGGGATTGGATCTTTCTGAAATTAAAAAAGCAGAAGAAAAAATCAGGATTGCTAATGAACGATTTGAAATGATTTCTGCGGCGACTAATGATGCCATTTATGAAATGAATTTATTGACAGGAGAAAGTTGGAATAATCAAGCATTTATTGACCTTTTAGGTTTTGGTAGCAGTAAATTAGATGGTATTAACAATAGTATTATTTGGCAATCAAAGCTCCATCCAGATGACAGAGAAAGAGTTATTGAAAAATTAGAAGAATCATATTCAGGGTCGGGAAATTTATGGTCTGACGAATTTCGTTTTCAAAAAAGTGATGAGAGTTATGGTATATTTTACGAAAGAGGATTTATATCCAGGGACGAATCTGGAAAAGCAATTCGTTTCAATGGAGCATTAACAGAAATCACGGAATTAAAAAACATTAAGGAGCAATTATTCAACACTAATGAGAAATATAAAAGTCTTATAGAGCAGGCTTCAGATGCTATTTTTATTAGTGCTATTTCCGGAAATTTACTTGAGGTAAATGAAAGTGCCTGTGTTATGCTAGGATATACTAAAGAGGAATTGTGTACAAAAAACTTAACAGATTTATATACTGAGGAGGAACTTGCCATCAGACCCATAATGTATAAAGAATTGCTAAATGGAGAACAAACGTTGCTTGAACGGAATTTGATTCACAAGAACGGATTCCTTGTTTCTGTAGAAATCACTGCTAAAATGATTGCTGATGGGCGAATTGTAGCCATTGTAAGAGATGTCAGCGAGCGTAAAAAAATAGACGACGAGTTTAAGAAAATGCATAAAAAATTGGAGGCTATACTTGGCGCCATTCCTGATTTGTTATTTGAAGTAGATTTGAAAGGTGAAATTTATAATTACCATTCCCGTAGGGATGATTTATTGGCTATGCCGGCCAAACTGTTTTTAGGAAAAAAATTTACTGAAATATTGCCTCTCGATGCTGCAAATATATGTTTGTCTGCGATACGAGAGACTTCAGAAAAAGGATTTTCAGCAGGAAAACAGTATTCATTACAATTAGAAACCGGGTTGTATTGGTTTGAACTTTCTGTAGCGCCTATGCAAGAAAGTCTGGATCATGATATTCATTTTATATGTCTTTCCAGAGATATTACCGATGCAAAACAATCTGATTATGCGCTCTTTAAAAGTGAGGAAAGATACCGTGGTTTGCTAAATAATCTTGAAGCAGGTATCGTTGTTCATGCATCGGATACTTCAATTATTGTAAATAATCAAATAGCTTCAGAATTATTAGGATTAACGGATGATCAAATGAAAGGCATTACAGCGTTTGATCCGGCTTGGAAGTTTTTCAATGAAGATAATTCCGTAATGCAGTTTGAAAGTTATCCTGTAAACCAAATTGTAGCAACTAAACAGCCTATAAAAAATTTCACACTTGGCGTCAATCGACCAATGTCTAATGACGTTGTATGGATTTTAATCAATGGATTTCCCGATATTGATGTTACTGGCAACATTAATGAAATTGTAATTAGTTTTATTGACATCACCGAGCAAAAATTGATGGAAATGGAACTAATAAATGCCAAACAACAAGCCGAAAGTGCCAATAAAGCTAAAACGGATTTCCTTGCTAATATGAGTCATGAGATACGAACTCCATTAAACGGAATAATTGGATTTACTCATTTATTAATGAAGTCTGATTTGAAGAAAAATCAGGCAGAATATATGACTACAATCAACGAATCTGCGACTTCATTGATGGATATTGTTAATGATGTTCTTGATTTTTCTAAAATTGAATCTGGGAAATTAGAGTTAGATGTAGAGGAAGTAAATCTTTTTAAATTGACAAATCAGGTCATAGATTTATTTAAATTTCAAGCAAATCAAAAAAATATAGATTTAATCCTTGATATTGATAACAGCGTTCCTCAATATATTTTTGCTGATTCCGTGCGATTGAAACAAATACTGGTCAACCTATTAAGTAACGCTATAAAGTTTACAAATTTTGGAGAAATAAGGTTGGATATTGATGAAATTGATGTTTCAGATAAAAAACGGTCAACCATAAAGTTTTCTGTAAAAGATACCGGCGTAGGAATAAAAACAGGCAATAACGAGAAAATATTCAATTCGTTTGTTCAGGAAGATAATTCTACCAATAGAAAATTTGGCGGTACAGGATTAGGATTGGCTATTTCAAATCAGTTATTGGCTTTAATGGAAAGTAAATTGCAATTAATAAGTAAATATGGCGATGGAAGTGATTTCTTCTTTGTCATTAAATTCAAAAAGGCAAACCATAAAAAAAATGCAGCTCTATTATTTGCAAAAACGATTCCTGATGATACTATTATACCTAAAAATACTTTGAGTGATAGAAAAGTTTTAATAGTTGAGGATAATAAAATTAATATGCTTTTAGCCAAAACCTTAGTCAAGAAAATTATCGGTAATTGCACTGTTTTTGAAGCTAAAGATGGTAATGAGGCTGTTGAGATTTATAAAAAAGAACAACCAGATTTGATTCTGATGGATATTCAAATGCCAAATAAAAATGGATATGAAGCAACAGCAGAAATTAGACAATTAAAAGATGCTCAAAATATTCCTATAATTGCAATTACTGCGGGAATAATGGTTGGAGATAAAGAAAAATGCCTTGAAGCAGGAATGAATGATTACCTGCCTAAACCTATTATTCAATTAGATTTAGAAAAAATAGTATACAAATGGTTGATTAATAATTAATTAAATTTTTATGATAATAAGTTAAGGAACTCAGTTAACGTTTCCTTTTTTAATGAAATTTAATTTTCTAAATTAGATAGTATTGTCCCACTTATCTCTTTTTTATAGAATGTTTATCGATTTAGTTTTAAGTTTGTTTGTTCAAAGTGTATTTTTTTATTACATTTAACATGGTTTATGAATAATTTTAGTTAAATATTTTAATTAATTATAATGTATTTCAAAAACTATTAAAATATGTAATTGGTGTTGATATTTTAATTATTTTTTTTAAAAAAGAATTAACAATTTTTAAAACAACACTTTAATAGTACTCAAAGTTAAAAGTATAATTATTGAAGCTATAATATGACTCAACTATTAATAAGATAAAGAAATTCTGATTTCAAGATGATAAAAAGTAATCGAATTAGCCAAGGGGAGGGCGAAATTCTTGATTTGAAACTAAATTAAAGTTTGTAGATTGCCATTAATAGTGATTTTAAATACTTAGTATTGGAGTATTAAAAGGCATCCTTGAGCTATCAAATAGAATAGAAAAAAGTGTTGGAATTATTTTTCCGGAATGAAATCCGATACAGAAAAAATGGTTTTGTACGTATCCAAGTACCTACCTTGGCAAAATTTAATATTTTACAACTCAATACAATTCAAGCTGTAATGGCACGCGTGTAATTTCTCCTCCAAAAGATTTGCTTACTAAACAAATTGCTATACTCGAATATTTTATCGAGGGATATTAAATTTCAGCAATTACTTACTAGAAAAATAGGCCGCAAAAAGGAATAAGAAGCTTGTTAGTTTGGCTTTAGGTCTCAATCAAATAATTTTTAGTTTTTATAAATGATATAACATTACATAAGTAAAAGAATAAGTATTGAATTTTCAATTATTAGGAAATATAAAAAAGTATTTATAAAGATGTAGGTATGGAAAATATTGAAGATTACAGGGATGATTTCCAACAAAAAAAACATTCAATAACCGATTCTAAACTTTTAGAAGTGAAAACATTAAAACTGGTTCATGAATTAGAAGTTCAGCAGATAGAATTGGAGAAGCAAAAAAAAGAACTTATTCTAGCCAAAGAACAAGCTGAAATTGCTACGCAAAAATATACTGAACTATATGATTTTGCCCCTTCAGGTTATTTTACACTAACAAATTCAGGAAAAATAGCGCAACTCAATCTCACCGGTTCAAAATTATTACAAAAAGAAAGATCAAAATTAATAAACAGTCAATTTAGGTTTTTTATTTCTAAGGATACAAAATCAATCTTTGATGCCTTCATGAATACTGTTATAAATACGAATGTAAAAGAATGCTGCGAAGTTAAATTACTTTTAGAGAATGACCTTACCGTAGCTGTATATCTAACAGCAGTTCTCACTGAAAACAGGAACGAAGTTCTAATTACCGCAGTAGATATAACACAAATCAAGTTAACCAAATCTGCTCTTAAAGAAAGTGAGCAACGGTATCGAGAATTATTAAACAACCTAGATGTAGGCGTTATCTTGCATAACAAGGATGCTTCAATAATTTTCTCTAATCCTAAGGCTTCTCGATTGATAGGTTTGAATAAAAATCAAATGAACGGCAAACAGATTTATAATTCAGTGTGGGAATTTATAAAAGAAGATTATAAACCTTTGGCTCAAGAGAATTACCCGGTAAACGAGATTCTAAATAATAAAAAACCCATAAAAAATTTTATAATTGGAATTCAAAAAAGTGAGAATACGTCTATCAAATGGCTTTTGATAAATGGTTTTCCTATGTTCAATAATTCAGGAGAAATAGCTGAAGTTATGATCAGTTTTATTGAAATTACGGTGTTTAAAAAATTAGAAATTGAATTGATTAAAGCAAGAGATCAAGCTGAAGCAGCAAACCAAGCAAAATCTAGTTTTTTGACTAATATGAGCCATGAAATTAGAACACCTTTGAACGGAATCATTGGTTTTACGGATTTGTTAATGAAAACAAATCTGGATAAAAATCAGACGGAATATATGAATACGGTTCATGAATCAGCTACAATATTAATCGAGATTATTAATAATATTTTAGATTTTTCAAAAATTGAATCCGGTAAATTAGAATTGAATATTGAAGAAGTTAATCTTTTTGAACTAATTCATCACGTAATCGATATTTTCAAATACCACGCAGATTTAAACGATATAGATTTAATCGTTAACATTGGCCAAAATGTCCCCAATTATGTTTTAACAGATTCTATTCGATTGAAACAAATTTTGGTAAATTTAATTGGCAATGCGTTGAAATTCACAAAAGACGGATATGTTAAGATAAACGTTAGTAATACTACTGATTCTGAAAATGAAAATCAATGTCATTTAATTTTTTCGGTAAAAGACACCGGTATTGGAATTAAGGGCGAAAATCATGAAAAAATATTCCAATCATTCATACAAGAAGATAGTTCAATTACTCGAAAATTTGGAGGAACAGGTTTAGGATTGGCTATTACAAACCAACTTTTAGCTTTAATGAACAGTAAATTAGAACTAAATAGTCATTATGGAGTAGGAAGTGAGTTTTTCTTTACGGTTGATTTAGAAAAATCAAATCATGATTACGATTCAAAAAAATTAGATAATACTGTTGAGGTAAAGGAAGAAATTTCTTCAATCAAAAATCTATTAAATAAGAAAATTTTAGTAGTCGAGGACAATAAAATCAATATGCTTTTGGTAAAAACATTACTTAAATCAATACTTCCGGGTTGTGTAATATTAGAAGCTTTTGATGGAAAGAAAGCAATTAAATTATATAAAAAAGAGAATCTGGATTTAATTTTAATGGACATTCAAATGCCACATAAAAACGGATATGAAACCACTGCCGAAATTAAACAATTAAAGAAGTACAATAATATTCCTATTATTGCCTTAACAGCCGGAATAATGTTAGGCGAAAAGGAAAAGTGCTTAGAATCAGGAATGGATGATTATGTTTCGAAACCCATTATACGATCTAACTTAGAAAAGGTGCTCTTTAAATGGATAAAAAATTAAAAATTTTATCCAAACCACCGTTTTGGCTTGTACTCCTGTTTTTTTAAACCAAATTTTTTGATAGCATGTTTATCAAGATGCTCAATCAATTCCTCTACGGAGTCCGTTACAAATAACAGGCTCATATCCTCAGGACTGATGCTCTCGTTTTGCGACATGACTTGAATATGATGGTACAATTCTTTATGATATTCTGTGTCAAAAATTACTATCGGGAAATTATTGATTATTTTATTTTGAATCAGTGTCAACGCTTCAAATAATTCATCGAGCGTGCCTATTCCTCCTGGCATAACAACGAAAGCATAGGAATATTTTATTAAAATAACTTTCCTCACGAAAAAGTACGGAATGTAAATCCATTTGTGCAAATAAGAATTTGGTTTTTGTTCAATTGGAAGAACAATATTTGACCCCACAGAATAACCTCCTGCTTCATACGCACCCTTATTTGCCGCTTCCATAATTCCAGGACCGCCACCTGTCATTACTGTAAACCCTAATTTTGCTATTTCGGCACCAATGTGTTCTGCATTTTTATAATGCGCAGTTTCCGGACCAAATCTGGCAGAGCCAAAAACAGTAACGCAGGGTCCAATAAAATGCATTTTTTGAAAAGCTCGTATAAAGTTATATTGGACTTTGAAAATGAAAATCAAGTTTTTTAATCGTGTCAAAGGCCCTCTTACGAATAAAGATTCGGATCTTGAAAGTCTATATTGGCGTGGTTTTTCCATCGTTACACTAAGTTAGGAAAAATAACAGTTGAATTCTACAAGTATAAAACTAAACTAAAAAGGCACTTAAAAAACACACGAACTATGAGAATATAATTTATCAATTATATCCAAAATTGATATGTAGCAAATACTTTTAGCTATTTATTGCTTTTTTCCAAAATAGTTTTAATGATTTCCTCTTTGGATACCACACCGGATTGTCTCCATAATTGTTTTCCGTTTTGGAACAAAATCATAGTTGGAACGCCACGAACCTGATACTGACTTGAAATTTGTTGGTTTTTGTCTACATCAATTTTGATGATGGAAACGTTCTCTCCCAAACTGTCTTTTACTGCTTTCAAAATAGGACTGAGCATTTTGCAAGGTCCGCACCATGTGGCAAAAAAGTCTACTAAAACTGGTTTGTCTGAATTGATAATCGTATCGAAATTACTCATCTTTATTGTATTTATTGTTAGGAATAGTACAACCATTAGAACCACAACCCAAATTAAAAACGACCTGAATCAAGAAAAATAGTCCAAAACCAATGAACATCCATTCTTTTAAAATAGAGGCTTGAGCAAATAAAAATAAGGCAAACACCAGACGAACCCAGCGCATAAGATGCCAATTTGTAAATAATAATGCTTTCATTTTTTTCGAAAAAAAGAATTTAGTTTTACGGATTTATTTTGTTGATTTTATACTTCTCATCATAAGAAATCACATCTTGCAATACTTTGATTGCAATTTCATTTTTACTGACAATTAATACTTCAGCAAAATTACTGCTCATGCTTACATTTAAAACACCTTCAATTGTTAGTAGTCTTTCTGCGATGATTTCCTTACAGCCACTGCAAGTAATACCTTCAAATTCATATAAATTTACCACAACCTGATTGTTCTTTTGCAATTCGATAAACAATTCAGAATTCGCTCTTGGTGCAATTGAATTTTCAGAAACATCCATTTTTAAAAAGTCAAAAGCGACCCCAAAAAGTAGCTCATATTCTTCTTTGCTTCCGCCAAAAGGAGGACCGGATTCAAACGTTCTATTGAACAATAATCCTGCTAGAATGCCTTTATCTGCTAAAAGTTGGTGCATTTTCCACACATATTTTTGACGCATTGTTGGAGGCAATGCACAGAAAAAAGTTTGCTCAAGAACCAAATCATATTTTCCTTGATGTTCAAAGAAATTACCCAATATAATTTGAATAGTAGTATTGTTTTTGAACTTTTCTTTTAAAACTGCCACTGGTGTTGGCGCAATATCTACAACAGTTATGTTTGTAAAACCTTGTTCCAAAAGATATTTAGCTTCATAACTGTTGCCACAACCGGGAATCAAAATACTGCAGTTTTTATCAGCAATCGTATCCACATATGTTTGTATAGGCGGCGATACTTTGCCTAAATCCCAACCGGTAGTTTTGGCTTTGTATTGCGATTCCCAATAGGATACGTCTAGGGGTTTATCGCAGGAAACTATACAACATTTTGTATCTTCCATAATTTCATTTTTTTTGAAAATGCTTTTATTTCAAAACTTTGCTTTGGCAAACGAAATCCGTTTTTGGAACATCCGTTTTTGCAATAGCACTAAAACCACCTTCAATTTCGGTGAAATTTCTAAAACCACGAGCTTCCAGTATCGAAGCAGCAATCATACTGCGGTATCCGCCGGCGCAATGCAAATAAAAATGTTCTTTTGGATTAATATCTTTTATCCATTCATTGAGAGCCGCTAATGGCTTGTTGTAGGCATCTTCAACATGTTCCGCGCAATATTCACTTTCTTTCCGAATATCGATTATTTTACTTTCGCCAATTTTTACAGCTGTAGCAAATTGTTCGGCTGTAATTCTATTTACAGTATCAATTTCTTTTCCGGCTTTTGCCCAAGCATCAAAACCACCCTCCAGATGACCAATCAAGTTATCAAAACCCACACGGCTTAAACGCGTAACGGTTTCTTCCTCCTGTCCCAGTTCACAAACAATTAAAATAGGTTGTTTTACATTGGCAATTAAAGCACCTACCCAAGGAGCAAAATCACCATCAATTCCAATGTTTATCGATTGAGGAATGAATCCTTTGGCAAATTCTCCGTTTTTTCGGGTATCCAGAATTAACGCTCCTGTTTCTTCGGCTTCCACTTCAAATTCTACTACAGATAACGCGCGCATTCCTAAATGCAATATGTTTTCAAAACTGTCATATCCTTTTTTATTCATCGCCACATTCATTCCAAAATAGGCTGGAGGCGGCAATAAACCTTCAGTAACTTCTTGTATAAATTCGGCTTCAGTCATATTGGCTCGCAACGCATAATTGGTCGCTTTTTGGTCACCAATAGTAGAGACGGTTTCCTTACTCATGTTTTTTCCACAGGCACTTCCTGCACCGTGAGCCGGATAAACAATTACATCATCTGCCAAAGTCATCACTTTATCTCTTAAAGAATGAAATAAAAGCCCCGCTAATTGCTCTTGAGTCATGTGTGCTGCTTTTTGGGCTAAATCTGGTCTTCCCACATCTCCAATAAACAAAGTGTCTCCAGAGAAAATAGCATGGTCTTTTCCGTTTTCGTCAATCAATAAAAAAGTGGAGCTTTCCATGGTATGTCCAGGAGTGTGCAATACTTTTATTTTGATGTTTCCAATAGTGAATTCCTGTCCGTCTTTAGCATAAACACATTCAAATTCACAAGTTGCATTTGGACCATAAACAATTGGAGCAGCCGTTTGGCGGCTTAAATCAACGTGACCGGAAACAAAATCAGCATGAAAATGGGTTTCAAAAATGTATTTTAATTTTACGCCATCTCTATCCAATCGATCCAGATACGGTTGGGTTTCACGTAACGGATCTATAATTGCCGCTTCACCATTTGAAGTGATATAGTAAGCACCTTGGGCTAAACATCCCGTATATATTTGTTCTATTTGCATGATTGTATTTTTTAATTTTATAGTACAAATGTACTTCTGTTTTTTAGGATAAACAGTGACAATTGTTACATTCCAATTTTTAATTGAAGAAAAATTCTTTGATAATTATATAAATTCCCATTACTAATACAAACCAACCAAAGATTGGTTTTAGTTTAGTTCCATCTATTTTTTTTGAAAGCTTGATGCCAATAAGCATTCCTATAAATGCCATACTTGTAATCATCAGTAAAAAAGAATAATCGATAGGTGTACCAATATATAAATCACCTCCAAAACCGATACTAGAGTTTATAAAGATAATCAATAATGAGGTGCCAACGGCTTGTTTCATTGGTAAATTAGCAAAAAATAATAAAGCTGGGATGATTAAAAATCCACCTCCGGCTCCTAAAAATCCAGTTACAATTCCGATTAAAAATCCAATCAATCCCAGCTGTGTATAATTTGTTTTTGGAGGATTTGTCACTGTTTTTCTTTTGCGTATCATAGCTATAGCAGCTGCTATCATGAGTACGGAAAAAACAATCATTATCAGAAAATTTTTTGATACCTGATAGGAAGCAATGGAGAAAATTGTTGCTGCTATTTTTGGGAAAATAACTTCTCGAATGATCAGGATAGAAAAAACCGAAGGAATGGCAAAATATAATGCCGATTTAATTTTAAGATTTCCCATTTTATAATGACTGATACAGCCAAATAAAGCCGTAATTCCTACTATAAATAGCGAATAACTGGTAGCAGTTTCAGGATCTATTTTAAAGAGATAAACTAGAATAGGAACAGTAAGAATCGATCCTCCGCCTCCAATTAATCCTAATGAAAGTCCAATAATTATTGAAGCTAAATAGCCTAAATATTCCATCTTAATTTTTTTATTGCAAAGGTTGTTTGTAAATTATTTACAAACGGTAACATTTATCACACTGATTGTATTTTATGATTGTCCGTAATTAATACCAAATTAATTATTTCAGCCACGAATTATGCAAATAGTCCCGAATTCTTATTTTAATTCTAAAAAAAAAGTGACTATTTGTGTAATTTGGGGCTAACTATTTCAAAACATTTGTGTCCTGTAAATTTAGTCCACTTTGCGGACGCGCCTTGTTTTTAGCTACAGATTTAAAAGATTCCCACAGATTAAAGAAAAAGTGAATTAGATTTATTGGAGAAATCCTTTAAAATCCTTTAAATCTGGGGCAAAATTATTGTTGGTATTAGTTACGGATAGTCATTTGTATTTTATGTTAAATGGAGTGTTCAGTGATCCGATTCAGTGCTCATTTAGTTAGTAACTGACCAGTGGTTACCTTTTCAATAGTGCAATGTTATTGCGGTGTAAGGAAACGATACCGCGTTGTTCCATTTTTTTCAACAAACGGGAAATTACTTCTCTTGAAGTGTTTAATTCAGATGCGATTTCCTGATGGGACAATTTCAATTCTTTACAGTCACAAGCATCTGCATGGCGTTTTAAATAAAATTCCAAGCGCTCGTCCATTGCTCTGAAGGCTATACTGTCAATCACTTCCAAGACTTCTTCAAAACGGCTGCGATACGAACCAATCACAAATTCATACCAACTGCGGTGCTGCATCATCCACTTGTCCATTAAAGAAAGCGGAACCATCATTAATTCAGCATCCTCGACAACTTTAGCCATTATTTGGCTTTTTTCGTTTTTAGTGGCACAGATCATAGAAATGGCGCAGGCTTGTCCGGGTTGCAAATAATATAGGAAGAATTCACCTCCATTTTCATCTTCGCGGTAAATTTTTATTTTCCCGCTAATTACTAAAACGGTGTTTTTGATGTATTGTCCTGTTCGTATAATTACATCACCAGCCTGGTAGGAATGAATAGTGGCATTAACTTCGATTTCTTTCACTAATTCATTAGAGAATGAAGGAAAAAAATTCTTTATAGGATCAAGCATTTTTAGTCTTTTTTCTATTGTTAGTAGTGTAAAAGTAGTCTAAAAAACTCAAAAATAATGGTAATTTTTAGCGTTAAAAAAAAAGGCAAGTCCTTGATTAATCGCATATTGTTTGCTTATTTCCTATGGATTTAATGGGCTATTTTTAATAAAAATAGATGCTCATTTTATACTTTATTGATAGTTAATGTTTTGCGAAAACGTTTTCTTATAAATATTGTTCAATTAACAAATCGTGCGTTTATTATTAGCTAAAATCTTTGTATTTTTACAAAAAACATCACTATGAATTTAACACAAGAAGATTGGGTTTCTCAATTTGAAACTGACGAAAACGCAGTAATTTTAGACGTGAGAACCGAAGCCGAATTTAATGAAGGAATTATAGCCAATGCCATCAATATTGATATTCATTTGGGACAAGGTTTTATCTCTGAAATTGAAGCTTTGGACAAAACAAAAAATTATTATGTGTATTGCCGCTCCGGAATGCGAAGTGCAAAAGCCTGCGAAATAATGAATGAGCTGGGTTTTGAAAATGCATATAACTTAGTTGGAGGTATTGTAGAATGGGATGGAGAAGTAATTGCTCCATAAAACACTAAGAGGCTGGTTCCTCTTTGTTTATTTAAAATTAAATTAAAAACATAAAATACTTTAGTATGAATGTAATACCAGAAGAATTTCAAATCAGTACTTTATTAAATCAAGATACGTATTTAGTTGATGGAGAATTAAAAAAATGGACTGGCCAGACTACTCCGGTTTTTTCAACAATTTCATCCACGGAAGAATACGGCCCAACAATTTTGGGTTCAATCCCGTTTATGGGAGAAACTGAAGCGCTGGAAGCAGTTAATGCAGCCAGTGCAGCCTATAATAATGGTCAAGGATTATGGCCCACCATGAAAGTGGCGGATCGTATCAAATGCATGGAAAATTTTGTTACTCAAATGAAAACAACCCGTAAAGAAGTTGTTAAATTATTGATGTGGGAAATTGGAAAATCATTGGGTGATTCTGAAAAAGAATTTGACAGAACCGTTGAATATATCTATGATACAATCGACAGCTTAAAAGAATTAAACAGTCGCAGCGCTCATTTTTCTAAAGTACAAGGAATAAATGCCATGGTTCGTAGAGGACCGCTTGGTGTTGTTCTCTGTCTAGGACCTTATAATTATCCATTAAATGAGACTTTTTCGTTGTTGATTCCTGCTTTGATTATGGGGAATCCAGTGATTTTTAAACCTGCTAAACACGGTGTTTTATTGATTTCTCCCTTATTGGAAGCTTTCCGAAGCAGTTTTCCAAAAGGAGCCATCAATATTGTGTATGGTCGCGGACGTGAAGTAGCTGCGCCAATAATGAAATCCGGAAAAGTAGATATTTTGGCTTTAATAGGAAACAGTAAATCAGCGATTGCATTACAAGACCAACATCCTAATAAAAACAGATTGCGTTTGATATTAGGTTTGGAGGCAAAAAACCCTGCGATAATCCTTCCAGATGCTGATTTAGATTTGGCTATCCAAGAGTGTATTGCTGGCTCTTTATCGTTCAATGGACAGCGTTGTACGGCTTTGAAAGTGTTGTATGTACATGAGTCTATCGCAGATGAGTTCAACAAACGTTTTGCAGCCAAAGTTGATGCGTTGGTTTTTGGTAATCCGTGGGATGCATCTGTATTTCTTACGCCATTACCAGAAAAAGAAAAACCGGCTTACATTCAGGAATTGATTGATGATGCAACCAGTAAAGGAGCAGCCATAATCAATGAAAAAGGAGGAAAGCATTCGTCTAATTATATTTTTCCGGCAGTTTTATTCCCTATAAATAAAGAAATGCGTGTGTATCACGAAGAGCAATTTGGTCCGGTTGTGCCTATTATAGCTTTCAAAGACATTCAAGAGCCTTTGAACGATATGGCCGAATCAAATTACGGGCAACAAGTGAGTTTGTTTGGAAAAGACATTAAAACAATTGCACCACTTATCGATGCTTTGGTCAATTTAGTGTGTAGGGTAAACTTGAACAGTTCTTGCCAAAGAGGACCGGATGTTTTCCCATTTACGGGACGAAAAGATTCAGCTGTAGGAACATTGAGTATTCACGATGCCTTACGTTCGTTCTCGATTAGAACTTTTGTAGCCTCAAAAGACAATGAGTATAACAATGCTATTTTGCAGGAATTATTAAGCAGCAAAGAATCTAATTTCATCAATACCGATTATATTTTGTAATCTTTTATTATTAAAAAATTTAAGCCGTTTCGTTTTTTCGATACGGCTTTTTTTATGGGATTCTGTGTCAAATAAATTCTATTTTAAAGAAAAATAAAACGTAAAAGAATCGTAAAACGTGTTTTTATATTTTTTTTAAACACTAATTTATTTGTAATAACCTGACTATCAGTATTTATTATTATATTTACGTAATAAAAATAACTTAAATAATAAGACTATGAAAAACATTAATTTTTTTTTGAAACCAGTTTTGATATTAGTTTTTACTGTTGCATTTTTATCTTGTAAAAACAATAAAACGGAGAAAACAGAACCTGAAGAAGCTATGCAAAAAGATACTGCTACGGCTGTTACTGTATTTGAACCTTTTAAAGTAATTGGAATAAAGCATAAAATAGCGGATTATGAAAAATGGAGAAAGGAATATGATGCACATGATTCTATGCGAATGGTTTATGGAATCACACATTATATGGTAGGAAGAGGAATTGATGATGCAAATATGATTATGATAATAGATAAAATTAATGATGTCCAAAAAGCAAAAGAGTTTAGTATGCTTGCGGATCTCAAAGAGAAGATGAAAAAAGCAGGGGTTACCGGTAAACCTGAATTTACATATTATGAGGTAATACGAAATGACGACTCACCGATTAATCAAAAAGACCGATTAATGGTAACGCATCGTGTAAAAGATTTTGATGCTTGGCTTAAAGTGTATGATGCCGAAGGAACTGCCAAAAGAATGGAAGAAGGATTCATAGACAGAGGAATGGCCAGGAGTATTGACGATCCCAATATGGTGACGCTGGTATTTGCCATTACGGATATGAAAAAAGCAAAAGAAAATATCACCTCCGAAGCAAAGAAGAAACTGATGATGGATGCCGGTGTTGAAGGCACTCCTCAACTATTTTTTTATAAGATAACAGATTGATGCATACGTTTGAAAATATAAAGAAACCATCTTGTTTATTATAATGAGACGTGGTTTTTTATGGGATTTAGTTTGGTGATGAAATATTTATTCTCAAAAAATATGTAGTGTGTCTAGTCTTTTTAAATAATTACAAATTTTCATTACTTTACGGGAAACCGTAAAGTAATGAAAATGAAACTATTTAGATTTGTTGATATAGATTAATTGATGGTTAATTATCTATAATTAGCAGAAGTCATTTAATGGCACGAAGCCATCCAAAAAAGAGGGATTAGTGCCACTTTATGGCTGATAGAAAAGAGATTCAAGAAATATGGATTATTCGACCCGAAATTCTATTTTTCTTATGATGTGAATAATCCTGAATCGTTTAGTATATTACTAGTTAGTAAATGGGAAACATTAAATCCTAAATTTATCATTGAAAATAAACATTTGAAACAATTAAAATATATTGGAGCTGATGTGATTTTAGGAGTTTTTATTAAAGAAGATAAAAAGTAAAATTTTGAATCCAATTCAACTTTTGATACAAATTTGATTATTTTGTTGGTTGAAAATATATGGGAAGAATTTCCTTAAATTATTCACCATAAAAATAATAATTATGAAGGAATAAGTTTTAGCACTACAGTCTGTAAGCCCCGTATAGAATTATTAGTAAAAATGATAAATCTGAATTAATTTCAACTTATAAAATTTTGATCAACCTTTAAATCAAACTATAAAACAAAAAAGGTGATCCGTTACCAGACCACCTTTTTATACAAATTATAAATTCTAAAATTAAACTAAGTCGAAACGGTCTAAGTTCATCACTTTAGTCCAAGCCGCAATAAAGTCTTTCACAAATTTTTCTTGTGAATCTACACAGCCATAAACTTCAGCAATAGCTCTTAGTTCTGTGTTAGAACCAAAAATAAGATCGACACGAGTTCCAACCCATTTGATTGCACCTGTTTTGCGATCAGTACCTACAAATGCATCGTCAGATTCTGAAACTGCTTTCCAAGTAGTACCTAAATCAAGTAAGTTTACAAAGAAATCATTTGTTAAAGCCTCTGGGCGTTTTGTGAAAACTCCAGTTTGGGAGTGATCAAAATTTGTATTTAACACACGCATACCACCTACCAGAGCTGTCATTTCCGGTACTGTCAATGTCAACAATTGTGCTTTATCAATAAGCAGTTCTTCAGCTGAAACCGTATATTTTGTCTTAACATAATTACGAAAACCATCAGCTTGTGGCTCAAGAACTGCAAAAGATGCTACATCAGTTTGTTCTTGTAAAGCATCAGTTCTTCCAGGGGTAAAAGGTACTCTCACTTCATGATCAGCATTTTTTGCTGCTTGTTCAATTCCTGCACTACCACCTAAAACTATTAAATCAGCAATTGAAATTTGCTTACCACCAAAATGAGCACTATTGAAATCTTTTTGAATTTTCTCAAGTATTTCTAGAACTTTTTCTAATTGAGATGGATTATTAACTTTCCAATCTTTTTGAGGTTCTAAACGAATACGGCCACCGTTAGCCCCCCCACGTTTATCTGAACCACGGAAAGTAGATGCAGATGCCCAAGCAGTAGATACCAATTGAGAAACGGATAATCCTGAAGCTAAAATGATTGCCTTTAAAGAAGCAACGTCTTCATTATCTATCAACTCATGCGATACTGCTGGAATAGGATCTTGCCAAATTAATTCTTCAGCAGGAACTTCAGGTCCTAAATAACGAGTTCTTGGACCCATATCTCGGTGTGTAAGTTTGAACCATGCTCTAGCAAATGCATCATTAAATTCAGATGGATTGGCTAAGAAACGTCTTGAAATTTTTTCATAAGCTGGATCAAAACGTAAGGAAAGATCTGTTGTTAACATAAACGGCTGATGCGTCTTTGAAGGATCATGTGCATCTGGAACTAAACCAGCTCCTGCGCCATCTTTTGGTCTCCATTGATGTGCACCTGCTGGACTTTTTGTCAATTCCCACTCGAATCCAAATAAATTTTCAAAATAATTATTACTCCATTTTGACGGAGTAGTAGTCCAAGCTCCTTCTAGACCGCTGGTAATTGTATCGCCAGCATTACCTGTACCAAAACTGTTTTTCCAACCTAGACTTTGCTCCTCGATAGGTGCTCCTGCTGGTTCAGCACTAACGTATTTCTCTGGATCTGCTGCGCCATGAGTTTTTCCTAAGGTGTGACCACCAGCACTTAATGCTACTGTTTCTTCATCATTCATTGCCATACGGGCAAAAGTTTCACGAATATCATGAGCTGCTAATACAGGATCAGGATTTCCATTAGGTCCTTCCGGATTTACATAGATTAACCCCATTTGAACCGCTGCAAGAGGTTGTTCTAATTCACGCTCTCCGTTGTACCGATTGTCTCCTAACCACTCTCGCTCTGAACCCCAATAGATATCTTCATTTGGTTCCCACACATCTTCACGTCCGCCAGCGAAACCAAAAGTTTTAAAACCAGCCGACTCTAAAGCACAGTTACCAGTTAGGATTAATAAATCAGCCCAAGAAATTTTTCTACCATATTTTTGTTTGATTGGCCATAATAACAAACGTGCTTTATCTAAGTTAGCATTATCCGGCCAACTGTTTAATGGGGCAAAACGCTGTGTACCAGCTCCAGAACCTCCACGTCCGTCTGCGATGCGATAGGTTCCCGCACTGTGCCATGCCATTCTAATAAATAATCCTCCATAAAAGCCATAATCTGCTGGCCACCAATCCTGAGAGGTCGTCATTAAATCTAAGATATCTTGCTTTAAAGCAGCAAAATCCAAAGACTTGAACTCTTCCGCATAGTTGAAGGTTTCTCCCATTGGGTTAGATGATGCACCGTGTTGGCGTAAAATATTCAATTTTAATTGATTTGGCCACCACTCCCGATTTGTAGGAGCTGAACCTGCACCTTGCTTTGCAGGAGTACCAGCACTAGCTCCATGATTGAACGGGCATTTACTTTCACTGTTCACATTATAGGACGTTGTTCCTGTGTTTGTGTTATTTTCCATATTATGATTGATTTTTTATTTACTGTAAGCGAATTTACCAAAAACTATCCTCACCTAATTGTATTTTTAATAGATAAAAACTATAGTCACTAGTGGTATTAGATGCATAAATTCATTAATAATTTTTAAATATCTGTTTTCTAATAACATAGGTGTAATTCGTAAATATTAAGTTGGCAAATTATTGAGAATCATACTCCAGATTTTTATTGTTTTTTCTATGATAGTTATAAAACTGTAATGGAATATTGGGCTAGAATTGAGAAGTTTATTGATAATTAAGAAATAAATCATAATTTAGTACTAAATCCTGTAATCCTTGAAATGGTTAGGAGTAACTTTAACAAAAAAAACATGAGTTCATTTGAAGATAAAAATAATACGGATCAAAATCCTGTAACCTCTGAGTTTGAAGCTTGGGTTGGTATTTTATATTCTTGTATTTCTGCGGATAATCAAATTACGGATTCGGAAACAGCATCGTTATCCCGAGTATTGCATTCGAAACAGAAATTTATTGGAATTGATATTGCTCCTCTTTATGCAAAATCATTCAATTTAAGAATAGAACTGGGACAATTAAAATACATTTCTGCTTGTTGTGAACTGATTAACGAAGAAGATAAAGAAACAGTATTTGCGCTTGCATTAGAAGTCTTACTTGCTGACGGAACATTGGAAAAAGAAGAAAAAAACGTGATTGAAATTTTATCAAACCGACTAAAATTAGAGGCTGAAATGACTAGTAAAATAATTGAAGTAATTTTCTTAAAAAATAAAGGCAACATTAAAGGAATATAAATTGGTAATTCAAGTACATAAATACTTAAAACACATCGAAGCTATTTAATAATAATGATAAACTGAAAAGAGCATTTCAATCCGAAATGCTCTTTTTACTTGTGTAACTTCTTTATCTTAATAATAATACGTAATTTAGAGTATTCAAAATAGGAAATCATTTATCACTATTGTCTTTAAAACTCGAGAGCTATCAAAAAGAAAATCAAAATAGTAAAGGAAAATATTCATGAAAGGTTGCATCGGGAACCTTTCATTACACATTCTCGATTGAAATTTATACCTAATATTGTACTCAACTTGATTAGCTGTGTCATTACACTTGCTGTGGTAGGGACATTATTGTATTTACTCCTAAATTATTTGATAATGAAATTTTATCATTTGGACTAAAATAAAGGTGTTTTAAAAATTAAAATTGAGTATAAAATTGATTATACTCAAATTCGTTTTATTGAAAATACAACTTTTATAGCCTTAATTTTCAACCAGTTTGAATTTGTGTACATACAATAGTAGCACGTCAAAACCTTCTAATTGTTATCGAGGCATATTAAAAACCTCTGTAAGAATGAAAAATCAAACTTTCTTCAATATTTCAGTTTCATACCGTCTTTTTCCAATCTTTTCATGTAAGGTTCTGTTTCACTAAGCGGATCAATAATGACAGCTTGTTTATTTGGAGTAATATAATAAGCACCTTGAGCTAAGCATTCTGTATATATTTGCTCTATTTTCATATTCTTACTTTTTTGGTAATAAATTATAATATAAAGATATAGCATCAATTTAAGGTTGATGGTGACAAATGTTACACAACAAAAATAGCTTCTGTAATTGTAAATTTTTTAAAATATAATTTTGAGTTTTCTGGGAATTGAAACGCATCATTACTTTTAAAAAATAAAAAACACCAGCTATTAACTGGTGTTTATATCATTAATTAACCAAACTAAAAAAACTAATCAATAACTATAGTGTGTGTTACAAACTCAGTAGCCGTTTTTTTGAATTTTAAATTGTAAGTTCCCACAGTAGTCGATTTAAACTTGTAAACTACAGTTTTGCTTGTTGGAGTCGTTCCACAATCTGTTCCTTCATACTTTGATTCTACTTCAATCGTTTTTGTGTTCGCTTCAGTAGTTTCAATAAAATTGTTATAAGAACCACAATTATTGTCCACTGAAAAAGTCACAGTTAGCGGCACTTCAACATTAATGTCACCGGTTACAGCGCCTTCAACATTTGTTACCAATGAACTTTTGGTCACCGTATTTGGTGTGTTGTCATCATCGCTGCATGATGCGAAAGCTGTTGAAATTAATAGTACAATGACTGCTGCTTGTAATCTGAAATTTTTCATAATTATTAAATTTATTTGTTGCTCTAAGGATGTAAAAGAGAATGAAAGGTTGCTTTTAACATGCTGTTAAAAAAAGATTTCACAAGTATTAAAGCATATATAGTACTGTTAATGAGATGTTTAAATAAAATATTTTTTTAATTAATTATTTTCAAAATAGACAGATAAGTAGCATAAAAGATATAATGTAGCACTATTTAAAAAGATTTTTTTGCAACAGATGGGAAGGATTAAAAAAGATTTTTAAAGTAACTTGACGAATTAATCAGTGCTAATCTTTGAAACCTTTAGCAAATAAATTTAGAGTTTTAATAAAATACTTCATTAAATTTCACCTATCACTTAGCTATGTTTTTCTTCTTAAATGAATATTTTAATTTTTATTTTAAACGCAATTGAAACTAAAAATTCAATCCGTTTTAGTATTAAAAATAAATGAATATGGAATCAAAAAGTGACTTTCAAAATTCAATTTAGACTAGACTTTTTGTAGTAAAGTTTTATTTTAGAAAAAGGGCTTTGGTGATAGTATAGCGCACCGTCTCCAAAACAAACCAATGAAGTGCTGGTCTCAGTTTGTCACCATTAATTTTTTCTGATACTGCAGTACCAATGAAGATTTCTATAGTTCCAGCTGCTTAAATGGTAAGTAGCTATTTTTATATTGTCACAAAACATTGGTCATCAAAAAGGTCTTTATTTTATTTGTTTAAACCAAATAAAAGCACCTGATTACATATTATTTGTTGCGGTGGAAAATTAAAACATTTAGATTTTTCTTAAATTAAATCATCGGCAGTATTCAGTAAATTAGGCTACAAAAGTTAATGTTCTTGTGTTTTTGATGTAATTGTGGATCCGGCTGAAGCGATTATTACAAAAAAAACCGCTAAAATTTCATTAAAAGTAAGGTATTCTTGTAAAAAAATAAAAGCACAAATTGATGCAGCAGCAGGTTCTAAACTCATTAAAATACTGAAAGTACGTGCAGGAAGTTGTCCGAGCGCTTTCATCTCCAATGTAAAAGGAATTGCACTTGATAATAATGCAAGAGCAAAACCTAAACCTAAAAGTTGAGGCGTAAGGTTGCTTAATCCATTTCCTAAAATTCCAAAAGGGACAATTAATATAGAAGCAAATAGCATTCCTATGGTAACAGCATCTCCACCTTTCATTATTTTTGAAATTTTACCTCCTAATACTATGTAAGCCGCCCATAAACTTCCTGCTAATAGTGCAAAAAGTACGCCTAAGAGGTCTAATCCATTATTTGACCATGGAGCAATCAAAACAATTCCAGTTGCAGCAAGAAGTACCCAAAAAAAATCTATTATGCGTTTTGAACCAAAAACAGCGACTAATAATGGCCCTATAAATTCCAGCGTAACAGCAAGTCCAATTGGAATTCTTTCAATGGAAAGATAAAAAATTAAATTCATAGCTCCCAATGATAAACCGTAAGGGATTACCAATTTCCATTGGTTAACAGTTATTTTTTTTACGTTTGGTCTATAAACGGCCAATAATAGCAATGCGGAGATGCCAATTCTCAAAGAAGCCGTTCCGGCAGCGCCAATAGCAGGAAAAAGACCTTTCGCGATAGCTGCCCCAGATTGCACGCTTATTATTGCTAAAAGTACGGCAGGTAAAGGGGGAATGTTAATCTGTTTAAGTTTCATGAAGGTTCTAATAGAGACGGGTAAAACTACAAAATATATAATTTAAAGCAGGTCGTGATGTAAATAATCATTGGATAATAAAACAACTATTGCAATGGCTTTTATCAGACTAGATTGCTAATGATATAAATTATAAAGAATTTACCTTCCACTGATAGGAATCGCCTTCAAACAGTTCTTTGCCCCATATTGGCAGTTCTGCTTTGATGCGTTCAACACATTCAGCACAAGCGTCTATTGCGGGTTTTCTATGTGCCGATGAAGTGAATACAAAAAGACAAATTTCGCCAGCTTTTACAGTCCCAATGCTATGGTATATATGCATACATGTTAATGGATATTTCGAAAAAATGGCTTCTCTGATTTCAGTCATTTTTTCAAGTGCCATTTCTGTATGACTTGTATATTCAATTGCAGCTACCTTTTTACCGTTTATTTCATCTGCTCTTACTTGTCCTAAAAATATACTGTGACCACCAATTGTGGTTTTGGTAGCATGTTTTACAATACTATCACTAATAAATGAAGCAGGTATTGCTCCATCAACAAAAATATTTTTCTCCTTTTTATGTTCCATAAAATTAAATTAATTTGTTTTTTACCAGTTCATTAACTCCACCTGCGAGTGAATATACTTTTGCATTTGGCAGGAATGACAAATATAATGATGCGGCTTTTAAACTTCTCTTTCCAGACTGACAAACAAATACAATCTCTTTATTTGATAAATTATCCAAATTAGAAGGTAGTGTTGCCAAAGGGATCGATAAATGCGGATAGCAATCTAAACGGGGCTTTTCTATAAGTTCCCGTACATCAACTAAAATAGTGTTTTCTCTAATTTTCAGCCATTTTTCCGTTTCAATTTCTGTAACGTTGATTGGGCTATAGTTGCACAACCATTCATAATCCGTATTTTCAAATGCTTCAATAGAAGCAGGAATAGAGTTGTAAGCTTCGGGATTTGGAGTCAAATACATGGTAAAAAAATCCTGATTTAATGCGTTATATGTCAGGATTCTATTTGTTAATGGTTTTCCAATGCCTGTTAGAAGTTTAATCACTTCGGTTGCCTGTAAAACTCCAATCATACCGGGTAAGACTCCCAAAACTCCAGCTTCGGAACAATTTAAAACTTCATTATTGTTTGGCGGTTCAGGAAATAAATCTCTGTAATTGACTGTTTTTTCCTTTTCATTTATTGGAACATTAAATACAGCCACCTGTCCCTCAAATTTTGAAACTGCTCCAAATACTAATGGCTTTCCAAATAATACACAAGCGTCATTTATCAAATACCTACTGGCAAAATTATCTGTAGCATCAACAATAATATCATAATCTTTGAAATGATTGATACAGTCCTTTTGCGACCAGCGCAGTTTCCAGGTTTTAATAGCAATTGTATCATTGATCAAAAGAAGTTTTTCTCTGGCAATATCCACTTTGAAGCGTCCCACATCTTGTTGACCAAATAAAATCTGTCGGTTCAAATTGGAGTAACTTACGATATCATCATCCGCAATCCCAATATGACCAACACCTGCAGCAGCTAAATATTGTAAAATAGGGCAGCCTAAACCACCCGCTCCAATAACCAATACTTTAGCGTTTGAAAGTTTTTCTTGTGCTTCAATTCCAAATTCATTTAGTAGGAGTTGGCGTTGATATCGTTCTTGTAAATGTTTCATATACTATTATTTTAACCCCCAGAAAATGGAGGCATAAAGGCGATGCTACTGTTTTTTGCTATTGAAATATTGCCTGTTATCATTTGATTATTTACTGCTATTGCAAATTTAGAGGATGATAAAGCCGGGAATTTCTCTAGTATTATTTTTTTTAAGTTGTCAGTAGTGTCGACATAATCAATCACTAATTTTGAGCAACCGGTACTATCCGTTAATTGTCCAAAAAAAAGCACTTCTATTTTCATAAAGTAAAATTAATCAGGTGAGTAATAATTTGATGGAAGCCACTAATAAAGCTGTTGCTAAAATATATTTAAGGACTGACTGATTGAACTTTTTTGCACCTAACCAAGCACCCAGCAACCCGCCAATCAAAGCGATAGCAACAAAAGTGAGCATATCGTTTTCAAATTTGACACCCTTAGATACTTGTCCCGCTAAACCGGATGCTGAATTTACAAAAATGAACAATGCGCTAATGGCCGCAGTTTGTTTTTGGTTTGACCAATGCAACATTAAAAGTATTGGAGAAAGAAGTATTCCCCCTCCGATACCAATAAGACCAGAAAGAAATCCTATACTGGCTCCGATAAGAATTGTCAAACCAAGCGTGTTTTTTTTTAATTCTGAATCATTTGTATTAGGATATACAAAAAATTTTATAACTGGTATTAATAGAATTAATCCCAACACTTTTTTATAAATATCTCCGTCTATTGATATCATTCCCCCCAAAAAGGAAAAAGGAATAGAGGCAAGGGCAAAGGGGAGAAATAGTTTCCATTTGAAATGCCCTTCTCGAAAAAACAACGTAAACGAAACCAGCGATACAAACAAGTTCAATATCAAAGCGGTAGGTTTCATAAAATTTGGATCAAAACTAAAAATAGCCATTAGTGCTAAATAACCGCTTGCTCCACCATGACCCACAGCTGCGTATAAAAATGCTATAACAAACAATACTAAAAAAAAGTAAACGGATAATGTCATTTTGTAATTTTAAAAAGGAAATAAATGTACTTCTATTTCCTGACCTGATTCAATTTTTAATGCGTTTTCTGGAATTACTGCCAGACAATTAGCGTTAGCAAACGATGAAAGTTTATAAGATTCTTGACCAGTTTCAAGATAAACCAAATCATTATCATGCGACGCTTTTAAAAAATGGGTCATTCCTGCCTGTTTTTGATATTCTTGTTTAAGAGTCATTTTTTTGGTTTGCAATGTAACATTGCGTTCGGTCATAATTCCAATGGCGGGAAGCACATATTCATAAAAACAGGTTAATACAGATGCTGGATTTCCAGGAAGACCAAAAATAACTTTTTCTGCTTTTATTCCAAATAATAATGGTTTACCGGGCTTCTGTTTTATCTTATGAAAAATGGTATTTACAGCACATTTCTCCAATGCATCCATGGTGAAATCATAATCTCCAACACTTACGCCACCCGAAATTAAAACGAGATCATTTACTTCCAATATTTGTGATAAAAGAGTCTGTAATTGATTCAGATTGTCCCCGGATCTGTAAATAGTTATGTTGTTAATATTCATTTGATTTAATGCGGATAACAAGGTAAATGAGTTGGATTCAAATACTTGACCATATTCTAAATCTTCTCCAGGTAATCGCAATTCATTACCAGTGACTAAAATCCCAACGCTGGGATTAGGATGTACTTTGACTTTAGCAATGCCCATACTCGCCAGAAAACCTATAGTTGTCGGTCTTAAAACGGTTCCTTTTTCAAGTGCTTTTGTTCCTTTTTTTATTTCAGAACCAATACTTCTGAGGTTAGTTCCTTTATTTAGATTTTCATCATTTACAGTTAGTTTATCTGATACTACGAATGCTTTTTCTTGCATTAAAACCGTATCAGCTGCTAACGGAACGGCCGCTCCGGTAAAAATCCGGACAGCTTCGCCCGGCTTTAATTCAAAAGTTTGTTTACTGCCAGCAGCAATTTCTCCCACTAATTTATAATCCGAACGATTATCGTCAAAGGCAAAAGCATATCCATCCATACTAGACTGAGGAAATGCAGGTACATTTTCTGGAGCGTAAATGTCATCAGCCAAAACCAATCCGTTTGCCTTTTCTAATTGCATTACTACAATTGGAAGTGCTTTAACGTGCTTCGTTATTAACTCCAAAGCGCTATGTACCGAAATCATTGTTTCCATTTATACTATATTTTAATAGGTGTAAGATGCAAATAAAATCAATTATCCTCCAATACTAATCATACTTCTGTTTTGTAATTGAGAAGTTTTAATTTTTTCTAATGCAGTGGTGAATTGACCTCCTAAAGCTTCTTTTTTTGTGCTTATATTTTGGTGAATTAAAGGTAGAATATCTTCTCCGTTTCTAAAAGGCAACAATAAATCTGTTTCTGACTGTGAAAAAAGACAATTTTTCATTTTGCCATCTGCGGTCAAACGCACTCGATTGCAATCTCCGCAAAACGGTGCACTCATTGTGCTAATAACAGCAAATGTTCCTTTATGCCCCGGAATCATAAATTTCTTGGCAGTCTCATGTTGTTTTCGTTCTAATGGTATTAAATCGAATTCATTAGAAACGATTTCAAGGATTTCTTGTAATTTCACCACTTTTTCGCTATTCCATCGATTCCCGTCAAACGGCATAAATTCAATGAAACGAACCTGTATCGGTTTGTCTTTAGTCCAACGAATAAAGTCATTGATTTCATCATCATTGGTTCCTTTAATCAAAACTATATTGACTTTAACATAAATCCCAATCGAAATCATTAACTCAATATTACTCATCACTCTGTCATGTACATCGCGTCGCGTCATTGCCTTAAAACGGTCCTTTTTCAACGTATCTAAACTGATATTCAAGGAACGAATACCAGATTCTTTAATGACCTCAACAAAATGATGCAATCGGGTACCATTAGTTGTCATGGTGAGATTGATGTCAAATTTTGATAATCGTTGTAGGATAGCAGCTGCGTCCTTTCTAACCAAAGGTTCTCCGCCTGTTAATCGTATTTTTTTAACCCCTTGGTCAACAAATATTTTTACAATTGCATCTATTTCATCGGCCTGCATCAAATGACTGTTAGGAGTAAATTCATAATCTTCGTCAGGCATACAATAAAAACAACGAAGATCGCATTTATCGGTCAGCGAAATGCGCAGGTAATCATGGTTTCTATTGAATGTATCGACTAGCATATTTGTTTTTTTTCGTTGCGTAATTTTTCATAATCTTCTTCAGTATCAATATCAATAACTCCTTTATCGAAAAATACTGTAGCTACATCCTGTTTTCTTTTTTCGATGATTTTTTTCGCACCAATATCTCCTTCAAGCAACATCAGTTCTGGAAAAATCGTTTTGTAAAAAAGGGCAGGAGTTCCCATAATTCCTGCGTAGGAACAGGCAGAAATGGGTAATCCGTATTTTTTTTGAGCATCAATCAGTTGTTCTATATGCTGATTGTTTATGTATGGTTGATCCCCAACGAGTATTATTACAGCATCAACATGAAGATGCATTTCATTCATGGCCTGAAGCCCTTTTCTTAAAGAGCTGGCCATGCCTTGTTTCCAGTTTTCATTAAGTACGATATCAAGTCCCGGAACATCGAGATGAGCTTGAATCATATCAGCATTGGCACCCAGAACAGCAATTACAGGATATAATTTTGATTGACAAGCCATTTTTGAGACCCGTGTTAAAAGTGTCATACCATCAAATTCGAGTAATTGTTTGGGTTTCCCCATGCGACTGCTTGAACCTGCTGCCAAAATAATTATGCCACATTGTTTTATATTATGATGCATTATAAATTTTGATATCTTCTATTTGAATGTCTAATGAGTCTCTGGAATGTATGACTTCATTTTTCGTTTTTAGCATGCCACCCATTTTTCCAGTCAATACGGCTTGAATTTCCGCTATGATGCTAAGTGCAATTTCTTCGGGAGTTTCTGCTCCAATATCTAAACCTGTTGGACCATAAATTGTGGCCACTTTATCCTCATTTAAATGGATGCCTTCATTATGTTGTATTTCTTCCAGCATGCGATGCAACTTCTTTTTAGGTCCCAAAATACCTATGTAAGGAACAGCAGCTGCACATAATGATTTTAACATATAATAATCACATTTGTAACTGTGCGTTACTAAAACAAAAAAAGTACGATTATCATACGTAAGATGCTGTAAAGCAACATCTGGATTAGCCACTAAAATCTGTGAAGCTGTAGGATATCTTTCTTTGTTAGCATGGGTATCTCTTCGGTCTACAATTCTAAAATCCCATCCCAAGACATCTGCAAACTTCATCAGCGGAATGGCATCGTTTCCTGCTCCTAATACCACAAGCGACACAGGCGGATGTAAGAATTCAAAAAAAGCGGTTACTGATAGGTCACCTGATTTATATTGTTTGAAAACGGATTCGCCGTTTTGCATGACATCCGCTGTGTCTTTTAAAACCGCATCTTCAAATTGTTGTAGCGGTATTTTACCGGAAAGTGTGCCATTTTCTTCTAAAAGTAAACAAGTACCATGCTGAACATTTTGATTTTTATTCAAATCAAATAAAGTAACCAGAACCGCTTTTTGACGAACGGCTAATGCTTTACTCAGCAATTGTATTGGGTTTTCTTCTTTTTCAGAATCGATGCTTTCGAACAATACTTGTATAAGACCTTCACATCCTAAGTGAATTCCCATTTCTGAGTCATCTTCTTTTGAAGTATCATAAGTAAAAAGTGTGTTTTTTTGCTCAGAAATAGCAAATAAGGCTTTTTTTAACGCATCACCTTCTAAACAACCGCCACTTATGGCACCGGTAATTCTTCCATCGTCATTCACTAACATTCTTGCTCCGGGTCTTCTGTAGGAAGAACCATCTAAATGAACTACGGTTACTAGAGCTGATTTTATATTTTTCTGACTGGCAACGTCATATTTTTTAATAATTTCTTGAAGTTCTTTCATGTGAAAATTAATGGAATTATAAATAAATATTTAGGATAATTTAAGATCAAAAGGCATCTTTTTTATGCGTTTTCCGGTAATTGAAAATATTGCATTTGCTAATGCTGGTGCAAAAGGAGGTAAGCCGGGTTCACCCACACCTTTTATTTTTCCGCCATCTGCAAGAATGTGTACTTCAATTTCGGGTGTTTCATGAATTCGTATCATTGGATTATCGTTAAAATTACTTTGCTTTATTTTCCCGTTCTCAATGGTAATTCCTGTTTTTATAGCAGCAGTCAAAGCCATTACGATAGATCCTTCGATTTGATTTTTTACATTATCAGGGTTTACGACTTCTCCCAAGTCAATTACTGCATACACTTTGTCAATTTTTATAGTATTGTCTTTTGTAACAGATATTTCGACTACATGGGCACACAATCCCGCAAAAAATTCCCATTGCGCAACACCTCGTCCTTTTCCTTTTGGCAATGGTTTGTCCCAACTGGAAACTTCTTTTAATTTCAATAAAACTCTTTTGGTATCGGAATCTTTGTTTAGCATTTGCAATCTAAATTCCAAAGGGTCTTTTTTGACTTTATGCGCTAATTCATCAATAAAACATTCGTGGGCAAAAGCGACTGTTGAACTGGTTACCGATCTCCATGCAGCCACAGGAATATGAAAATCAGCATACACATACGACGTTTTAATATTTGGAATTTGATAAGCTTGTTCTCCAATTCCTTCCACCATGATCGCATCGACTTTTGCTTTATCGAAATTTGAACCTACCGAATCAAAATAAGAAGGGCTTATCACTTTATGTTGAAAGCTAATTAATTCCCCTTCTTTTGAGAAACCACCTTTCAACTGTGAGAAAGTCATAGGGCGTAACGCACTATGTTGTGTGGTATCTTCTCGAGACCAAATTACTTTTACCGGTTGCTCTATTTGCTTTGCAATATTTACGGCTTCAATGACATAATCCGTATACAATCTTCTTCCAAATCCGCCGCCAATAAATTTGGAATGCAAGGTAATATTCTCTGGTTTTATGCCAATTTGGCTATGAAGGTCATTTGGTCCTGAACCGGTAATAGCGCTAGGAACCTGAGTAGAGGTCCATATATCTACCTTTTCACCCTTTACCTGTGCTACACAATTCATCGGTTCAAGAGTATGGTGAGCCACCATAGGAGTTTCGTAAAAGGATTCAACAGAATTTTCAGGTTCCGTTTTAACGCTTTCTACATTTCCTATATTCTTATCCACTACACCGGCTTCTTTAGAAAGGTTTCGCAACTTATCCTCATACTCGGATAAATTGAAATTTTCATACCCATTTGTATCCCATTCCACTTTTAATACTTTCCTGCCTTGAAGGGCAGACCAGTACGATTTAGCAATAACTGCCACTCCGGAATATTGATATTTCCCAACCGTTCTTTTGGCTTCCACAACTTTGATGACTCCGGGAATTTTTAAAGTTGCATCAGCGTCAAAACTTTTTAAAGTACCACCAATTACAGGGGAACGAACTACTGTAGCATAAACCATGTTAGGTAATTCTACATCGATTCCAAACTCCGCTTTTCCAGAAACTTTTAAAGGTATATCTGGTCGTTGAATGGATTTTCCGAGGATCTTAAAATCACTTTTGTTTTTAAGTTTCGGTTCTTTAGGGATTTCTAATTTAGAAGCTTCTTCGATTAACTCGCCATAAGAAAGATGTTCCTTGGATAACTTGGAATGTACACTTCCATTTTCGGCATAACAAGACTCAATTCCAATTCCCCATTTAATACTGGCTGCTTTAATCAGCATCTCTTTTGCGGCAGCGCCAATTTTTCTATACGCATCATAATTTCCTCTGATGGAAGAACTTCCTCCAGCAGATTGACCACCGCCAAATTGTTTCTCGCCACTAGTTTGAACAATGGTTATTGCATCAAGCGAAACTTCTAATTCTTCGGCTATAAGAGCTGGAACAGATTGAAAAGTACCTTGACCCATTTCAGGTTTAGTATTGAAAATTGTTATTTTTCCACTTTTCTCGATCTTTATAAAAGGAGTAAAATTACTGGGAGCATCTGTAATAAAAGCTGCGTTTGCAAAACCATTAGAAGTAGCTCCTAACCACAATGCAAAACTTACTTTACCTGTATTTTTAATAAATTGACGTCTTGATACCATTTAGTTAGTATTTAGAATTTATAATTCTGTTATGCAACGAATTAAAATATAACCCGTTGGATGTAATTAATAAAAAATTCAATTAATGTTAAAATAAAAAAACTGAACCACATAGAAACATAGAAAAAAAGAGCTAGATAGCCCAATTCTAGGGTTCACATAGCCTATGAATTTCTCTAAAAAAGTGAAATGCCTTCCAAAATTTTAAAATCTATGTTTCTATGTGGTTAAAAAATTAAACCCAACGGTTTAAAATATATTAAACTAATAGGCGTGATAATCTTTAGAAACCGCTTTTTTAGCTTGTTGTATTTCACTTGGCAAAACGGCCTTAGCTTCATTCCCCCATGAATTTCTGACATAATTTAAAACATCAGCCACTTGTTCATCAGTTAAATCAGTAGCGGGCATTTGTCCATCATAGTTTACACTGTTAACTACTATTGGTCCACGTAATCCAGTTGTGACAACTTTTATCAATCGATTTTTATCTGCAAAATAATCCGATTTTACTAATGTTGGAAAAACACCTTCTATACCATTGCCTTCTTCCATGTGGCAGGATGCACATTGTGTATTATAGATCGTTTTACCGCGAACAATACTTGCTTTCAAATCAAAATTCTGATTGAATGATTGCAGCGTAAACGCCAATATGAAAAGGACTGCTATTGAAAAAATTATTTTCATTTGTTATTATTTTTTAAAATTAAACTTTTGCTAATTCGAAAGGAAGCTTTCTAATACGCTTTCCTGTCAAATCAAATATTGCATTTGTTAAAGCTGGAGCAAATGGAGGTAATCCAGGTTCTCCAACACCCCCGGCATCTGCATCATTTTCCATGATGTGCACTTCTATTGGTGGAATATCTGATATGCGGGGCATTTTATACGTATTGAAATTATTTTGAACCGTTTTTCCATCTTTGAAGGTGATTTCATGAATCGTTGCAGCGCCCAATGCCATTACAATACTGCCTTCTACTTGCGCTTTAATTATATCTGGATTTACATACCATCCACAATCAATTACCGCCCAAACTTGATCGATTTGAATTTGATTTTCTGCGTTTCTGGAAACTTTCACAATTTGTCCCACGGTACTGCCAAAACATTCCGTTACAGCGACACCATATCCTTTGCTTCTGTTTTTCCATCCGGAAACCTCTTCCAGTTTATCCAGTAATTCCCGACTTCTCTCGTCTTTAAGATAGGTTCTTCTAAAAGTTATTGGGTCTTCCGCTGATTCAGCGGCCAACTCATCCATGAAACTTTCATACGCAAAACCATTGGTAGAAGCATATACGGAACGCCACCACATTGTGGGAATTGGTGTTTCAAAAGGAATATCAACAATACTTAAATTCTGGATGTTGTCTACGTATGGTTTTAAAAACCCTTCCGTAGCACTTCTGTTGGGAATATCTTTTGCTCCGCCCCTCCAGTGACTATTGTTCTGCCCTGCAATAGATACTTTGAAAGCACTTATTTCACTATTTGCAACTACGCCTTGACAACGGTATGAAATGCCAGGTCTATAAGGACCTTGCGTGGCATCGTCTTCTCTGGACCAGATAATCTGAACCGGCGCATTTATTTCTTTAGAAATCATCGTGGCTTCATGAGGGTAATCCATAAAGGCTTTTCTACCAAATCCGCCTCCAAGGAAAGTCATATTCACAATGACTTTTTCTCTGGCAATTCCTAACTCTTTACTGATGTAATCTTGAACCCATTCCGGTGCTTGTATTGGTCCCCATATTTCTATTTTATCTTTTTGATAATGTGCAATACAATTCAGTGGTTCCATACAACTGTGCGATTGATACGGTGTTGTATATACAACATCAATTTTCTTTACTGCAGATTTTATAATGGCGTTTGGATCTCCTTTTGAAATAAAAGAAAGTCCCTCGTCTTTTTCAAGCGCTTCTTCCATCCGACGATAAATATCCTCTGTATTCAAATGCTCAAATCCGGTATCGTCCCAGTCCACTTTTAAGGCTTTTTTCCCTTTCATAGCAGCCCAAACAGAATCAGCCACAACCGCTACACCTTCTCTGAACGTATTAAAAACGCCCATGCGAACTACAAAAACCTGTTTTACTCCCGGAATTTTAAGCGTTTCAGTAGCGTCAAAACTCTTTACCTTTCCACGAAGTCTGGGATTTCGTTCCACCATGGCATATAGCATTCCCGGAATCATTTTATCGATGCCAAAAACGGCTGTGCCATTTGTTTTCAAAGGCGTATCTTGTCTTTGAAGTGGTTTTCTAATTAATTTATATTCGGATTTGTTCTTTAAAACAACATTTTTCGGAATATCAAGTTTTGATGCTTCCAAGACTAATTCACCATAATGTAATTTTTTACCACTTGGTTTGTGAATTACACGACCATCTTCAGCATAACATTCCAATTCAGAAACATTCCATTTATTACTGGCTGCTTTTATTAACATTACTCGAGCAGTGGCACTAAGATTCAAAAGGTTCTTATAGGATCCTCTAATACTAGAACTACCTCCTGTAATCTGACTTCCATACTTCACATTATTGCCTGGAGCGAAAACTATATTTACTTTATCAAGATCAACATGAAGTTCTTCGGCGATTATTTGAGGAATGGATTGATAGACTCCTTGTCCCATTTCGGCTTTATGGCTATAGAGTGTTACTTTACCTGAAACATCAATAAATATCCATGAATTAAGCTCAATTCCAAGATTCTCAGCATCAAAGGCAGTGATTAATTTAGGTTCTTTGGCATCCACAGGCAAATAATACCCTAAAGTAAGAGCAACTCCTGTTAAACCAGATAGTTTTAAGAATTTTCTTCTTGATATAGTATCTATGTCCATATAAAATATAAGAATAGGTTATTTTAGCACTCTTTTTATGGCTTGTTTTCGGATGCTTTCTTGATAGCGCGTTTGATGCGCGGATACGTTCCACATCTACAAATATGCCCTTGCATTGCGGCATCAATATCGGCATCATTAGGAGAAGCATTTTTGGATAATAATGCTACGGCAGCCATGATTTGACCCGATTGACAATACCCACATTGAGGGACTTGTTCTTCTATCCAAGCTTTTTGAACCGGATGCGAATTGTCTTCTGATAATCCTTCTATGGTCGTTATGTTTTTATTTGCAACCGCTGCAACAGGCAGGGAGCAGGAGCGAACTGGCTGACCGTTTAAATGAACCGTGCAGGCACCACATTGCGCTATACCACAACCGTATTTCGTCCCTTTTAAGCCAACAAAATCTCTGATTGCCCAAAGAAGTGGCATTTGAGGGTCTACATCTATTGAATACTCCTTACTATTGATTTTAAGATTAATTAATGCCATATAATATTATTTTTTTTAAGTAAATGAAAATCAACGCTTCTGTTATTGCAAGTTAATGAATTTAATAATTTAAAATTTATACAATTCAAACAATATATTACTAAAATCAAACAATTCAAAATTTGAAAAAACGTTGGTTTTAAACCAAATAAAAAGATATGTTTTTATATTATTTTTATTACTGTCCGTTACTTATACCAAAAAAATAGTTCAATCTCTTAATTAAAAACTCAGAGAACCACTTTGTAACGACTTCTAAATATTTAATTTAATAAAGAAAACAGTATGATTTTTAAACAGTGAGGTTAAGAGATGCTGGCTTTGTTCTGTTTTAACAATGAGGTTTAGCTTTTTTTTAAACAAAAAAATAAAGATATTAAGCGGCATTCGCGACATTCAGTATTTTTTTTAGATTTTTTTGATAATATTGACTTTTAAATCTCTTAATCTCTTTGTCGATTATAGAAAAAAAATAATCAGGATCCGTTTAATGGACAGGCGTATTATTTTTAAAATAAAAAAGAACGATAATACTAATTAGTACCATCGTTCTTCTTACAATTCTTACTGTAGCATATTGCTAAAAGTATTTTATTTTAGCTTTTTAGCGAAGCCATATCAATTACAAAACGATAGCGAACATCGCTTTTTAGCATTCTTTCGTAGGCTTCATTGATATCCTGGATTTTGATTATTTCGATTTCGGATACAATATTATGTTCCCCACAAAAATCAAGCATTTCCTGAGTTTCTGCAATTCCGCCAATTAAAGAACCGGCTACGGATTTTCTTCCCATAATCATTGGAACAGTATTCAAAATTGGTTCCAAACCACCCAAATAACCTACTAAAACCAAAGTTCCATTAGTGTTTAAAGTTCCTACATACGGATTTACATCATGAACATAAGGAACGGTATCAATGATTAAATCGAATTTCCCATTTACTGAATTCATGTGATTTTCATCAGTTGAAATAACAACAGCATCTGCGCCTAATTCTAATGCGTCTTTTTCTTTGTCTGGTGTTCTGGAGAAAAGTGTTACTTCGGCACCCAAACCTTTGGCTAGTTTTATGGCCATGTGTCCTAGTCCTCCTAAACCTACAACGGCAACTTTACTGCCTTTTCCAACTTTCCAATGGCGAAGTGGTGACCAAGTGGTTATTCCAGCACATAATAAAGGAGCTGTAGCAGCCAAATCAAGATTAGCAGGTACTTTCAAAACGTAGGCTTCGTCAACCACAATTTTTTCAGAATAACCCCCAAAAGTCATTCCGCCTAAATGCTTGTCTTCTCCATTATAGGTACCAACCCAACCGTTAGAGCAGTATTGTTCCAAATCTTGCTTGCAATTATCGCAGGTCTTACAAGAATCTACTAAACAACCTACAGCAGCAAAATCGCCTACTTTTAGTTTAGTAACTTCATTTCCTACTTTGATCACTTTTCCAACAATTTCATGTCCGGGAATTGCAGGATAAATGGTGTTTTTCCAATCATTTTTTGCCGTGTGTAAGTCCGAGTGACAAACACCACAAAACAAAATTTCGATTTCAATGTCTTTTGCAGTAGCATTTCTGCGTGGAATATCCATTTGTTTTAAAGGAGCATCGGCAGCTACTGTACCGTAAGCTTTCACATTTGTTGTTGCGTTCATTTTTAAAGTGTTTTATTAAAAAAAAGTGTTTATAGGTTATAGTTTGTTCGGTTAGTTTATAAAAAATAAATTTAGTAAATAGTTTGATTATTAGTGTAATAAAAAATATATTGTTTGTATGAAAATTAAACATTCCTATATTTGACGGGACTTATTTGAACGTGTTTTTTAAAGAAATTATTAAAGTGGGTTAATTCATTAAAACCCAATGCAAAAGCAACTTCGGATACCGACCACGAGGTTTGTTTCAAAAGTGTTTTTGCTTCCTGCAATACCCGTTCAGCAATAATTTTTGACGTAGTTTTATCGGTAGTTTTTTTGATGGCACGATTTAAATGATTCACGTGTACATTCAATTTTTCGGCAAAATCAGAAGCCGATTTCAGGTTTACACTTTGATGGGCATCGTCAATAGGAAACTGCCTTTCCAATAGTTCTAAAAACAGCGCTAAAATCCTTTGCGAAGCATTGAACGGCTGTTTGTTCATCGGTGAAACAGGTTGAATTTTCATTGCAAAATGAATAATCTCACTTACTACCGTTCGAAGGACATCATATTTATGAATATAATCAGAATCGATTTCATCAAACATCCGCAGGTATACGTCATTCAATAGTTTTACTTGTTCATCGTTTAGTTCAAAAACGTGATTGCCTTCAGGTTGAAAAATAGAATACTGGTTCAGGTTTCCATATTGATGAAAAAAGGCTTGGTCAAATACACAAAAAAAGCCACTCCGGATTCCGTCAGTGTGTTCCCATTTGTATGGAATCTGAGGATTAGAAAATACCAATGCTTGTTTTGTCAATTCGATTACTTTATCGGCATATTCTATTTTGCTTTCGCCAATAAGCAACGTTATTTTAAAATAATCCCTACGTTTATAAGGTACTGGTTTTGCTTGTTTTCCTATGTAATTCTCCAGTTTGAATACATTAAAATGTCCTGTTTCGTTAAGGATATTTTCGGGCATCCAATCGTATTTTTGAGTATAAAAATCAGCTATGGTTTCTACGTTGTTCATTTTTTTAGTTTCTCTAACCATTTCTTTACTCCAGTTTCGGCTTCATTTCTTTTTTTATGTGAATCGTTAAAAGTTTTCCCTCTTTTTCTTTTCCGCCCTCCATTACAAAACGATCGAGTATTATACTATTAGGACAAAGTTCTTTTATCGTTTGTAAACTGCTGCCAACTCCATATCCTTACAATTTCAAGTAGATACTTAGAATACAAAAATAGAGTGGGACAGGGTAATAGAATAACGAAAAAGAAACTATAAGTTACGAAAATCAAACATTTCTAAACTTCATAGGACTCAGTTGGACGTGTTTTTTGAAAAAATTATTAAAATGAGTTACTTCAGTAAAACCTAAAGCGTAAGCAATTTCGGATACTGACCAAACAGTTTGTTTTAAAAGAATCTTGGCTTCCTGCACGACACGTTCCGCAATAATTTGAGAAGTCGTTTTATCAGTAGATTCTTTTATGGCCCTGTTCAGATGATTGACATGGATGTTTAATTTTTCGGCATAATCAGAAGCAGAGCGGAAACTTAATATTTGATGTGTATCATCAATAGGAAATTGACGTTCTAATAATTTTAAAAATAAGGTAGAAATGCGTTGGGCAGCATTAATCGGATGCTTAGTTACATTATCCGAAGGAGCCATTTTCAAAGCAAAGTGTACGATTTCAAAAATAATGGTTCTAAGGACATCGTGTTTGTGGATGTAATCAGAATTGATTTCCTCAAACATACGTTTATAGATTGCACTTAAAAGTTTTAATTGCTCATCAGTGATTTCAAAAACGTGGTTGCCGTCCGGTTGAAAAAGGGAATATTGGTTGAGGTTTCCATATTGATGGAAGAAAGCCTGATCAAAAATGCAAAAGTATCCATGATGAATTTTATCCGTATGTTCCCAACTATATGGAATTTGAGGATTAGAAAATACTACTGCCTGTTTTTGTATTTGTATCGCTTTATCGGCATATTGAATAGTACTTTTGCCTACTAATAAAGTTATTTTGAAATAATCTCTTTTTTTATAAGGAACTGGTTTAGTACTATTACCAGTAAAAGGTTCTAGTTTGAACACATTAAAATGCCCGATTTCTTTGTGTAGGTTGTCAGGCATGAAGGTATAATTTCGATGATAAAAGGCCTCAATTGTTTCTACTTTGTTCATTTTATAAAATTACGAATTTCAAATATAAAAAACACTACGTTTAAAAGAGAATAAGCTAGGGTACTTGTTAAATAGTTTGTAAAGCATAAAAAAAGAGAGAAATTATTAAAATTTCTCTCTTTCAGTTATTGTCATTATATTAATTGGTAAAATGGTGTGTGTTTATTTACAGAAATTAGTCATTTAGAACCCAATGAAGACATTTATTTGATTATTGAAATCACTGGAAGACTTTCTTATAAATATTATTTTGGATCGTAAATTTATTCTAAAACTAATTCATTCAAAGCTTCTTTGCTAAAACCTTTTAGTAGATCGTTTTTTCCCGCTTTAATTTTTGTAACCCAATTCGGGTCAGATAAAAGTGGTCTTCCTACCGCTATAAGGTCAAAATCACCTCTGTCTAAACGTCTTGTTAATTCATCTAAAGGTGTTGGCTGTGAACTTTCGCCTGCAAATGCCCCGAAGAAATCTCCTGAAAGTCCAATGGAGCCTACTGTAATAGTTGGTTTTCCAGTTATTTTTTTTGCCCAACCTGCAAAATTAAGGTCATTGTCTTCAAATTCTGGTTCCCAAAAACGGCGTTGTGAACAATGTAAAACATCGACACCAGCATCAATTAAAGGGCTAAGCCAAGCTTCCATTTCTTGAGGTGTCTTTGCTAATTTGAAGTTATAATCAGATGGTTTGAACTGAGAAAGTCTCATGATTATGGCAAAATCTTCACCTACTTGTTTTCTAACTTCTTTAATTACAGCTACGGCAAAACGAGTACGCTCTGCTAAGGTTTTACCACCATAATTATCAGTACGTAAATTTGTGGCATCCCAGAAAAATTGATCAATCAGATAATCGTGAGCGCCATGAATTTCAATACAATCAAAACCTAATCTTTTGGCATCAGCCGCAGCTTTTCCAAAAGCTATAATAGTATTTTCGATATCATTTGTTGTCATCGTAGTACCGTTGCTAAAACCCGGTCTGTTTAATCCTGATGGTCCTTCAAATGGAACTGGTGGAACCCAACCGGAATGATGGTTGTCCATAATACCCATGTGCCATATTTGTGGTCCCATTTGGCCACCAGCGGAGTGTACGCCCTCAATCACTTGTTTCCATCCCGCCAAAGATTGGTCACCATAAAAGTGAGGTACATTCGCATCATTGGAGGAAGAAGGTCTATTAATAACAGTTCCTTCAGATAATATTAAACCTACTTCGCCTTCAGCTCTTTTTTGATAATAAGCAGCTACGGCATCTGTTGGTACTCCATTTGGAGAAAAAGAACGCGTCATCGGCGCCATTACAATTCTATTTTTAAGATTTAGCGTCTTCAATTTGAAGGGCGTAAATAAGCTATTTGTATTCATATTGTTTTATAGATTAGATTCAATTATTTTACTCAGTGCTGTAAATGCTTTTTCGTTGCGTTTGTAATAGGTCCATTGTCCAACACGAGTAGATTCTATAAATCCAGCGCGTTGTAAAATTGATAAATATTCTGAAACCGTTGATTGGGTTAGTCCTGCTTTGGCCTGTATTTGTCCTACGCAAACACCGTGTTCAAAACCGACAGACAATTGTTCCGGGAAGTTTATTTCAGGATCTTTTAACCATTCGAGCATTTGTAATCTCGACTTGTTTGATAGTGCCTTAAATATTTCTATGTGATCCATAGTGCAAATATATCGACTTTTCCCGATATATCAATTTATTAAAAAAATTTTAAGTAATATTTAAGAAATAGGATCGTGGATTTTTTGTCTGCCAATTATTTTTACAAGAAAAATTTTTCCTGTTTTTTTTAATTTTGTAGCATAATGCAAATAAAAAAGCTTGTTAACGCTATTGTTTATAGGCTTTTGGTTTGAATTAAAAAATGAATTTATAAAGTGCTGTATAAAACAGAAAATTTTATCTTGTAGTAATATCAAACCTATGATGAAAGATGATTTTTGAAAATTTAAATGGGGATTATTTATCGAACATGCAATTGCGCAGGTATGAAATAATATATTGGGAAATGGATTCAGTTTCCCTTTGATAGCATGGTATTCATGTAAGATTAAAGTTGGAAAATTGATAAAGTAACAGGACATTGTATTGATTTGTCAGGTGTACAATATTCAACGGTTTTATTGATAGTGCTACAGGATCTTCTGAAGGAAAAACTCTTTTGCGACTATAGTTATAAAGTTTAGCGCAATTATATCTGAAAATGAGGTAGTTCCCTGAGTGGTCAACAAAAATTAACGTTGTTTAGGTATCTACAAATAAATAATTTGTATTTTGACACAAAAAACAATAACTATTTATCAGAATGTCACAAAAAAAAAAACAATTTATAATTCATGAAGATTGGACAGTAGTACTTTTAGGTTTCCTAATTATTGGGTTATCCCTTTTTATTTTCCTCCCTTCAGTTCCTGTATTCAAGTGGACAAATGCATCGGGTTTACGGAATGATGTCTTCGATTTTGGGAACTTACAAATCATCCTATTGCAATTTATTTATCTTATTTCCATTGGGAGTATTGGGGCTTTTTTGACTGGAAAGTCAGTAAAAAATTTCTTGATGGGTTTCCCTGCTGTTTATTTATTAACTGTCATTGCATTGATTATTGCAGGAAACAGTCAAATAAAAGCACTCAATTTAGAAGCTGTGATTTTTAGTTTGATTATCGGTTTGTCTATAGGTAATTTTTTTCCACTTCCAGAATGGTTTCGCACAGCCCTTTCTACAGAAATTTTTGTAAAAATTGGATTGGTATTATTAGGAACTAGTGTCATATTTTCAGATATTCTTAAAGCTGGTTCTTTGGGGCTTATACAAGCTTTGATAGTAGTATTATCGGTTTGGTATTTTGCTTTTTGGTTGTGTAAAAAACTAAAAGTAGATGACGAGTTGACCATGATGATATCCAGTGCGGTTTCCATTTGTGGAGTTTCGGCAGCTATTGCCACCTCAGGTGCCATTAAGGGAGACTCAAAAAAACTTTCGTATGTTATCTCAATGGTCTTGGTAACAGCGATACCAATGATGATTTTTATGCCCATTATTGCCAAATATTTTAATTTTCCCGAAGAAGTTACCGGGGCATGGCTAGGAGGTAGTATTGATACCTCGGGAGCTGTTGTAGCTTCAGGTTCATTGGTGGGAGAAACGGCTTTGAAAATTAGTACTATTGTTAAATTTTCTCAGAATGTATTACTGGGTTTAGCCGCTTTTGCTATTTCGGTTTATTGGACGTACAGGCAAAATACATCTGATGGAACTACTGTGTCTAAACCTACTTTAAAAGTGATTTGGGAACGTTTTCCAAAATTTGTCATAGGCTTTATTGCCGCTTCATTACTTTTTTCTTTTTTACTTACATCTGATGTTCGCGATGAAGTCAAAGAAGGATTAAAGAATTTACAAGGGATTTGGTTTGCTTTAGCGTTTACCAGTATTGGTTTAGAAACTAATTTTAAAGATTTATTCAGTAAAAACAGCAAAAAACCGCTTTATGCTTTCCTAATTGCACAGGTGTTCAACATTATTATTACACTTCTTATTGCCTTTATTTTGTTTGGTAAATAATACTTTGATGAGTATTGATGATATAAAAAATCCATTTTACAGTTTGTACACTGTTCCCAATATTTTGTCTGTATGAAATTAAATGCTTTGCAGGAAACTGGTGTAAGCAGTAAATCTATTCCATCAAAAGTATCTTCATAATAAGAAACTGTAAAAACAAGTTTAAACTATTTTACAGCTAATCTAAAGAAAATGTGTTCTTTATAAATGATTTGTGTAAACTATTTTAAAAACAAAGAAATGCGGTTCGCTGTGCCTTATATATTTAATACGTTGAAATTATGTCAACTCTTTTGCAATTATTTTTTTTGTCAAAGCAATGCAATCGTTTTCGTTTGCTTTTACTTGTTAAACATAATTTAAATTTTTTTTTTCTTTCATTACTTTCATTACTTTTGGCCTCCAAATGAGAGTAACTGTATTTTTTCTATACCTGTTTTTCCTCCTGCTCGGCGGAGTAAATTATATGCATGCAGCTTTGCATGACACTAATATTTGCAAGGCTGAAATATCCAATCTTGTAAAAACCGAGCACGTAAAATTTGCAAAAACCAGTCAAGGCAGTATTATAATTATTGGAGCGAGCTTTGATCTAGAAGAGGAATGCTCCAATGGAGATCGATTAAAAAACAGGGATTCAAAAACAATTTTTACTAAAAAATTCGAGGTATCAAAAGGTTGGTATCTGACATTTTCGTGCCAGTCTGTTTTAAACTATTATTACAAGAATTTTAAAATCTTCGCGCCATCCTGTGGCCAGTCAAACCCTATTTATATTACACAACGAGTTTTAAGAATTTGATTCTTACCGCAATCAGTTGCCAAATTTTTGATGCTGCCTACATTATGAATGCATAATACCCTTGTGTTTTGTGTTTATAATATAGTTGTGATCCTTTCCGGAAACTGATGACTTTTACGTCCGAAGGAATTCTTAATTCCAAGTATTAAATCGCTTAATTTCCATTTTTACATCATGAATAAAATACTCGTTTTCACGGGCTTAATTGCCTTGTTGTGCCTTACAAGCTGTACATCTAAAAAAGAAGAAAAAGAAGAAGCCGATAAATTTACGGTTACCAATCCAATAAAAATTGATACTTCCTTTACTAAGGAATATGTTTCACAGATAAAATCTGTTCGAAACATTGAAATCCGGGCACAAGAAAAAGGATTCTTACAAAATATCTATGTAGATGAGGGACAGTTTGTTAAAGCTGGCCAACTGTTGTTTAAAATCATGCCAAAAATGTATGAGGCTGAATTGCTTAAAGCAAAAGCAGAAGAAAAAGCAGCATTAATTGAATTACAGAATGCCAAAACCTTAGCCGATAAAAATGTGGTTTCAAAAAATGAGCAGGCTATGGCACAAGCTAAGCTAGACCAGGCCAGGGCCGTGGTATCGTTAGCAAAACTCCATTTGTCATTTACTGAAATCAGAGCCCCATTTGACGGAACTATTGACCGCATTCCCCTGAAAATAGGAAGTCTTATTGAAGAAGGCGAATTGCTGACCAGCCTTTCAGATAACAGTCAGATGTTTGCTTATTTTAATGTTTCCGAACCAGAATATATTGATTATCAGACTAATGTGAAGAATAGAGCAGTAACGGATGTAGTCTTGATTTTAGCAAATAATGAGCCTTTTAAATACAAAGGAAAAGTTGAGATTATTGAAGGGGAATTCAATAATGAGACAGGGAATATAGCGTTCAGGGCCAAATTTCCAAACTCGGATAAGCTGTTAAGAAACGGTGAAACGGGAGAGGTTCAGATGCTTGTTCCGCTTCGAAATGCAATTGTAATTCCGCAGAAAGCAACGTATGAAATTCAAGATAAAAAATATGTTTTTGTGATTGATAAAAAAAATGTTGTTAAAGCCAGAGAGATTACCATCAGTAGTGAAATATCAGATTTGTATGTTGTAGGCAGCGGTATTACTGAGAATGACAAAATCTTGTTGGATGGTATTCAGAAAGTAAAAGAGGATGAAAAAATCCAATATGAATACCAATCACCTAAAGAGGTTATTGCCCATTTACAATTAAAAGCAGAATAGGTTCCTAATTTTCAATTTGGTTTAACCATTAAAAAATAAATAAATGTTTAATAAATTTATTCAAAGACCTGTGTTGTCGATAGTAATATCGCTGATAATAGTCTTTCTGGGAGCCCTGGCCATTACAAATCTGCCGGTGACTCAATTTCCATCTATTTCTCCTCCAAAGGTAAATGTGACAGCAGATTATCCCGGTTCCAATGGAGAACTTATGATTAAATCGGTAATTATTCCCTTAGAAAGAGCCCTAAATGGTGTTCCTGGAATGAAATACATGACCTCCGATGCCGGTAATGACGGTGAAGCCAGTATACAAGTAATATTTAATCTTGGAACGGATCCTAATCAGGCTGCGATAAACGTCCAAAACCGTGTGGCCTCAGTAATTAACAAGTTACCGCCACTTGTGGTAAGAGAGGGGGTGAAAATTACCAGAGAAGAATCCAGCATGCTTATGTATGTAAATCTTTTTAGTAAGGACCCAAAAACAGACCAAAAATTCTTATACAATTTTGCGGATATTAATATTCTGTCAGAGTTAAAAAGGGTAAATGGGGTTGGATATGCTGATATTCTCGGTACACGTGAGTACGCGATGAGAATCTGGCTAAAACCGGATCGCATGTTAGCCTATAAAATATCTGCCGATGAAGTTATGGAAGCTTTGGCTAGTCAAAGTTTAGAAGCATCGCCAGGTAAAACAGGTGAAAGTTCAGGTAAACGGTCGCAGTCTTTTGAATATGTGTTGAAATATTCCGGACGATTTACCACAAAAGAGCAGTATGGTAATGTAGTTTTAAGAGCTAGTGCAGTTGGTGAAATTTTACGCCTAAAAGATATTGCCACTATTGAGTTAGGAAGCTCGATGTATGATATTTATTCAAATTTAAATGGGAAGCCTTCTGCAGCAATTGTATTAAAACAATCCTACGGTAGTAATGCAAGTCAGGTTATCAAGGATGTAAAGGCAAAATTAGCAGAAATCAAGAAAAGTTCTTTCCCTAAAGGGATGGACTACGAAATCAGTTATGACGTTTCTAAATTTCTGGATGCCTCTATCGAAAAAGTAATTCACACTTTGGTAGAAGCCTTTATTTTGGTTGGTTTGGTCGTGTTTCTTTTCTTGGGAGACTGGAGATCAACTATCATACCGGCAATTGCAGTTCCAGTATCGCTGATAGGGACATTTATGTTTATGCAGTTCTTTGGGATTACACTAAACCTAATTACGCTATTCGCATTGGTATTGGCCATCGGTGTTGTGGTTGATGATGCCATTGTCGTCATTGAAGCCGTACACGCCAAGATGGAAGAAGAACACCTTTCGCCTTTAAAGGCAACTAAAAAAGCCATGCATGAAATTGCCGGGGCTATTATTGCGATTACCTTTTTGATGGCGGCTGTGTTTGTTCCGGTTGCTTTTATGTCCGGTCCAGTAGGGATTTTCTACCGTCAGTTCTCGATCACTATGGCAACGGCGATTATTTTGTCTGGTGTTGTGGCATTAACGCTTACTCCAGCTTTGTGTGCCATGATGTTAAAAAATAATCACGGAAAGCCAAAAAAGAAAACACCTATAAATAGGGTATTGGATGGTTTTAATAATAAGTTCGGTATTATTTCAGAGAAGTACCAAAACGTATTGGGACGTATCATCAGCAGAAGGTCAATCACTTTTATTGCGCTTCTGGTATTTTGTGCTGGAACGTGGCTAATCAGTAGTACTGTGCCTTCTGGATTTATTCCTAATGAAGATCAGGGGATGTTTTATGCAATTATCCAAACGCCACCCGGTTCCTCTTTAGAAAGAACAAATAATATTGCTGAAAGACTACAGAAAATTGCAGAAGAGGTTGATGGTGTCCAATCAGTTTCGGCTCTGGCGGGTTATGAAATCCTTACAGAAGGTACTGGTGCTAACGCTGGGACTTGCTTGATAAATCTTAAAGACTGGAGCGAAAGAAAACATTCTGTACAAGAGGTTATGCAAGAGCTTGAGGAGAAGTCTAAAGACATTCCGGGTGCTAATATCGAATTTTTTCAGCCGCCTGCAGTGCCAGGATATGGAGCTGCTGGTGGGTTTGAACTACGTTTACTGGATAAAGCGGGTTCAGGGGATTATAAAAAAATGGAAAGGGTTAATAATGATTTTGTAAAAGAACTGAACAAACGCCCGGAATTAGCATCGGTATTTAGTTTTTATAGTGCTAGTTTTCCACAGTTTATGTTGAAAGTCGACAATGATTTGGCTCAGCAAAAGGGTGTTTCAATTGATAATGCCATGAATACGCTGTCTACTCTTGTGGGCAGTAATTATGAAATTAGCTTTATTAAATATGGATTTAATTACAAGGTTATTGTTCAGGCTGCACCACAATACAGGGCTTTGCCGGAAGATATATTAAAACTCTATGTAAAAAATGATCGGGATGAAATGGTGCCTTTTTCTGCTTTTATGAAGATGGAAAAAGTTTATGGACTTTCGGAAATTACAAGGCATAATATGTATAATTCTGCTGAAATTAGTGGCTCTGCAGCCGCTGGATACAGCAGTGGTTCAGCCATTAAAGCTATTCAGGAAGTAGCTGAGAAAAAACTGCCTCGAGGCTTTGGCATTGATTGGGCGGGTATTTCTGCTGATGAGGTGGCACAAGGAAATCAAGCAATCTATATCTTCCTAATTTGTTTGGGATTTGTGTATCTGGTGTTAGCAGCACAATACGAAAGTTTTATTTTGCCATTGGCAGTAGTGCTTTCGCTACCTGCGGGTATATTTGGCGCATTCCTTTTGCTGAAAATTACAGGATTGGAAAATAATATATATGCTCAGGTTGCCATGGTGATGCTTATTGGGTTGTTAGGTAAAAATGCAGTTCTGATTGTGGAATTTGCCATACAGCGGCATGCAGCCGGAAAATCGGTACTGGAGGCAGCTATGGAAGGTTCTAAAGCCAGATTTCGTCCTATATTAATGACTTCATTTGCCTTTATTGCGGGTTTAATCCCGTTAGTTTTTGCATCGGGTCCAGGCAAAATAGGAAACAGAACCATTGGTACAGCCGCTGCAGGAGGGATGTTTATCGGAACCATTTGTGGCGTATTTGTTATTCCAGGGTTGTATTATATATTTGGTAGAATCTCAGAAAAATATAAGTTGGTAAAAAACGAAAAAGAAAATCCATTAACCGAAGAAATTGATCATAATGTATAAATGTAAACTATATCGATACCTCGTTGTGGCAGGTATTTGTTTGACACTGGTAAATTGTAAGGCTCCTGCAATTGCGACTTCTCAAGCCAATGGGAATGTTCCGGAATCTTTCGGAAGTACTCGGGATACCACTAATATGGCAACCATTCAGTGGGAGAATTTTTTCAAGGACAAGTATCTGATAAATTTGATCGATACTGCTTTAAAGAATAATCAGCAATTGAGGATCACTTTGCAGGAAATTGAAATTGCAAGGAATGATATTCGAATCAAAAAAGGAGCGCTGTTGCCAGCTGTTGGTATTCGGTCTGGTACAGGTGTTGAAAAGGTAGGAAGGTATACCAGCCAAGGAGCTGGAGACGCTTCTACAGAAATTGCTCCGGGTATCGAAGTACCAGATCCGTTGAAGGATTATACTGTGGCCGCCTACGCACACTGGGAGGTAGACATCTGGAAGAAACTGCGCAATTCCAAGAAAGCTGCCGTAAACAGGTATTTGTCTACCGTGGAAGGGAAAAATTTTGTGATAACGAACCTGATATCAGAGGTTGCTGATTCGTATTACGAATTGCGAGCACTGGATAGCCAGTTGGGAATTGTAAAACAGAATATCAATTTGCAAAACAATGCTTTGGAAATTGTTAGAATTCAGAAACAAGCCGCCAGAACCACTGAATTGGCCGTTCAAAAATTCAAGGCCGAAGTGTTGACTTCGAAAAGTATGGAGTTTGAAATCCTTCAGAAGATAAACGAAACGGAGAACAGGATCAACTTTTTGCTGGGGCGTTATCCACAAGAAATAACCAGAGATAAAAGTGATTTTTTAAGTGTAAAGTCTTCGGGAATTAATTCAGGAGTTCCATCGCAATTATTAGCGAATCGTCCGGATATTAAACAAGCGGAATTAGAATTGGTTGCTGCAAAACTGGATGTCAAAGTGGCTCGGGCAGAATTTTATCCTTCACTTGATATTTCGGTAGCATTAGGATTACAGGCGTTTAAACCTTCTTATTTTTTTAAGTTTCCAGAGTCAATACTTTATTCACTGGCGGGAGATATAGCAGGGCCGTTGATCAACCGGAATGCGATTAAAGCCGAGTTTAATAACGCCAATTCGCGCCAACTTCAGGCGATGTATAATTATCAGCGCACACTTTTAAATGCATATCTGGAAGTGTCTAATCAGCTTTCCAGAATTAACAATCTAGAGAAAAGTTACGACCTGAAATCGCAACAAGTTGATGCTCTGAATCAATCGATTGATATCGCAGGTGATTTGTTTAAATCGGCCAGAGCTGATTATTTTGAGGTGCTGATGACCCAACGCGATGCACTGGAATCTAAACTTGAACTTATAGAAACCAAAAAAGAGCAGCTTAATGCTGTAGTCCATGTTTACAGGGATTTAGGAGGTGGTTGGAAATAAAAAAATACCGTAGCAGAAAAGCCAGTCCGTTTTGACTGGCTTTTTTGTTTGGTGTATCGTCCTAAAATTGGATATTCAATTTCCAATGAAAAGTGCTGGTCAATTTGATTATTTTTTCTCGGTTGTAAAATCTAATCCTTTAGATTATTGGTAACGTTTAACAGTAAATAAAGAAGTTATTCCATTATAAAACGAGGGTTTGTATTATACAAATGTTAACTCTTTGTTATCTGAAAAATATTTGTTGATGGTGCTCTTTGTATTTAATTTCCAGCCATTTTTCATCAAGTATTTTTATCATTATCATGATATTAAATACTTTTTTTAAATCAGAAACAGACCGAATTAGTCCTAAGGAAGGTTTCTTTATTAGTCAGGTAAATATTTATAATGTATGAATAGGTTCTTTTAATCAGTTGCTTGCTGATTTTTTTTAGTTTAATTCAATTTTTAGTAGCGTTGAATTAGTGTTCGAAAATTCTATTTTAATCCAATCCATCTAAAAAAAATAGCGGTTAAAATGCCTTTTTAAACACTTAATTTCTATCCAGTTTAGCAATGATTTAATGTTTTCTCTTTTTTTCTTTTTGTACCAAAATATACTTTTTGTTTTTGAAAAATTTACTTTTTGTTATTTCCTAATTAACATAAATTTAGCGAATAACGACTCTATTTGTCCATTATAAACAAATTGATAAAATATGAAAAAAATTAGATTTTTGATGCTATTCTTTTTAACCGTTTTCTCTGTTGCTGCTTGGGCTCAAACAGAAGTAACAGGAGTAGTATTAGATGATGCCAATTTTCCGTTACCGGGAGTTAATGTATTAGTGAAGGGAAGTAAAAAAGGGATAGTAACCGATTTTGATGGTCGTTTTAGTATTAAAGCATCAGTTGGAGATGTTGTTGAGTTTTCTTATATAGGCTTAGAAACACAAGAAGTAACCCTTAAAAACTATAATAAATTAGATATAAAGTTACAATCTAGCGCTATGCAACTGGAAGATTTGGTAGTAGTGGGATATGGTTCAAAACGAAAAAAAGATGTTACAGGTGCAGTCACTTCAGTTAAAAATGACGCGTTTAATCGAGGTATAGTTACCTCACCGGAACAATTGATACAAGGTAAGGTTTCTGGGGTTAATATCACATCTGCAAGTGGAGAACCAGGAAGCAACCAAGCCATAAGCATACGTGGTCAAGGTGGAGTTCGTACTGGAAGTACACCTTTATTTGTTATTGATGGTTTTGCTCTTGACAATTCAAGTACAGGCGGAGCAACAAATCCGCTTAGTTTTATTAATGCTGACGATATAGAATCTATCGATGTGTTGAAAGATGCTTCTGCTACGGCTATTTATGGATCAAGGGGAGCTAATGGAGTTATCTTGATTACTACAAAAAGAGGTAAAAAAGGACAATCTAAAGTATCCTATTCCACTAGTCTTGGGACATCTAGTATGGCTAAAGAAATCCCTGTTTATAGTGCAGATGCTTTTAGAGCAAAAGTGGTTGAAATAGGCGGACAACTAATTGATTTGGGTGGATCTACCAATTGGCAGAAAGAAATAACTCGAACAGCATTCTCTCAAAACCATAACTTAAATTTAAGCGGTGGTGCTGACAATCTAACCTATTTTGCTTCTATTGGTCATCAAGATCAACAAGGTATTCTAAAAAATAGTGAACTGAAAAAACTTTCCGGTAGAATTAATCTAACCCAAAAAATGTTTAACAACAGGCTTAAGATTGATTTAAACTTAAATGCCACCAATACAAAAAGTGAGAGACCTGCGATAGAAAGCCTTATAGGTACAGCATTAAGCTTGAATCCAACATATCCTGCGTATGATGAAAATGGTGCTCCATCCATATTTGCAGATGTTTTTAATCCGTTGATCCGTCTTAATCTGTATGAAGATTTGACTAATACAAACCGAATTATTGCTAATATTTCTCCTTCATTTGAAATTATCAAAGGATTGGACTATAAGTTAAATTTAGGTGTTGACAACTCTAATTCTGACCGAGACATACAAAATCGACCAAGCACTTTACCGCAACAGGACGGAAGATTAGACTCGTATTATATCAGTAATAAAAATAATCTGATTGAAAACTATATCACCTACAACTTTGATTTAGCAGAGAATAATTTTTCTCTTTTGGCTGGTCATTCGTATCAAAAGACATTTGTACAATACAGACATTGGAGTATTGATAAATTTAAAGATAATGGTATTGACCCAAAATACAATCCTGGTTTGGGACAAGAATTGGATTTAATAGATAATTTACCATCAGGATCTGCCGTTAAAAATGAACTACAATCCTTTTTTGGAAGAGTAGGGTACAGTCTTAAAGATCGCTATTTATTGACGGCTACTTTCCGTAGGGATGGTTCGTCAAAATTTGGGAGCAACAATAAATACGGAAACTTTCCTTCATTTGCCGCTGGTTGGAGAATTTCAGAAGAAGAATTTATGAAATCATCACCGTTTAGCAACCTAAAACTTAGGGCAGGATGGGGACGAACAGGCAATCAGGAAATACCATCCAAAATAACACAGGCATCCTCCACAACATCAGTCACAGGAAGCACGAGTTATCCTCTTAATCCAGTAGGAACTTTTCCTGGGGGCACCACTTATGCTCGTTTTGCTAATCCAGATATTCAGTGGGAAGTATCTTCACAAACCAATGTTGGTTTAGATTTTGGATTGTTTGATGGCGCTTTATCGGGAACGGTAGATTATTTTAAAAAGGTTTCAGATAATATTTTATTAGAAGTAGTACCGTCAGACCCAATTCAAGCCGCTTCAACGTATTGGACAAATGTAAAGGATATGACCATCACAAATAAAGGTTTAGAATTAGCGCTTGCTTATGAATACAAAAACGAAAATGGAGTTTCATTTAGTTTAGGCGGCAATGTCTCTTTCATAGATAACAAAATCGAAAATTCTCCTTTTACAGTTTTGACAACAGGAAGTGCGTCAGGCTCCGGTCTTTCATCAGCTACTATTAATGGATACGTGAACGGACAACCCATTGGTACCTTCTACATGAAAGAATTTATTGGTATCAATGATCAAGGAATGAGCATGTTTAGAGATGTAAACGGTGATGGTTTAGATACCGATGCTGATAGAGTAGTAGCCGGTAGCGCATTACCAGACAAATTATACAGTTTTTATGGTAACATCGCATACAAAGGATTTGATTTGAATTTTAATTTCAATGGTGTATCAGGAAATAAAATCTATGATAATACTGCCAATTCTAGTTTTTACAAAGCCCGCTTAGCAAAATCGTTGAATACAACTGCAGCAGCAGCTCAATACCCATCGGAATCGATAACAAATCCGGCTTCGATTTCAACACGATACTTAAAAAATGGTGCTTTTGTTCGCTTGAACAACCTTTCATTAGGGTACAATTTAAATCCTAAAACGATTGGTATCCAAGATTGGGTTAGTTCGATGAGGTTTTCTGTAACAGGACAAAATTTATTTGTCATTACAGGTTATGATGGTTACGACCCAGAGGTTAATACAGATAGATCAGTAGATGGTGTCACTTCTTATGGAATCGATTATTTAAGTTATCCAAAAGCAAGAACATTCCTATTCGGATTCAATGTTTCATTTTAATAAAATACAATTCACATGAAAAATAAATTTTTAATAGTACTTACAGTATTAACTACTTTTTTGCAATTTGGGTGTTCTGATCTTGAGGAAGAGGTATTAGACGAATCCTTGACTGGAGGAGCAACAATGGATGCAGTTGCAGATGGAAGTATTTCGCCGGCTTACGCAGTTTTGCCCAATCTGTTTTTGCATACCAGTTACTTTACACTTCAGGAAATATCAACAGATGAAGCTATTTTGCCGTATAGAGGCGGAACAGATTGGGGTGATAACGGAATCTTTATTGATATGCACCGCCATACTTATTCTAGCGCTCATATTCGTATAAAAGATACTTGGGGTTCCATTACTCAAGGGATTTCACGATCCGTAACTGCAATAAATGCACTGGCTCCCTTGGCAGAAACAAATCCAATAGCTAAAATTTATTTAGCAGAAGCCCGAGGATTAAGAGCCTATTATTCGATGTTGAGTTTGGACTTATTCGGGTTGATTTTTGTGAAAGAAAATCCGACTGAAGTTTCCGCTATTGTACGTGGCAATGATGCGGTAGAGTATATCGCAAAGGAACTTTTAGCAATTGAGAATGAAGTGACTACAACGGCAGGTCCAGGTCGTATTACCAAAGGTGCCGTATGGGGGCTTCTGGCTCGTTTGCACTTGAATGCTGCAGTTTACCGTCAGCCTTATGCGACTAATTTTGATTTTAAATCAGAGGATATGAATAAAGTTATTTCGTATACCGATAAAATTATTACATCTGGTCAATACAACCTTTCTTCGGAATATTTTGAAATCTTTGATGATGAAAATCATACTAATAAAGAATTAATTTTTGCTGTTGATCAACGTGCTGAATTAAATGGACACAATCGTTTGGCTTATTTCTCCTTGTCTGGTGATATGTTCCCTAATCCTACATTTCCGAGAGCAAATGGAACTGACGGACCCGCAATTACCTCTGATTTTTATCAAACATGGGTTTCTGCCTATGGAGCTAAAGATCCTGCAACTGCCGATCCTCGTTTTTTTAAAGAAAATCTTAGAATACCTTCAGATTCCTGTATCGTTGCAAAAGATTTTGAAGTGAATCGAGGCATATTGAGAGGACAACAATATGGATTAATAACTACTGCAAACGGACAACCATTTGCGCGTTGTGCGGATGGTGTAGGCTATAAAATAAGTAAACTTCGAAATATAACAAGATCGGATAAAACCAAGTTGGTAAACCATACGCAGTTTGTAGATTTTACAGCTGCAGGAAGTGGATACAGCAGCGGGTATAGAGTATTGAAATATGAGTTCAGTAAAAAATCGGATACCGGAAGAAACAAAGGAGATGCTGATATTGTTATCATGCGTTTGGCCGATATTTACATGATGCGTGCTGAGGCAAAATTGCGTAAATCAAATGATATGGGTGGTGCACTTGCAGATGTGAATGTGGTAAGAGCTTCAAGAACTGCTAGAATTGCAGCGCCAGCATTAACAGCTATGACACTTGATCTTTTGTACAGAGAACGTGGATTTGAATTTTATTGGGAAACGCTGAGACGTACTGATATGATTCGTTTTGGAAAATATGAAGGAACTTGGACAGAAAAAACGGATGGCAATGTTCAGAAACGTCTTTTTCCAATCCCGCAATCTGCTATTGACGGAGCTTCAGACAAACCTGGGTATTTGGTTCAAAATGCAGGATATTAATTGGATTAAAAAGGGTGATTTCTAGTGCTTTTTTTGAAGGAAAAAATTTAACTGTACTACTGAATTCACGTCCAAAAATATAATTTTATTAAAGGCCTTTCGGTGAACTGTAATAGTAGCCGAAAGGTCTACATAATTAAATACGTTTATTTCTACTACTCTTTCTTGACAATTTATACTATGACCCAATCTATTAAAATTTCAGTTCTTGCCGTGTTGTTTTCTTTGCAGTTCATTCAGGCACAAGAAGTTCAAACATATAAAATACATTCTCATAATGATTATGAGCAAAAAGTTCCGTTTTGGAGTGCTTACGCCAATGGTTTAAATTCGATTGAAGCAGATATTCTTTTAAAGGATAACCACTTATACGTAAGTCACAACGAGACCGATATCAAAACAGAACGCACTCTGGAAAAGCTTTATTTAGATCCTTTGCAACAAGTAATGGCTCTTAAATTAGGGAATCAGCAACCGATACAATTACTGATTGATATTAAAACCGAGCCTGTTGCTACGCTGAAAAAACTGATAGCTATTTTAAAAACCTATCCTAATGTCATAAACAATAAAATTTTCTCTATTGTGATATCGGGAAACCGACCAGAAGCAAAAACATATACCCAATACCCCAATTACATTCAATTTGATTATCAGAGTTTAGATTCTATTCCTGAAAAGGAACAATGGGAAAAGGTCGCGCTAATCAGTAAAAGTTTCGGCGAATTTTCATCTTGGAATGGAAAAGGACGACTTACTGCCGAAGATTATAAAAAGGTATCCGAAGCGATTAAAAAGGTCCATAGTTATGGAAAACCATTTCGTTTTTGGGGATGTCCAGATTCTAAAACCGCATGGAAAACGTTCAAGGATCTTGGAGTCGATTTTATAAACACCGATATGCCTTACGAGAGTTCCCGCTATCTGAATACATTAGACAGCAGAGTTTTTTACAATACGATTGATTCATCAGTTTACACGCCTACTTATTTATCTGACAAGAAAAACACGCCCATAAAAAATGTTATTCTGCTTATAGGCGATGGGAATGGACTTGCTCAAATTTCTAGTGCTGTTTTGGCTAACGGCGGACAATTGACACTGACGCAATTAAAATCTATTGGGTTTCTAAAAACACAGTCTTCAGATGATTTTACTACCGATTCAGCTGCAGCAGGAACGGCTCTTGCTACTGGTCAAAAAACTTACAATCGAGCCATTGGAGTAGATTCTTTAGGGAAACCTATCGAAAGTATTATGGAAGTTCTTACTAAAAAGGGATTTAGTACGGGTTTGATTACAACGGATCATATTACAGGAGCTACACCCGCTTCGTTTTACGCCCATCAAAAAGAGCGTGATCTGACAGTAGCAATCGCTAATGAACTTACAAACAGTAAAGTTTCTCTTTTTATGGGGGGTGGAAGTAGAGATTTTGCTGCTGATTTTTCTAAAACGGACTTTTCAATTTTAAATTCCATTGCAGATGTTGCCAAAAGTAACAAGAATCAAGTTGGTCTTTTTTTCTCTGAAAATAAGGTTCCCAATGTTTTAAAAGGACGTGGAAACCTATTGGCTGAAGCCACAAAAAACGGACTCGAATTTTTGAATGCCAAGAATAAACCGTTCTTCCTCATGGTTGAAGGCGCTCAAATAGATTCCTATGGTCATGCCAATAATGTACCCGGAATTGTTTCTGAAGGAATTGATTTTGACAGAGCCATAACCGAAGCGATTAAATTTGCAGATAAAACAGGCAACACTTTAGTCATTGTTACTGCAGATCATGAGACTTCGGGGTTTACGCTACCGCAGGGGAATTTAAAAAAGAAAATGATTGAAGGCAATTTTACAACCGATGATCATACTGGAATTATGGTACCAATATTTACTTATGGACCTCAATCGGATATTTTTTCGGGAGTGTATGAAAACAATGAAGTCTTTCATAAAATCAAGCAAGTTTTGAAACTTCAATAGTGCTATTCTTTCTATAGGAAGATTAAATGTATCAGCAGTCAATAAAAAAGAGATTTTCCAGTTGGGAAAATCTCTTTTTTTATGGAAAATATTGTTTTTTATTTCTGAATTGTACCAGATTTCAAATCAATAAAAAAATGATCTGCCGGAGCTCCGTTTAAAAATTTGTTCAGAATGGTTAGAAAAAGTATTGTGTTTTTTTCTGTTGGATTTAAGTTTCTTTCCTTTTGAGAGTCAAGATACGAAGCAATAATAAACTGATATTGTTTTATTCTTTCTTTTCCAATGGCGGCAAGAGCGAGTTCATCGGCACTTCGAATGCGATAAAAGTCGGTGATAAGCTCTAAACCAGACCATTTAAAATCACTTTCTTTGAAATCATTGTTTTTTAATTGTTGCTTTACTTTGTTTTCTGCTTTTTTCCAAGCCTGTTCAAAATTGCTTTTGTGATTTATAATTGTGTCATAATCTGCTTTAGATTCTAAATTAGCGAGTATCAGTAAGTCTTCACCTGAAACATTCAACATAAAATTCTTAAATAATTCAGGCCAATCATCTGGTAAAAAACGCAATCGAACTAATTCTTTCAAATGAAAATCGGTAAAATCAAGATAGTTTTTTGTTTCTAAAATTCCGGTATTCCAAATGTCTGCTGTGTTCTGACTTTTCAAAAAATCATATTCCATTTTATAAAGATCAAACAGTTCATTAAATCGGGGCACTTCATTGATTGGTATCGTTTCAATTTCCATGACCTCATTTTTTTTGATAGTGAGTAGTTTGTAGGCAGGAATGTAGGCTGCCAAAGAAGGGGTTTGAATGTTTACCAGCGTATTTCCTTTTTTTGTTTTTCGAATACCTGTATCGTTGATGTGCATGTGCCCGCCAAAATGGATTTTCAATCCGGCATCAGCAAAAGTTTGGGCGACTTCTTCTTTAGGAACTCGGTCTAATTGCCATTTTCCCTTACCCATTAATTCTTCAATTTCAGGGGAAGCATCATCATTATATTCTACCATTGGAAAGTGGCTGAATGCGATCAGAGTTTTTCCTCTTTTTTTAGCCTCAGCACTTATTTTCTCTATCCATGTTATCAGGTGTTTTTTATGAGAAAGGACCTTGTTATAACCTTGACCGGCATCAGAATACTCTTTGGAGTCCTTTGAGTTTTTAGCAGCCTCTTTTTTTGGAATATAAACATTTCCATCAATGGCCATCAACCAAAGCCCAGAAACGGGTTCTACCACATAACTTACATCGGGTACGGAATATCCCGGTGCTACGGAATACGTTCTGTTAGTCAAAGAAGCGGCTTCTGTTGCTTTTGCAAAATTGTAAGTATCTAATGAATAAGTGCTGAAAGGAGTGGCCCAGAATGTATCGTTTTCTTTGGGATAAAAACCAAAATCTTTCAGTTCCTTGGTAATACCGAGATATCCCATTTTGGCAATATCCGGGGTTACTACTACTGCGTTTTCATTGTTGCTGTTAGGCTCATAGAATCCTTTTTTACTGAAAATAGGTTGGCGTTTTCCTCCAATACCCAAAAAATCATTTTTCCCGGATTCCTGAGCGAAAGGTCCAGCAGGATCGTGATTGCCTGTGGTGATAAAGAATTGGATACCGTGTTTTACAGTATAATCAGTAAGAATTTGCTTCAATCCTCGAATGTGAAGCGGTTGTCCGTCATCACTATAATCACCCGGAAACGCCACGATTTTTATACCTCGTTGTACAATATCATCAAGGGCTGCGAGAAACGCAAAATAGTTTTCATTAAAAATCCGAGTCGAATGTAACTGCGATTCCATTGTTCTTAATAAAGTATGCTTACCGTTTTTAGGATTAATGATTCCTTTGTAGTCGCTGTCGTGTAAAGTCCCATATAAATCCTGAAAATGGACATCTGCCAGAAAAGCGATTTTTAATTCCTCAGGAGGAGCCTGTCCTTTTGAAACTGTAGTAAAAAGGCATAGAAAAAAGAAGAAATAGATGATTATTCGACTCATTGAAGATTTTAAATTAGGTGTATTTAATGTTTTCAAACGGTACAAGGATAGAAAAAAAAGAATAGAATTCATTTAAGAGAATGTTATGTGTTTATTTTATGGTACTATTTTTTTCTAGACTTTAGATTTAAAAATTTTTATAGAATAGTTTTAATTTAGAATTACGGAGTGTTACTATCACAATTCTTTTATAATAGTCTTTTTAAAGTGAAACATTGCGCTGCCAAAATAACTCAAGGTATTGACTGTCGAACACCTTTTTTTTAAGTAAATAATCATTTGTTATTTAATACATATCGTGAGAATGTACATGGTGAAATAGGCTCCGATGTCTATTCGAAAATCCTAGTAAATACTGTTACAAGTATTTTACAAAAAATAGTATTTGAAGGAGCTTTAATCGGACAATTAGAAACCATTAATTCAGGATCTTAGACAAGATTAATGCAAATTATCGATACGGAATTGGATGAGAACAAAAATAGTCTATACTAATTGAGGCGCCACTTTTTAGAAAGTACAATTGTCTGTATCGCTCAGTAGTTTCATACTATGTATAAAAATATTAAAAAGTTTTTAATGCAATGGTAAAAGTACTTCCTAAGCCCAATTCACTTTGCACACCGATGGCTCCGTTTTGCGCTTCAATAAATTCTTTGCTTATTGCTAAACCTAGTCCTGTTCCAGATTTATGGCTCCCAGGAACTTGAAAATATTTATCGAAAACTTTATTTTTATAACGGTTATCAATTCCTTTTCCAGTATCAATTACTTGAAATAGAATGTGATTATTTTCGTTTTTAAGTTTTACAGTGATGGTGCTATTTTCAGAGGAATAAGTAATGGCATTAGTTAAAAAATTAATCAAAACCCAAGCTGTTTTTTCACTGTCCGCTTTTATATCTGGTAAATTTTGCTCAGCGTCAACTATTAGTTCAATTTGTTTTTGTCCAGCTTGAACTTTTATCGCTTCAATGGCATAATTCACAATCTCGTACGGATTGCTTTTTTCCATATTCAGCTGAATATTTCCGGTTTCCAGCTGCGACAGTTCCAATAATTCTCCAGTAATTTTAAGCAATCGCTGGCTGTCTTCCTTGATCCCAGCAATAAGCTGTTTTTGGTCGGTATTGATTGTTCCCGTTTCAGGCTTTTCAAGCAGTTGCAAACTCATTTTAATCGAAGCAATAGGAGTCTTCAACTCATGCGAAACAGTCGCAATAAAATTGGTTTTGGCAAAATCTAATTCTTTAAAAAGGGTAATATTTCTCAAAATAAGAACATCTCCAATATCTATTGTTTGGTATTCTCCTGTTGGTTGTATAGTAATATTCACAGTTTCTTTTTCGAAATAACTTTCTTTTCCATCGGCAAAAATTTTTATAGGATGCGTTTTACTACTTTCCAGTTCGTTGAAGATTAACGATTTCATCAAATCATTTGTCAAAGCTAAAGAAGAAGCTAGTTTGCCAATCACATCTTCTGATTTCAATCCCATAATTTTCAAGGCTTCATCATTCGCAAATAATACAAGACCATCATTATCCAATCCAATAATCGGGTCATGCATATTATTAATCAGCGTTTCCAATCGTTTCTTTTCAAAAGATAGTTTATGTAGGTTGCTATTGCTGTATTCCTCAAGTTTTTGTGCCATCGTATTGAAGGATTTGGCCAAATCGCCATACTCATTATGATTCATAAAATGTACGCGTTGCGAATAGTTTTTATTGGCAATTTCTTTAATACTTGCCGTAAGCTCCTTTATTGGATTGGCAATATTATTGGGTAAATTCACTAATAAATTAAACGCAATCAGAAAACAAAGTGTCCCTGTAACGGCTATCCACAAATTAGCGGTTTCAGCAGTATGTTTAGCAATATCACTTTTCTCTTTTATCGCAATCATATTCAATTTCATGATTTCGAAAATGTCCTGACGTATTTGACTTTTTATGTTTTCATTAGTTCTGTACTTTTTTAAAAAATCAAAACTTTTTTGCAAATTATACGTCACTTTATCTTCGCCAATCTCCGTAATATTGGCAATTTGATTCGTAAGATTCGTTTCAAAAATAACAATTGCCTTTCCTTCATCGACATTAATTTCATCTAATGAAAGAAGCATGTTCCGAGAATATTCCAAGGTATTATAATTTGCTTTGAGAATATTTTCGGTATCTTTTTTTATCGAAAAAATATAAAACGAAGCTACTATTGACAAAATAATTATCATTAGAAAAAGTAAGCCGACACCCAGATTTAATTTAGTTTTAATTTTCATATTGTCACTGCGAGAAATGAAGTAATCCCATCCTCTTTTATTTAATTAGTTTTTTATTTAGCACTATTATTTGCAATTATAAATTTGTGGCTACATTCTTTTATGACAAAATCACTAAATCAACTTTTGATGACGAAAGACTATTCAACAAGCGTCTGAAAATTGTTGTAGATAAAATTACTTTAAATAAATTGAAGTGTGGTTTTCCTATACAAACCGTTGTAATGTTTTTTTGCTCCACAATTTTCAGCATTGCATTTGTAATATTAGGATTTTGGACTTTAATCACTTCTGCTCCAAGTTGTGTCGCTAATTTGAAATTATTTATCAAATGACGTTGCTTGTCCAATGCAATTTTATCGCTGCTTTCTTTTGGCGTTTCCACATACAAAACATACCATTTACTATTGTAATAACTGGCCAAACGAGCTGTTTTTCTGATTACAATTTTTGCTGTTTTATCATTACTGCTGATGCAAGCCAGCAGTTTTTCATGTCTAAAAGCACTATTGTTTGGAACTTCATTCTCTACTTTTCGAAGCACTTGACTCGCAACTTCTTTCAAAGCCAGTTCCCGCAATTGTAATATTTGATCCGATTTAAAAAAATTACTTAAGGCAGTGGGAATTTTATCCGAAGTATAAATCTTCCCTTCTTTTAAACGGGCAATCAATTCATCTGAAGTCAAATCAATATTGACCACTTCATCTGCTAATTTCAAGACATTGTCCGGAATGCGTTCCTGAACGTCAATATTTGTAATGTTCTTTACGTCAGCATTTAAACTTTCTAAGTGCTGAATATTTACTGCCGAAATCACATTGATTCCCGCTTCCAAAATCTCCAAAACATCCTCCCAGCGTTTCTCGTTTTTACTTCCTTCTATGTTCGTATGCGCCAATTCATCTACAATAACGACTTCAGGACGCAAATTGATAATGGCTTGCAAATCCATCTCTTCCAATAGTTTTCCTCTATAAAAAAGGGTCCTTCTTGGAATTACAGGCAAACCTTCTAATAATTCGTGTGTTTCTTTACGATTGTGCGTTTCTACATAGCCTATTTTTAAATCGATCCCATTTTTCAACAGCGTATGCGCTTCCTGTAGCATGCGAAAAGTTTTGCCCACACCGGCACTCATCCCAATGTAGACTTTAAACTTTCCTTTACGTGATTTTTGGATTAAATCCAGAAAGTGCTTAACGTTATTTTCTTTTTCTTGTTCCATTGGCATTGCGAGATACGAAGCAATCTTCTAGTATTTATACCATTAAGAAATTAAGATGTATTAAGCTTACTGCAACTTCGTTTCTCAATGGTGAAAAATAATCAATTTTTAAATCCTAAAACGAAATCGCTAATGAAGTCGTTAAAAATAAATTTTCATTGCTAGGCAAATTATCTTTCAAAAATACCGCATCCTTACTATTCAAATTTCTGGCTTCTACTCTAAACATTACATTTCCAGAAACCAAATAATCAAAATTAGCCGAAAAACCATAAGTTTTAAATCCGTTTGGTGTTCCCGTTGCTATAATAACTCCTTTTTCATCACCATAATATTCAGCTCGGGCCGCTAGTTGGATTTTAGCTAGAGGCTTGTATTGTGCGATTATTACCGGCGAATACCAAACATCGTAATCACTGCTTCCGTTCAATGTCTGTTGTGCTCCAATATCAAAACCAGCTGTTATACTTGTTTTTTCAGACACTTTAAATTGGCCGTAAAAATTACTGAAATAACGCCATTTTCTGTCATAGTCAGGTTGCTCATTTCCAACATAGGTACTCCAGTTCAACGTTGTTTTTGAATTCGGTTTGTAGGTCACTTGTGTCCCAAAAGCTGGCGTCTGATTTCCTTCAATTTTCTGGATGCGTTGCCATCCGTTCAAATACATGGCAGCTAAATACCATTTTTCGCTTTTTGACGTATACCCAATTTTTACTCCTGCTTCGTAATACGGAGAATTATCCGCTAAAATGCTTCTGGTCAAAGTAGCGCAGTCTTTACCTATCGCGCTTTCAAAACCAATATGTGAGGGCATCACTCCTGCATCTACCCACAGATTGTGAGTTGCTGAGATTTTCACTCCCACATTGGCTTCATATACATTTTTCAATAAGCCCTGTTCTGCGGCCAAATTATATTCGGGATACGTACCAGCCATCAAGGCAAAATTCCCACGAACATTGTCTTTCGAATAATTCACTTTTGCCAATCCTAAATTCAAATTAACCTCATTGTGTTTGTTATGACTGTAAAAAAATCCGGGTCTGATGTGATTGTCAGGTTCGCCAAAATCATAACTGTAATATGTTTCTATATAACCCGAAAACGTGAAAGGACTTGGTGTTTTTTCAGTTTCTTGTGCATTAACTGTTGTAAGTCCGAAAGCTATTAAAGCGGTACCTATTATTTTTTTCATTTTTTTGTCATTGCGAGGAACGAAGTAATCTCATTCTCATTATTTATTTTTTGAAGCTAATCCCGCTATCATTCCAAATCTTTTGTTTTTTAAGGAAAAAACAAAAGGATTTTCCCTTCTATCGGGGCTAAAAAATTTGTTTTATACTTTATTCTTTTATTTCAATTCATCCAAAGCCACATTCAGCTCTAAAACATTTACCGTTGCTATTCCCATTACTGTTGGTGTATTGATTTTGCTTTCTACCAAAGCTTTAACTTTTTCTTCTGATAATTTTCTTTCCGCCGCTACTCGTTTTACTTGAATCAACGCTCCTTGCGGTGAAATATTCGGGTCTAAACCACTTCCGGAAGCTGTAACCATATCCGAGGGTATCTCTGATTTTTTGAGATAAGGATGCACGATTAAAAAGGTGTCGATTCTTTTTTGAATTAAAGCTAAATAATCCGGATTACTCGATCCTTTATTGCTTCCCCCACTTCCCGCTGCGTTATAATCAACCGCTGAAGGTCTACCCCAAAAGTAGTTGGATTTATCGAATTCTTGTCCGATTTTTTGATAACCCACCACTTTTCCGTTTACGGTAACCGTTTCTCCTTTTCCGTTGTTTGGAGCTAATTGTGCTATTCCAAAAATCGCCATTGGGTAAATGACCGCTAACAAAACCACCATAAAGAGTGTAAATTTAAGTATTGAAAATATATTTTTCATTTGTTTATTTTTTTAAACCTAACCCCTTTTTAAAATGGGTTAAGTCTGATTTTACATGAATAACGCCACAGCCAAATCGATTAACTTGATTCCGATAAATGGAATAATTAATCCTCCAAGTCCATAAATCAATAAATTTCTTTTTAGAATGGCACTCGCACCGATTGGTTTATAATCAACTCCTTTTAAGGCCAGCGGGATTAATATCGGAATGATAATCGCATTGAAAATTACCGCCGATAAAATGGCACTTTCCGGACTGTGCAAACGCATAATGTTCAACCCTTCAAGTGCAGGAATTGCCGTGATGAAAAGTGCAGGAACAATGGCAAAATATTTGGCTACATCATTCGCAATTGAGAACGTAGTAAGCGTTCCTCTGGTCATCAATAATTGTTTCCCTATTTCTATGATTTCAATTAACTTGGTGGGATCATTGTCTAAATCGACCATATTTCCAGCTTCTTTTGCGGCTTGTGTTCCACTATTCATGGCGACGCCTACATCGGCTTGCGCCAAAGCGGGAGCATCATTTGTTCCGTCACCCATCATCGCTACGAGTTTACCGTTTTGTTGCTCATTTTTGATATAGTTCATTTTATCTTCCGGTTTGGCTTCGGCGATAAAATCATCTACACCAGCAGCTTCAGCAATGAATTTTGCTGTCAAAGGATTATCTCCGGTAACCATTACCGTCTTTACACCCATTTTTCGCAAACGGTCAAAACGTTCTTTCATGCCTGTTTTGATGATGTCCTGCAATTCTACAACCCCTTGAACTTGGTTGTTTTTCACCACTACTAAAGGCGTTCCTCCATTAGAGGATATTTCGATAACCTGTTGTGCTGTATCCTCCGGAAATACATTTCCGGCTTGTTTTGCAATATTTTTTACGGCATCCTGAGCTCCTTTTCTTATATCAGTTCCGTCTCTTAAAACAACACCGCTCGTTCTGGTTTCGGCAGTAAATTTAATTAAAGTAGCTCCTTCGATAGATAATTTATTCGCCACTTCAATTCCTGCCAGTTCTACAATACTTTTACCTTCCGGTGTATCATCGGCTAGCGAACTTAAAACAGCTGCCTTGATAAAATCGGCTTCAGGAACTCCATTTGAAGGATAAAAACGAGTTGCTTTTCGGTTTCCAATCGTGATTGTTCCTGTTTTATCCAAAAGCAATACATCAATATCTCCGGCAGTTTCCACCGCTTTTCCTGATTTAGTAATAACGTTGGCACGCAAAGCCCTGTCCATTCCTGCAATTCCAATGGCGGAAAGCAAACCACCAATGGTTGTTGGAATCAAACAGACAAAAAGGGAAATAAAAGCCGCAATGGTAATCGGCGCATGGGCATAATCCGCAAAAGGCTTTAAGGTCACGCAAACAATCACGAATATTAAGGTAAATGCTGCTAACAAAATGGTTAATGCAATTTCATTTGGCGTTTTTTGACGGCTGGCACCTTCCACCAAAGCAATCATTTTGTCCAAAAAACTTTCGCCTGGTTCATTAGTCACGATAACTTTAATTTTATCAGACAATACTTTCGTTCCACCGGTTACAGACGATTTATCACCTCCTGATTCCCGAATGACAGGCGCACTTTCTCCAGTGATGGCACTTTCATCGATAGTGGCTAACCCTTCAATAATTTCGCCATCTGTGGCTATTAAATCGCCGGTTTCACAGATGAAAACATCGCCTTTCTTCAATTCAGAAGAACTGATATTTTTGATTTCACCAGTGGCTAAAACCTGTCTCGCCGGTGTTTCTTCACGTGTTTTCCTTAAACTGTCCGCTTGTGCTTTCCCTCTTGCTTCGGCAATAGCCTCGGCAAAATTGGCAAACAATAACGTTGCTAACAAAATTAAGAAGACAATGAAATTATAAATAAAACTGCCTTGATTTTGTGCGCCAAATAATATGGCAATACACACTGCAAGCATAATGGCAGTTCCTATTTCTACGGTAAACATTACCGGATTTTTGAACATTATTTTCGGGTTAAGCTTTACAAAAGATTGCACCAAGGCATCTTTTACCTGCTTTTCTTCGAATAATGACTTGGATTTGTTTTTAGTCATTTTTTTAGTCTTTTTTCAAAATTAATTTAGTTTTCAATATTCTTTAAACCATTAAGGAATTAAGCCTTAGTTAACTTAACTAACCTTAATATCTTAATGGTTTTATATTAAATTCATCTTAGTTTGTGGTTTAAATCATTGAATCTATTTTAATGTAAAGTACTCCGCTAAAGGTCCAAGTGCTAATGCCGGGAAGAAAGATAGCGCTGCAATAATGGCGATTACGGCAAAAACCATTATTCCAAAAATGGTTGTATCTGTTTTTAAAGTTCCTGCACTTTCCGGAATGTATTTTTTATTCGCTAATAATCCTGCAATAGCCAAAGGACCAATAATCGGAAGGAAACGACTCCATAACAACACAATTCCGGTAGTGATGTTCCAAAACGGATTGTTATCTCCCAAGCCTTCAAAACCAGAACCATTATTGGCTGCGCTTGAGGTATATTCATAAAGCATTTCCGAAAAACCATGATGACTAGGATTGTTGAGCCAGCCTGTCGCGTTACCGCTAAACCAATAGCCCATTGCTGTATCATTCGCAGCAAAATAAGAAGCCAAAGCCGTTCCTGATAATATCAATAAAGGGTGAAGAATAGCAATGAAAGCAGCAATTTTGACTTCGCGAGCTTCAATTTTTTTTCCTAAAAATTCCGGTGTTCGTCCCACCATTAATCCGGATATGAAAACTGCCAGAATGATGAAAATATAGAAGTTCAAAAATCCTACTCCACAACCGCCATAAAATGCATTGACCATCATAGCCAGCAATTGCATGGAACCAGAAACCGGCATAGAACTATCGTGCATACTGTTGACTGATCCTGTGGAAATTACCGTTGTTGCAATACTCCAAAATCCAGAAATAGCAGGCCCAAAACGGACTTCCTTGCCTTCCATGGCTCCGGTTACTTGTGAAATCCCCATTTTTTCGATGGCAGGATTTCCGTTTATTTCGCTGATAACGGTTGGTACCACTAAAAGCAAAAAACCAACGGTCATTACTCCAAAAACGACATACGAAAATTTTCTTTTCTTTAAATAAAATCCGAGTGCAAAAATCATTGCAAACGGCATGATTAATTGTGCCCACAATTCAACCGCATTGGTGAAATACGTTGGATTTTCTAATGGATGCGCCGAGTTGGCTCCAAAAAATCCTCCGCCGTTAGTTCCTATATGTTTAATACCGATAAATGCTGCGGCTGGTCCACGAGAAACTTCTACTGAATCTCCTCGTAAATTAGTAATCGTATCTTTTCCTTCAAAAGTCATTGGTGTTCCGCTAAATAACAAAGCGATTGCTACAATAGCAGAAAGCGGCAATAAAATACGGGTACAGCTTTTGATAAAATAATTATAAAAATTACCTAATTTATCAGTAGTCCTTTCTTTCATTGCATTGAAAACCATCGCTGCGGCTGCCATTCCTACACCTGCAGATACAAACTGCAAAAACATTAAAAACAGTTGCGACAAATAAGAAACGCCGCTCTCGCCTGAGTAATGCTGTAAATTGCAATTTACAACAAACGAAATGGCTGTATTGAAAGCCAAATCGGGCGACATATTTGGATTATTATCAGGATTTAAAAATAAAGATCCTTGAAATAATAAAATGAAAAAGCAAACGAAAAACCAAACCATATTGACACTCAATAGTGCTTTTAAATGCTGTTTCCAGTTCATTTCTTCAATTGCATTAATGCCGCTGATTTTGAAAATAAATTTTTCAATTGGATTGAAAATCGGGTCAAGCAGTGTTCTATCGCCGGAATATATTTTGGCAATATATCGTCCAAAAGGAATAGCCAAAACGATCGAGACGATAAAAATACTAATGACACCAAATAATTCTGTGTTCATAAAAAATAGGTTAATTGAGTTAAAATTTTTCCGGTTTGATTAATACATAAACTAAATAGCCGAAAACGGCAAGTGCGATAATAAATAGTGCTGTCATAATTTAGATTTTTTCAAAAAATTCGACGGCTTTAAAACAAATCGCAAATAACAAAATGGCTAGTGCGATTAAAAGAATAGTAACTATCATGGATTAAAAATTAAGATTAAACTCCTGAGGCATTTATTTGTTTGAGATATTCTGCCTTCAACGATTTTGGAAATAAATTGGAGATGTTACAGTGCCGCAGTTCCATAAAAGAGGAAACGGAAAAAAGATACACATTCGAAATAGCAATTCTTGTTTCGTTGCTTCCCGTTATCAATAACTGTTCAGCAAGTGCCAAGCATTTTTTTGCTCTGGAAATATTCCCCGTAATAATGGCAGTCTTGGTTATTTCGGCAAAGCGTTCTGCTTGTTTGTAAATTGTAGTGACTTGATTTTTCATAAGTATGTTTTTTTTTGTTCTTCATCGCTTATGCCAAAATGCATTCCAAAAAGTCATCATAAACATCAAAGCTTTAATTGACAAAGCTTTGATGTTTTTATGCCAAAAAAAGCCATAAAAAAAGCCTATCATAATGATAGGCTTTTCTCAAAATAATATGATTTTAATGAATGTTGTATTCGTCTAATTTCCGATAAAGTGTTGCAATTCCTATTTCAAGCAGGCGCGCTGTTTCGGCTTTGTTTCCTTTTGTATAATTTAATACTTTTTGAATGTGCAGTTTCTCGACACTTCCCATGGAAAAAGCGGATACTATTTTATTGACTTTGTCAGTTTGCTGTTGTATTTCATACGGGAGCAACTCTTGTGTTAATAGTTCACCGTTCACCAAAATAACGGAACGTTCAATCACATTTTTAAGTTCCCGGACATTTCCTGGCCAGTGATAGGTTTCTAGTTTATGGAGAAATTCAGTATCAATACTCACTGTTTTTTTATTGGTTTTAGCCGAAAATTGAGAGACAAAACTATGAGCCAATGGCGCAATATCTTTTATTCTTTCTCTTAAAGGTGGAATTTTGATTTCGAAAATATTTAGCCTGAAATATAGATCCGAACGAAAACGGTGTTCTTCGCTTTCGGTTTTTAAATCGCGATTAGTTGCTGCTATCAGCCGGAAATTAGACTTTCTTGGGGTAGTATCACCAATTGGAATATACTCGTTGGTTTCTAAAACCCGTAATAATTTGGCTTGTAATTCTATAGGCATTTCACCGATTTCATCCAGAAATAAGGTACCGCCATTGGCTTCTTCAAGAAATCCTTTTTTATCTTTTAGTGCACCTGTAAAGGCACCTTGTTTGTGTCCGAATAATTCGCTTTCCAGAATTTCCTTGCTGAAAGTGCTACAATTCAACGCCACAAAGGATTTTCCAACCCGATTGCTGTTTTCATGAATGGCTTGCGCAAAAACTTCCTTTCCAGTTCCAGTCTCACCCGTTAAAAGTACGGTGGAATCTGTTTTGGATACTCTTTTAGCCAAATCAATAACTTGTTCCAGTACTTTTGACTTACCAATGATGCTATCAAAGGAATATTTATCAGAAATTCTCTTCTCGAGTTGTTTGACTTTCTTTTGCAACATCACTTTTTCTAAAGCTTTGTACAATAATGGAATAATTTTATCATTATCATCGCCTTTCACGATATAATCGAAAGCGCCGTTTTTCATTGCCTGAACACCATCGGAAATTTTGCCGTAGGCGGTCAGTAAAATCACTTCGGTTAAAGGAAACCGTGCTTTAATTTTTTGAACAAAATCAACGCCATTGCCATCAGGAAGTTTTACGTCACATAATACTACGTCAATATCATTGTGTTCCAATTTTTTGAAACCTGTTTTTAAATTCGGTGCTTCGAAAACTTCGAACCCCTCGGATCTTACTATTCTAGACAGGAGAAGACGTAATTTTTCTTCGTCATCAATGATAAGTATGTTTTTCAAAATGGCTTTTGTGTCAAATATTAGATTACAAATTTAAATATTTTATCATTAAAATCGGATACAATCTACCTTTGATCTGAAGAATAGATCTTATGTTATTTTTTATTCGACTCTCTTCTTCAATAAATCGGTCTTCATACTAAATTAGTATATCCAATATTTAAACTACTAGTTAAACAAGGTCTTGTTTGAAATTCGGATGCCTAAAAATCACTTTTTCCCGGGTAACCGAATAAGCCCCCTTCCGATTATGATTTAATGATGATATTTGAAATTAATAAAAACGAAAAAGCCTGTAAATCCTAAGATTTACAGGCTTTTGGTTTCAATTGAAAATGAATTAGTGGAGTCGCCGGGAATCGAACCCGGGTCCAAACAAGCAACTAAAAAGCTTTCTACGCGTTTATTTCCTGATTAGATTTTCGATTTTGTGTTTGACCAGAAACAGTCGCACAAAACGTATCTTCTTAATTTCGAAATCCACCCGAAGCTTATGGAAATCTAGGTTTAAATTTACGATTCACCTTTGTCGACCGCTATAAACCAAAGCTTTCGAGGTAAATCCTGCTTCCCTATCTGATAGGGACGAGGCTAATCTTACTATGATTCAGATTATGCAGCAAGAGCGTAGTTTCCTTCGCCGTGTATGTGTTTTGAAACCTTTTATTAACGAGAATTGTCCCAGTTCTCGACGTGCTTACTTCTCAATTCGACTTGCTGTCAAAACCAGTCGACCCCTTTTTTATTTCAAAATCTAAATATGGATTTCTAAGTTTGCAAATGTACACTTTTAAACTTGAATTAATAGTGCTAAACTTCCAACTCTATTTCAAAAATCATTCCTTTTTTTATTCGTCTTTTAATTTAAACGGATAGTCACCAAATAAAACGGCTAATTTCCTGACGTCATATGTTTTTCGGGTAAATTTATTGGATAACGCTATGATGGTAACGCTTTCTTTTCTTAAAGTAATGTAAGCCGATGTGTTACCGTGCCACCAACCATTGTGAAAGTAAAAATTTTGCCCAGTCTCCCAATTGACCATTCTAATGCCAAGACCATAGTTTTTAGTGCCTTTGCGCTCATTACTATATCCTTTGTATACTTGACTTTGCAGTTTAGGCGTTAAAAAATCAGAACTATTTCTCGCTCTGTCAAATTTTAATAAATCACGCGGTGTAGAGTAGATATTCTTATCTCCATAAACCGCATCTAAGTAATCTTTCCCTATCTCTACTTTATTTCCTTTATAAGAAGTTACAGCGGTATCTTTATCTCTCTCATAGTCAAAAACATAAGTATTTTTCATTCCTAATGGCTCAAAAATGATTTGTTTCATGGCATCTTTGTAAGCAAGTTTTGTGATTTTTTCAATTATTAATGCCAACATGGCATAATTAGTATTGCAATAACTAAAACGAGTATCGGTTTTAAATTCTAAACCAATATCCTTTGTAGCCATGATAGTCAGTATATCTTGATTGGTAAGTATGTTGTGCCTATCCCAAATCGTTTTATCACGATCTGTAAAATAGGCATAATTACGCATACCACTTCTGTGATTTAACAATGTTTTTATCGTAACATCAGGATACGGAAATTCTTTCAAGATGGTATTTACCTTTTGGTCTAAGTCAAGTCTTTTAGCATTTATTAGTTTTAAAATAGCCGTTGCCGTAATCACTTTACTTACAGAAGCAATGTGTAGCGGAGTAGATTTAGTAATTAATGTTTTATCTCTAAAATTGGAGTAGCCTTCATATTTTTCATAAATAATTTGACCATTTTTAGCAACCAGAAAGCTACCGTTTGCACTATTGTTGGGCCAGTTTTTTTTATAAAAAGAGTCAATGGAAGTCTTTTTTGAATTGATGTATTCAGTCGTTAATTTTGTCTCGGGTTTGCGTAACGGCTTCATCTTAGGCAATGTACTCTTCGGGAGTTGCGCATCACTTAATTCTATTTTCTTTTTCTCCTTATTGCAAGAGCTTAAAACCAAAAAGAGGAGAAATATATGTAGTATATTTGTTTTTTTTATAAAATTCATTTCTGTAGTGCTAGAAAGGCAAATATATAGAATCAATGTCTTTTGAGACGTTGTTTTTTTGAAACCTTAACACTATTTTATCAGTAACTAAAAAAAGCAATTTTTGTATTATTTTGTACATCAGCTTATAATAGTTTTTTGCTGGTTTTTTTATAAAAAAAAATAAATGGATTTTTAGTTTAAATTGTTATATTTGTAACAAATTAACTAAATAAAGTTATAATAAAAACAAATTAAAAGTATAAATTAATATGAAATTCGGAATTTTAAAAGAAAGAAAAAACCCGCCTGACAGAAGAGTTATTTTCTCACCAGATGAATTGGCGAGATTAAAACAGCTATATCAAGGTGCTTCTATAAAAGTAGAAAGTTCTGATATTCGAGTTTTTACGGATGATCAATATAAAAATGTAGGAATAGAAGTTACTAATGATATCAGTGATTGTGATGTTTTATTTGGGGTAAAAGAAGTTCCTGTGGAAGATTTAATTGCTAACAAAGCATATTTCTTTTTTTCGCACACTATAAAAAAACAACCATACAATAGAAAGTTATTACAAGCCATTTTAGAAAAAAAAATTGATTTATATGATCATGAAACCATTGTAGATTCTCATAATCACAGGCTAATTGGTTTTGGACGTTATGCCGGAATTGTGGGTGCGTACAATAGCACAAGAGCTTTTGGAATAAAATTCGAATTATTTAAATTGCCAAAAGCGGAAACATTGTCCGGTAAAGAAGCTTTAATTACACATCTAAAACGATTGGTTTTGCCTCCTTTAAAATTTGTGATTACAGGAACAGGAAAAGTAGGCAATGGGGCAAAAGAGATTCTGGATGCCATAAAAGTTAAAGAAGTTTCAGTTGAAAATTATTTAACAAAAAACTACACACAACCCGTTTACACTCAGATTGATGTATTAGGATATAACAAACGTAAAGACGGACAAGTATTGGATTTTACGGATTTTTATGATAATCCACAGGAATACATTTCTGATTTTGAACGATTTAGTAAAGTTTCGGATATTTATATTACAGGACATTTTCATGCCAATGAAGCTCCAGTAATTCTTACACAAGAAATGCTTCAATCCAAAGATTGTAAAATTAAGGTTGTTGCAGATGTTTCTTGTGATGTCAATGGTCCAATAGCCTGCACGCTAAGATCATCAACAATTGCAGAACCTTTATACGGGTATTTACCAACTGAAAATAAAGAAGTTGATGTTTTTCATCCGGCAGCAATTGTGGTGATGGCAGTTGATAATTTGCCCTGTGAATTGCCAAAAGATGCCAGTGAAGGATTTGGAGAAATGTTCATGGAACATGTAATCCCTGCATTTTTTAATGGAGATAAAGAAGGAATTTTACAAAGAGCCAAAATTACCGAAAATGGAAAACTGACTCCAAGATTTAGTTATTTACAAGATTATGTCGACGGTAAATAAACTCTTTTTCAAGTAATACAAAACCTACACTGTAACGTTGCAGGTTTTTTTATGGAAATTTATAGACCAAGAAACAGCTTCGTTTTAAAATATTATAAATCAATTAACACCTCAGAATTTAATGAGTTTGTGGAATTGCCTAATTTTGTTCAAAATTCAAAATTTATAATGACTAAAAATATTCCAATTTCCCTGCTAGAATTAGCACTAATTACCGAAGATAGCAATGCAAGCGAAACATTACAAAAAACAAACGCACTGGCACAACTGGCAGACAGTTTAGATTACAAACGATTTTGGTTAGCTGAACATCATAATATGGCGCACGTAGCGAGTACTGCCACGGTTGTTTTGATAGGTTATATTGCCAGTCAAACCCAGAATATTCGTGTAGGTTCCGGCGGAATCATGTTGCCTAATCATGCTCCATTAATCGTTGCAGAACAATTTGGTACACTTGAAACACTATATCCCAATCGGATTGATTTAGGATTGGGAAGAGCACCCGGAACAGATGGTTTAACCGCACAAGCGATCCGGAAAGATTTCTTTGAACAGTCGCAGCGATTTCCTCAAAATGTTGCCGCACTACAGGAATTTTTCTCGGAGGATAATGCTACTGCAAAAGTACGAGCTTTTCCTGCAGAAGGGACTAATGTTCCCATTTGGATTTTGGGTTCCAGTATGGATAGTGCTGCTTTGGCTGCAGCCAATGGGTTGCCCTATGCCTTTGCAGGACATTTTGCACCCAAACAAATGCAGCAGGCATTTCAATTTTACCGAGATAATTTTGAACCTTCTGAATATTTAGACCAACCCAAAACTATGGCTTGTGTAAACGCAATAGCTGCTGATACTGATGAAGAAGCCGAAAAATTGTCGTCCAGTTTAACTCAAATGTTTCTGAATTTGATTCGGAATGATAGAAAACCGTTACAACCGCCAGTTGATTCTATGGATGGAATTATGAGTGAAGAAGAACATTTTCATGTAAACCAAATGACCGCTTGTTCGTTTGTAGGCAGCAAAGAAAAAATAGTTGTAGCATTGAAGCAATTTATAGAGTATACACAAATAGACGAATTGATGATTACTAGTCCAATTTTTAATCATGACGATAAATTGAAAAACATTCGAATCATGAAAGAAGTTATGGATACAATTAATAAGAAATAGAATCTGTAGGACTTTAAAAACTTACAGGACTTACATGTTAAAAAATTTTAACCTTATAAGTCCTGCAAAGCTAAATTATATGATTTCGCTATTTAATATACATATAAATTAGAAACCCTGCAACGTTACATTGCAGGGTTTCTAATTTATAACTCAATTAACAATTCATCATTGATAATTCATCATTTAAGACTTCCTACCATGTCTTCCGGTTTAACCCAAGCATCAAAATCTTCTGGAGTTACATATCCTAAACGAACGGCTTCTTCTTTTAATGTTGTTCCGTTTTTATGTGCTGTTTGAGCAATTTCGGCTGATTTATAATACCCAATTTTAGTATTCAAAGCCGTAACTAACATCAATGAATTGTCAACTAATTCTTTGATACGTTTGTAGTTAGGTGCAATACCTTGTGCGCAATGTTCGTCAAAAGACAAACAAGCATCCCCTAATAATCTGGCTGATTGCAAGAAATTTGCAGCCATCAATGGTTTGAAAACATTCAATTCATAATGACCTTGCATTCCTCCAACAGATATTGCAACATCATTCCCCATAACTTGTGCGCAAACCATCGTTAAGGCTTCACATTGTGTAGGGTTTACTTTTCCTGGCATAATAGAAGATCCCGGCTCATTTTCTGGAATAATGATTTCTCCAATTCCTGAACGTGGTCCAGAAGCTAGCATGCGTACATCATTGGCAATTTTATTCAATGAAACCGCCAGTTGCTTTAAGGCGCCGTGGGTTTCTACGATGGCATCGTGTGCTGCCAGAGCTTCAAATTTATTTTCAGCGGTTACAAACGGATGTCCTGTAAATTCAGCGATATATTCTGCTACTTTTACGTCATACCCCTCTGGTGTGTTCAATCCAGTTCCTACCGCAGTTCCTCCTAAAGCGACTTCTGATAAGTGTGCCAACGTATTTTTAACTGCTTTTAATCCGTAGTTTAATTGCGCTACATATCCTGAAATTTCCTGTCCTAATGTAAGTGGAGTAGCATCCATTAAATGCGTACGACCTATTTTCACTACAGTATTGAATTCAAGGGCTTTAGCATGCAGCGTGTCTCTTAGTTTTTCAACTCCTGGAATAGTAACTTCTACAACTGCTTTGTAGGCTGCGATGTGCATTCCTGTTGGGAAGGTGTCATTTGAAGATTGTGATTTATTGACATCATCATTGGCCTTAATGAATTGTTCGCCTTCGCCAATGTTGAATCCTTTTAAAACTTGCGCGCGATTTGCAACTACTTCATTTACGTTCATGTTACTTTGCGTACCTGAACCAGTCTGCCAAATTACTAATGGAAATTCATCATCTAGTTTTCCGGCTAGAATTTCGTCACAAACGGCACCAATAGCATCGCGTTTTTCTGCAGGTAAAACACCTAAATCACAATTGGCATAAGCCGCTGCTTTTTTAAGATATGCAAAACCTTCAATAATTTCTTTTGGCATGGAAGCCGATGGACCTATTTTGAAGTTATTTCTGGAACGTTCTGTTTGTGCGCCCCAATATTTATCAGCGGGAACCTGCACTTCACCCATGGTGTCTTTTTCTATTCTGAATTTCATTTGTTGTTATTTAAAAATAATTATGTCGTTTACTAGGTGTTTAGCCCCGATGGCAACGGAAATCCTTTTCTTTTTGCTTTCAAAAAGAAAAGATTAGAGTGAACAGCGGGAAACAGCTCCAAATTCTGAGCTCAAAAATACGGATAATTCCTTTTTTATAAAAATTGATTGGTAGTTTTTATGTTTTTTTATTGGTACGAAAAGGAATTAAACTTACATTTGTGGCTACATTCAAAAATTCCGGAAAACATGTTTGAATTTTCACAGTACTTAGGCTTTTTACTTTTCTTAACCATTCTTACTATAGGATTTTGGTTAATGTTTTTTCTTGTAGGTTTCGTTCAATATTGGATTGGCGGCGCTTTATGGGAAATATATAAAGAAAGAAAAGCAAAGAAAGAACAATCAGTTTAATCTGTTTGTTAAATAAAAAAAGGACTCGTGAAAATGAGTCCTTTTTTTATGTTTCATACCCATCTACTATTTTACTTTTTATATAAAAAGAGAAGGACCCGTTTTCACGAGTCCTTATTTTTATCCTTGAAAGTCACCTTCATTTTCATTTTGATTTCGTTTAGGTTGCTCTCTTTCGCTTTTTGGTTTGTTAAAACGATACGTGAATGATAAGCTAAACTGTCTTTCTCTCCATTGCATTTCGCTGTACGAACTTACAATTCCTGGAAGATTACTTTCTATCATTCTTTTTCTGGAATTGAATACATCACTAACGTTAAACGAAAGTGTTCCTTTGTCTTTTAAGACGTCTTTACTGAATGCTATATTTGCTGCAAAAATCCCTAAGCTTCTTCCTTGTGCATTATTTTGTGGGCCATTGTAGGATGCGTTAGTCTGCCAGTCAATTTTGTATGGTAATGTAATTTTTGAAGTTAGTCTTGTGGACCAAGATGTTGCTATGTTATCAAAATTTTGTACAATTTCATTATTGTTAAAATCAGTATAGGTAAAATCTCCTTGCGTTTCGTTTCTGAAGAAATTGAAATTACTGTTTAATTTCCACCATTTGTATGGAGAATAGTTTAATGTAAATTCAAATCCTGTTCTATATTCAGTTGCCAAGTTGATTGGAGAGCTAATAATTACAGGAGTTCCGTTAACAAAATCACCAGATTCTCTTCTTGCAAATTGAAAAACATCAGTTGTTTTATTTACATATAAGGAAGTATTGAAGGTTAATTTTTCCCATCTTTTGATGTAACCAAAATCAATTGCATCTGAAAATGCAGGATCTAAATCTGGATTACCAACAAAAATATTGATGTTACTGGACAGGTTGCTGAACGGGTTTAACATTCTTCCTCTAGGTCTTTGTATTCTTCTGCTATAGCTTACCGAAGCGCTGCTTTTGTCTGATATTTCATAAGTGAAGAATGCACTTGGAAAAAAATTATTGTATTTTTTAGTATTGAAATCATTGGTTGCTAATTGATTGATTTCAATATTGGAATCCTCAAAACGCAATCCGAAAAGGGCTGAAAATTTATTAATCTTTACACCATATTGTGTATAAATTGCATTTACTTTCTCCTTGTATTCTAATGTGTTTGTGAAGTTGTTATTGATTACTCCATCATTTTCGACGCTATAATCAGTTAGTAATTCTGAGAAATCACCACGGTAACCTGCTTCAAACTGGCTTCCTTTTCCAAAAGGTAAAACATAATCCATTTGAAGTAAATTTCTGCTTTGTGTTTGATTGTTGATAGTATTGTCAAAATTCACCACAGTGGTATTAGTGGCTGTGTCTGTAATTAAGGCTTCGTTAATATCATCATTAGTAGAGAAGGAACCGTCAATTGTTAATTTATGACCGTCTTTTTTAAATTTCTTAGTGAAGTTAGTTGCAAATTCTACATTCTCACTGTCGCTGTTTTCTAAATTGATACGATTACGGGTATAGTCATAATTAAACCCGGAATCATAATTGTTTTGGAAAACGTTATCCACGTTGAGACCATTGCTTTTTCGGTAGTTGAAGGTATTGGTCCAAGAAAGGCTTTCACTGAGATACCATTCCATTCCAAAGTTTCCATTGTATCCTTTATTGTCTCTTTCATTCTCTCTAGTTTCATTTACATAATTTCGAGTTGAATTATCCGCATTTAAATACCTTGAATCTGTAAATGCATTTCCCGGATTACTGCGATCATTGTAAGCTTGAGTCGTGAAAAGATTAAAGTTTTTTGATTTATAGTTTAAGGTACCGCTCAAACCGTATGTTTCAGGATATCCGGTTGAAGCTATAAAAGTTCCGTTTAAACCTTGATTTTTTCCTTTTTTTAAGATAATGTTTAATAAACCACCACCACCTTCGGCATCATATCGTGCAGATGGATTGGTAATAACTTCTACTTTGTCAATCGCATCGGCTGGAATTAATCGCAAAGCTTCAGCAATATTAATAGCGTTTGAAGGCTTGCCATCAATAAGAACTCTAACGTTTTCATTTCCACGAAGACTTACATTTCCTTCGACATCAACTGCAACAGAGGGGATGTTGTCTAAAACATCACTAACAGTTCCTCCTTTTACCATAAGGTCATTCCCTACGTTATATACTTTTTTGTCTAATTTTATTTCAACAGTAGTTTTTTCAGAACGAATGACAACTTCATTCAATTGATTTGCATCTTCATCTAAACTGATTAAACCTAAACTAGTACTTTTCTGAAGGTTTTTTTGTTTTATTTCGTTTGTTTTAAAAGATATAAATTCAATTTTTATATCATAAACACCCGGTTTAACCTCAATTTCAAATTCCCCATTTGGATTTGTAATTCCACCAGCAACTGGTTTTGGATTGTTTGGAATTAAAAAAGTAATTGTTGCATATTCAAGTGGTTGTTTGCTTATTTTCTCAATTACCTTACCTGTTATTTTAATTTTTGGCACAGCAGCACCTTGCTGAGCTTGAGCAAAACTGAACAGGGTGGTAAAAAAGAGAACAAGAATTAAAACGGATTTCATTTTTTTCATTTTTAAAAACTTTGGTTACAGATTTTAGATTGCAAAATTAGGATTTGGTTTAATACTATAAATCATAAAAAAATGTTAATTAAAACAACCAATTTTTATAAAATAAAAGAGGCTACTTTTTCTAAATCACGCCCTATAATTGCTGATTTTCCATTAATTACTATTGGTCTTTCAATTAGAATTGGATTAGAAATCATGGCTTGAATAATTTGTTCGTTATTCATTTTTTGGCCTTTAAAGTTTTCTATCCAAATTTTTTCTTTTTGGCGAACTAATTCAATGGGTTTTATGTTTAATTTTTCAATAATTGCAGATAACGCTTCATACGAAGGCGGGTTTATCAGATAATTGATAACTTCAAATTCTTTTTTTGAGTTCTTAATAAATGCGAGGCAGTTTCTGGATTTTCCGCATCGTGAATTATGGTATATTTGTATCATAGTAAATGACTATTGGTTTGCTTTAAATTCTTATGCTAAAGATTAGTATTAATGTAACAAAAATAGCATTTGCTTAACTAATTAAGTATAAAATAACACGAAAAATAGATGTTTATAGAACAAGGAATAAAATCAGAGAATCATTTTTGGAAATATATTTTAGGTTCATTTATAATAATTTGCGCTTCATTTGTGGGCCAGTTGCCACTTTTGATAGGAATGTTGTATGAAAAAATTTACAATGGAAAACCTTATCCAACAAGTAATGAGGCAGTAATGCATTTTTTTGACTCCAATCTGACTTTGTTTTTAATACTGATTTCGTTCGTTTTTATTATGCTTGGTATTGTGGTGGTAGTTCGTAATTTGCACGGTCAAACCATGCTTTCAGTAACAACATCAAGAGCTAAAATAGATTGGAAAAGAGTTGGATTTTCTTTTATGATTTGGTCTGTTTTTACCATTGTATCCACTTTATTTTTCTATTTTTCTAATCCCAACGATTTCGTAATCAATTTTAAACCAGTGCCATTTGCAATTTTAGTGGTAATAGGAGTGATTTTAATTCCTATTCAAACCAGTTCCGAGGAATATATTTTTAGAGGATACTTAATGCAGGGTTTCGCTAATCTTGCCAAGAATAAATGGTTTCCTTTATTAATGACTTCGGTTATCTTTGGAGGAATGCATGTTTTTAATCCTGAAGTGGCTAAAATAGGGTATATAGTACTTGTTTATTACATAGGAACTGGGCTTTTACTGGGAATTATCACGTTGATGGATGAAGGAATGGAGTTGGCTTTAGGCTTTCATGCAGCCAATAATTTAGTTGGTGCTTTACTCGTTACGTCAGATTGGTCTGCATTTCAAACCAATTCTATTTTTAAAGATATTTCAGATCCTTCAGCAGGATTGGATGTTATAGTGCCGGTAGTTCTTATTTACCCAATACTTTTATTTATCTTTAGTAAAAAATACAATTGGACCAATTGGAAAGAAAAATTAACTGGAAATATTTAAACATTAAAACTGTCAATAATTTAAAAATAAACTTATCATGACCGATACAATAACATATCATAATGTCCACAATCTCTTTAAACTAAATGGGTTTCATCTGAATCGAAATGATTTATGCAGAGTAGCGTACAGTTTTATAAAAGAAGGCGAGGAATTCGAAAAATCAGTGGGAGATTTTATTCTCGATTGGTTTGATAACAAATCGTATGTTGAAATGAATACTTCCGGGACTACAGGAACTCCTAAATTGATTCGTGTCGATAAACAAGCGATGGTCAATTCAGCCATTGCTACGGGGGATTTTTTCGATTTAAAACCCGGAGATAAAGCATTGCATTGTTTGCCAACTAAATATATCGCTGGAAAAATGATGTTTGTAAGGGGTTTTATTCTTGGCCTTGATGTTGATTTTGTAGCGCCAAGTTCTCATCCGATGTTATATAACGATACCAAATATGATTTTGTTGCAATGGTTCCTTTACAAGCTCAAAACTCTTTATCGCCATTAAAAAATGTAAAGAAGATGATTGTTGGTGGTGCAAAAATGAGCAATGCTCTTGAAAAAGAACTTTCTAAATTGAAAATAGAAGTGTATGAAACCTATGGCATGACGGAAACCATTACTCATATTGCAGCAAAAAAGATAGGAGAGGAGGCTTTTTCAGTTTTACCAAATATTAAAATTAGCCAAGATGATAGAAATTGTCTGGTGATCGATGCTTTAAAAATTTCAAACGATTCCATTGTCACAAATGATTTAGTGGAACTGGTAGGCGAAAATCAATTTGTTTTTTTAGGACGCATTGATAATGTAATAAATAGTGGCGGAATCAAATTAATTCCTGAAAAAATTGAAGACAAGCTATCTGATAAAATTAACTCAAGATTTTTTGTAACCGGAAAAGAAGATCCAGTTTTAGGAGAAAAATTAGTTATTGTTATAGAAGGCGAACAACAAATACTAGATGATAGTATTTTTGATGGTTTAGACAAATATGAAAAACCGAAAGAAGTATTCTATGTTTCTAAATTTAGCGAAACCGAAAGCGGAAAAATAAAACGCAAAGAAATTATAGAAAGTATTTAAAATTGTTCAAATAAAAAGCTTCCGTAAATTTCGGAAGCTTTTTATTTAATTATTGCTGCATTTTAAAGTAATAATCAGCTGAATTTTTCCCACTTCCGTAGAATAAGAAAAAGATACAAATTCCTAATATCAGTAATGCCAAAAGTAAATTTTGGGAATGCATTTCTCCCATAAAATTTACTACGATAGCACCTATTAATATAGGAAGTTGTGCTATTATTGCCCATCTTGTAAGTAAACCAAATGCAATCATTATACCGCCAACCATGTGCGCAGGAGCAATATAATGGACTAGAAACATTCCACCGCCAATTCTGTCAATTGGAGATATCAGATCATTTAAATATTGGATGTTCGTTATAAAAGAGATTCCTTTCATAAACAAAAATACACCAAGTGCTATTCGAACTAAATCTACGGTCAAATAAGTGTGCGTATTCGCCCATTTGTTTAAATTTTTTACGCTGTTCATAATACTACAGTTTTAAATGTTTAGTACTAAGTTACTGATTTTTAATTGAATAATTTTTAATTGTTAAAGAAAACTAAACTTTGAATGTTTCATCCCTTTAAAAGAATAGTTTCTTTGCATTTGCGAATAAACTACTAATAATGCCATCTTAAATTTATAAGTACAGCAATAGAAGAGAAGTCAAATTTCAAAAAATAATTTCGTATTTTTAATAATCAAAGTTATCTTGTTTAATTTAGGAATCGATAATTTATTCTTAAACCAAGGCTGTTTTCTGCATGCCCAAGAGCTAAAAATTGAGTCAAATTTAGAGATAAGCTTACTTTGTTTTTATTGGAACTAACGAAAAATGATTTTCCAAAATAAAGACCTGAACATAATCCAAATTGTTGGTCACTGGCATATTCAGAAACAAAACCCAGACCAATTTTGCCATCTTCATCCGAAAGTGCGTATCCTACACCAGTTTCGGCTCCCCAAAAATAATTCGAGTCCAAATTAAATTGAACATTTGGTTTGATGCTGAATAAACTGAAATTATTGTGTAGGGCTCTTTCTGTTAATGTACTTTCGGGAGTAAGTATCCGACTGCCTTTTTTTATGAATCTATAATCATAATCGAATCGAATTCCGAGTTCTAATTTTCTAGAAATTATTTTTCCAACTCTCGTATTTATTCCTATTGCAAGTCTATGGCTTCGATACATTTGTATGTGTACAGGCAGCGATACGTTTATGCCAGTTTCGAGATAAAAAGGTTTATTATCCTTTGACAAAATAGTGTTTTCGGTTTTATTTTGTCCATGTATAAACTGCCCCACTAACAATAATAGTGTTGTTAGTACAACTAAAATCTTTTTCATTTCTTTTAATTTTAAATAATTAAAATGAATTAGGTTAAGATTTTTAGGGCGCTATAAATGCTTTTAGAAACTATATAAATAGCTCCTAAAAACATTATAAATATATGAAAATTAATTTAAGTGTCTGTAAATGAGTAGTTAAACTTGAATTACTCCTAAGTTAAATTTTTTCTCAATTGGTGAGTGGTTAGCAGCTTCAATTCCCATAGAAATCCAGGTTCTGGTGTCTAAAGGATCAATTATTGCATCGGTCCATAATCTGGAGGCTGCATAATAGGGCGAGACTTGTTCGTCATATCGCGCTTTTATTTTATCGAACAATTCCTTTTCTTTCGTTTCATCTATCACTTCTCCTTTTGCTTTAAGCGAAGAAGCTTCAATTTGTGCCAATACTTTTGCAGCTTGCGTTCCGCCCATAACGGCGAGTTCAGCACTTGGCCACGCAAAAATTAATCTTGGGTCATACGCTTTTCCACACATGGCATAATTTCCGGCGCCATAGGAATTCCCTACAATGACAGTAAATTTAGGTACCACTGAATTAGATACAGCATTTACCATTTTGGCACCATCTTTTATAATTCCGCCGTGTTCAGATTTTGATCCAACCATAAAACCGGTAACATCTTGAACGAATACCAAAGGGATTTTCTTTTGGTTGCAATTGGCAATAAAGCGCGTGGCCTTATCCGCACTATCGGAGTAGATTACGCCTCCAAATTGCATTTCGCCATTTTTGGTTTTCACTACTTTTCGTTGATTGGCAACAATTCCCACTGCCCAACCGTCAATTCTGGCATAACCGGTAATAATGGTTTGGCCGTAACCGTCTTTATAGGCTTCAAATTCAGAATTATCAACCAGTCGATTGATGATTTCCATCATGTCGTACTGTTCATTTCTGGCTTTTGGTAAAACACCATAGATTTCTTTTTCGTCTAATGCGGGTTTTTCTGCTTTAATTCGGCTGTAGCCGGCTTTATCAAAATCACCTATTTTGTCAACTATATTTTTTATTTTGTCTAATGCGTCTTTGTCATCTTTGGCTTTATAATCTGTAACGCCCGAAATTTCACAATGTGTAGTTGCTCCTCCTAACGTTTCGTTATCGATGCTTTCGCCAATGGCAGCTTTGACTAAATAACTTCCGGCTAAGAAAATACTTCCCGTCTTTTCGACAATTAATGCTTCATCACTCATAATTGGCAAATAAGCACCACCGGCAACACAACTTCCCATTACGGCAGCAATTTGGGTAATTCCCATGCTGCTCATCTGGGCATTATTTCTAAAAATACGACCAAAATGTTCTTTGTCGGGGAAAATCTCATCTTGCAAAGGCAAATAAACGCCTGCGCTATCCACTAAATAGATGATTGGCAGCCGATTTTCCATTGCAATTTCTTGCGCACGCAGATTTTTCTTTGCGGTTATGGGGAACCAAGCACCTGCTTTTACAGTTGCATCATTGGCCACAACAATACATTGTTTTCCTCTGATATAACCTATTTTCACAACAACTCCACCAGATGGGCAACCACCATGCTCTGCATACATTCCTTCACCAACAAATGCTCCAATTTCGATACATTTTGCTTTTGGATCTAATAAATAATCGATACGTTCCCGTGCTGTCATTTTGCCTTCACCATGTAATTTTTGGATGCGTTTTTCACCACCTCCTAGTTTGACTATGCTTAATTTTTGTCGCAATGCTGAGAGTAAAAGTTTATTGTGGTCTTCGTTTTTGTTGAAGTTCAAATCCATGATGAAATAGTGTTAAAAAATTTTGTGCTAAAATACAAAATCCAACTAAATAAATTTTATTATTTTAATTGGATTTTGATGAAAATCGAATATATTTTTACTATTAAAACAAAAAAACAGAATTTTATCTCTGTTTTTTTATGAATTTAATAAAAAAAGCAAGCATTTATTTTTTGGATTCATTGACAAGTCTTTTTAAAATTGCCCATTGTTTTAATGCATCTCGAGCTTCTACAGCCGGATAACCTAACATGGTTTTTCCCGCTGGAATATCTCCTGTCACACCGGAACCTGCACCTACTATGGCGCCATCACCAATAGTTGTGTGGTCTTTTATAGAAGCGCTTCCACCAATAATGACCCCATTTCCTAAAGTTACTGATCCTGCCAGTCCACTGTTTCCAGCCATAATACAGAATTTCCCTAATTTACTATTATGACCGATTTGAACTAAATTATCAATTTTGCAACCATCTCCCAAAACGGTTGAGCTGAATTTTCCTCTATCAACACAGGAGTTAGCACCAATTTCAACACTGTTACCAATAATCACATTTCCAATTTGCGGAATTTTTACCAAACCTTTTTGTGGGTCAGGACGAAAACCAAAACCATCGGCACCTATTGTAGCATTGGGATGCAAAATACAATCATTCCCAATATGACATCGTTCTCTAATGACGGTTCCTGACCAAATCACGGTGTTTTTTCCTATTGTACATTCGTCAAGTATAGTCACATTTGGATAAATGGTCGTATTATCTCCTATTATGACTTTAGGTCCTATGTAACAACCTGCACCAATCCGGGCACCATTACAAATAGTTGCAGTGGGGTCAATTACTGCGGTTGGGTGTATGTCAATAGTGAATAATGGAGTTGGTGGTGCAAAAAGTTCTAATACTTGAGACATTGCCAAATCAGCATTTTTTACTTTTATGAAAGCCCTGTCCTCTCCGGGTTCTATAGCTATATCTTCGTTGACAACCGCTACACAAGCTTTGGATGCAGACCAAAATTTTTCGTATTTTTTGTTTCCAATAAATGAAATTTCAGATTCATTAGCGGCTTCAAGTTGTTCAGGCGCAGTAATACTTTGAAAAGTATTCCCGACTATTACTCCCTTTAGAATCTCATTTATTTCTTGAATAGTGTAGGATTTCATTAAGTAGATATTGGATTTGGTTGTTTAATAATTATCAAATAAAAGAATTTAGGGTTAATATTCCTAATCTAAATAAATTCTTTAACACCCAGAATATGTACGACTACCGTTGGAGTTAAAATTCATTTTATTAAATGATTGTAATTCATTTTACAGCAAAAAACCGATACTTAATTTCAAGTATCGGCTAATGTGTATTTATTTGATTCGAATTTTATGCTTTGACAATCATTTTTCCTTTGTTTTCTCCTTTAAACAAACCAAGTAAGGCAATTGGTAATTGATCAAAACCATCTATAATGGTTTCTTTGAATTTCAATTTTCCTTCATTTACCCATTTTGATAATTGAACAATTGCTTCTGGAAAGTCTTTTTGGAAATTATTGATAATAAAACCCTGCATTAATACACTTCGGGTTAATAACAAAGGTTGAATTCGGGGTCCCATCGAAATTTCAGTATTATTGTATAAAGAAATTTGCCCACACAATACTATTCTAGCGTGAAAATTCAGGTTTTGGATTACTGCATCAGAAATGCTTCCGCCCACATTATCAAAATAGACGTCAACTCCATTTGGACACAAAGTAGCTATTGCCTTATTTATATCGGCGGTTGTTTTGTAGTTGATGACATCGTCATAACCAAATTCTTCTTTTAGCATTGTTGCTTTTTCGTCAGAACCAGCAATTCCAATTACACGGGCTCCGTGGATTTTTGCAATTTGGCCAACTACAATTCCAACGGCTCCTGCTGCTCCTGAAACTACAACAGTTTCACCCGCTTTTGGTTTACCAATATGCATGAGACCAAAATAAGCGGTTAATCCTGTCATTCCCAATATTCCTAAATAATACGTCAAGGATTCGACCGTTGATTCAATTTTTTGTAAATTCTTATCCGAAGCAATCATTTTTTCGTTCCAAGGCAAAGCTCCCAGTACAACATCTCCCGTTTTAAAAAGATCAGATTTTGATTCCAGTACAGTTGCCAAAACACCACCCTCTATGGCTTTGTTTAATTCAAATTGAGGTACATAAGACTTTCCTTCATTCATTCGTCCGCGCATGTAAGGATCGACGGAATAATACATTCCTTGCACCAGTACTTCGCCTTGTTGCAATGCGTTTAATTCTATTTCTTCAAATCTAAAATGATTCAATAGTGGAGTTCCATTAGGTCTTTCTGCTAATACGATTTGTTTTGTTGTCATGATTGTATTTTTTAAAAGTGGGTATTTTAAAAACCTATAAAAGCCAAAGCCTATCTATTCTACTATTTTAAAATTGGCAGTAGAATAGATAGGCTTTGGCCAATTAATAATTTCTAGAACGGATCAGATAACCCAATTACACGAATTAATTTTTTATTTACAAATTCATGAATGCCAGTTTCTGAAAGTTCTCTACCATAACCTGAACCTTTGGTTCCACCAAAAGGTAGATCTGTTTGTGTCCAAGTTGGGTGATTGATAAATATCATTCCAGAGTCAATTTGATCTGCAACTCGTTTTCCACGTTCAATATCTTGTGTAAATACGGAACCTCCTAAACCGAAATCAGAATCATTTGCCAATATAATAGCCTCCGCTTCATCTTTTACTCTGTAAAAAGAGGAAACTGGACCAAATAATTCTTCGTGATAAGCCGGAATTTCTGGCTTTAAATCAGATAAAATAGTAGGTTCCATAAATGCTCCCGGTCCATTTACCCTTTTGCCTCCTAATAAAACAGTGGCTCCGGCTGCAATGGATCTATCTACTTGATCTAACAAGTGTAATAAAGCTTCTTCACTACTTAAAGGACCTAATTCTGTGGTTGGATCCATTGGATCACCCACTTTTAATTGTGCTAATTTGGTAGTGTATTTTTTGATAAATTCATCGGCAATAGCCTCTACAGCAATAATTCTTTTAGAGGCAATACAGCTTTGTCCATTGTTATTCATTCTACCTACCACGGCCCATTCAACTGTTTTATCTATATCGGCATCTTCTAAAACAATGAAGGCATCGTTACCTCCTAATTCCAACACTGATTTTTTAAGATTTTTTCCAGCTTCTGAGGCTAGACTTGCACCAGCGGCTTCACTACCAGTAAGCGAAACTCCTTTAATTCTTTTGTCAGAAACCAAGGTTGAGGCTTTCTTTCCTGAAATTAACAAATTGGTATATAATCCAACTGGCGCTTGAGCCTCTTTAAATAAGTCCTCAATTGCAATGGCACATTGAGGAACCATAGAAGCATGTTTTAATAAGATGGTGTTCCCTACCATAATATTTGGCGCGATGAAACGCGCCACCTGATAAAAAGGAAAATTCCAAGGTTGAACTCCTAACAAAACTCCTATTGGACTTGATCTGACAAAGGCTTCACCTAATTCAGGTTCTAATTTTTTGTCAGCCAAGAATGTTTCGCCGTTTTTAGCGTAATATTCTAAAATATTGGCACTTAATTCTATTTCACCCTCAGCCTGAGAAAAGATTTTACCCATTTCAAGGGTAATTAATGTGGCAAGGGCTGTTTTTTTCTTTCGCATTAATGATGCGACTTTGTTTAAAACAGTTGCTCTCTCGGAATAAGATGTTTTTTTCCATTCATGAAAAGTAATATCGGATTGTGCAAGAGCTTGTTCTACTTCTTTATCGGTCATTTCTTCGAACGATTTTACTACTTTATTGGTTGCGGGATTAATTGTTTGTATTGACATAATTTTATGTTTAAAAAAGATTACTATATCGGCACCTGCCAAAATTAATGTAGTATGCAAAACACATTGTTTTAGCATATATAATGTTCAGTAATTAATTGAATATTGAAAAAGTATATTTTTATTTTTTCAAAAAATAATCGTCTTTTAATTTTTGTTAACCAATTATTGAATAACAAAGATAAAAATATGGAAGAGAATGGGACTTACACAATTTCCACATTAACTTTTTTTTATGTTTAAAAGTTAACCCGTTGAGTATAATTCAATTTGTTTGATTTTTTAACCACACAGAGACATAGATTTTAAAATTATGTAAAACATTTTATTTTTTTGAGAAATCATAGCTATGTGAACTCAAGAATTAGACTATCCTGGACTTTTTTTCTCTATTCCTATGTGGTTTAATTTTTATGTAACATTAATTGAAGTTTTTATTAATTACACCCCACGGGTTGAAGTTAATATGATCGTAAGACTTTTTTAAACAGTTTTTCTGCTCGTCTTATTGATTATACTTTGTGATGAATACTGTGAATTTTTGCTTTTTTATTTAAATCTTTAGAGATAATTCAGAGGCTATAAAAAAATCCTACTGGTTTTGAAGCCAGTAGGATTTGTTTTTATTTATGTTTGAGGGGGAATGTTTAATGCAAATTATTCCTCCTCTTTTTGTCCCATCATCATTAAATAGGCTTTCAAGAATTCATCGATTTCTCCGTTCATGACACCATCAACATTACTGGTTTCATGACCAGTTCGAACATCTTTGACTAACTTATAGGGTTGCATTACGTAATTCCTGATTTGTGAACCCCATTCTATTTTCATTTTTCCCGCTTCGATATCCGCGCGTTGTGCCTGTTTCTTTTTTAACTCAATTTCGTACAATTGAGATCGTAACATTTGCATCGCACGCTGTCTGTTATCTTGTTGCGAACGTGTTTCGGAACATTGTATTTGAATTCCCGTAGGTTTGTGAAACAATTGTACTTTAGTTTCCACCTTATTAACATTTTGTCCACCTGCACCGCTGGATCGCGAAGTGGTAATTTCGATATCCGCAGGATTAATGTCAATTTCGATACTATCATCTACAAGGGGATACACGTAAACGGATGCAAACGACGTATGGCGCTTGGCATTACTGTCAAAAGGTGATATTCGAACCAATCGATGTACGCCGTTTTCGCCTTTCAAATAGCCAAAGGAATAATCGCCTTCAAATTCGAGCGTTACGGTTTTTATACCCGCAGCTTCTCCTTTCTGGAAATTCAGTTCTTTGATTTTATAGCCGTATTTCTCGCCCCACATCATATACATACGCATCAGCATTTCGGCCCAATCACAACTTTCGGTTCCACCGGCACCGGCGGTTATTTGAACAACAGCGCTCAACGTATCACCTTCATCCGAAAGCATGTTTTTGAATTCTATTGCTTCAATATGAGCTTGAGTGGCGTTGTATTGCTCGTCTAATTCTTCCTGAGTAAGCTCTCCTTCTTTATAAAAATCATAGGCGAGTTGCAATTCATCCGTCATTTCGACCGCTTTATTGTAATCCTCAATCCATTTTTTCTTGTTTCTAAGATTTTTTACAATGAGTTCCGCTTCTTTTGCATTGTTCCAAAAATCGGGTGCAAAAGTTTTCTCTTCTTCATTAGAAATCTCAATTAGTTTGGCATCAACGTCAAAGATACCTCCTCAACGCACCAAGGCGCTCCACAATACCTTTAATCTGTTCGGTAGTTGTCATAAAAATTATATTATTTTGATATTTCTGTTTTCAATATTTATATAAAATTCCGCTGTGTAATATATTTAGTTTAGTTTTAACTGAACTAGCTTGAATTAACAAACGGTATTATGTAAATTTGTGGCACAAAAATAGAAAAATTTTATGAAGGGACAATTCCCCAATTGCCCGTACTGATAATAAAAAAAATATGGAAATAAATTTAATTAGCGATACAATCACTAAGCCTTCTAACGAAATGTTGCAATACATGTTTAAAGCAGTTGTAGGTGATGATGTTTACAAACAAGATCCTACAGTTATTGAATTAGAAGCAAAAGTTGCTGCGATGTTTGGTATGGAGGCAGGGCTTTTTTTTCCTTCTGGAACAATGGCGAATCAAACCGCCATAAAATTGCATACACAACCCGGAGAGCAATTAATAGCAGACAAATATGCACACGTTTATCATTACGAAGGTGGTGGCGTTTCTTTTAACAGTGGCGTTTCTTGTTGTTTATTAGACGGAAACCGCGGAATGATAACGGCGGATCAAGTGGCGGGAGCAATTAATGATCCTGAATTTTACCACAGTCCATTGACGAGTTTAGTTTGTGTGGAAAACACAACTAATAAAGGTGGAGGCGCTTGTTACGAACTGGAAGATTTACGGAAAATTAAACAGGTTTGCGATGCCAATAATTTGAAATTTCACATGGATGGCGCCCGAATTTGGAATGCATTGGTGGCTAAAAAGCAAGATCCAAAAGCATTTGGAAAATTATTTGACACGATTTCGGTTTGTTTATCCAAAGGATTAGGTGCGCCAATTGGTTCCGTTTTATTGGCCGATAAAGCGACGATTCACAGAGCGTTACGAATCCGGAAAATATTAGGTGGCGGAATGCGTCAAGTAGGCTATTTGGCCGCAGCCGGAATTTATGCTTTGGATAACAACATAGAACGCCTTGCCGAAGATCATCGAAGAGCTAAAGAAATTGCCGAAGTATTAAAAAAAGTAAGTTGGGTCGCTTCTGTAGAGCCAGTGGAGACTAATATTTTGATTTTTTCATTGACACCAAATTGTAACGAGAAGAATTTAATTGAAGTTTTAAAACAAAAAAACATTTCAATAAGCTCGATGGGACATGGAAAATTGAGAATTGTAACGCATCTTGATTACAGAGAAGTGATGCATACTTATGTTTTGGAAACACTCCAAAAATTGGTTTAAAAAAAGTATGAGTTATGAATTATGAGTTTTTCAAGTTGTCAAAACTCATAATTCATAACTTATAATTCATAACTACTTGAACAAATTATCCATTCCTGGAATCATTGGCATATCCATTTTTGCTACAGCATCAAGTTCAGCTTCATTTACTTTAGTAGCTTTTTCGATAGCTTTGTTTAGTACCAAAATCATATAATCTTCTAATTGTTCTTTGTCTTCCAGCAAAGAGTCGTCAATCGTAATTGATTTAATGGAGCGATTAGCAGTCAACGTTACTTTCAATAAACCATCGGTACTTTGCTCGTCTATAAGAACTGTGTCTAAACGTTTTTTAGTGTCTTCTATCTTTTGTTGGGTTTCTTTAAGTTTGCCCATCATTCCCATTAAATCCATGTTTTAATTTTTTTAAATTAATTGAATCACAAAATTAGTATATTGCATAGTCATATTCAACAAAATATTCATGAAAAATAGACTCATCATAACTTCTCTTTGTGTTATTTTTGCAACTTCATTTACTAATACAAAAGCACAACAAATGTTAAAAAATAGTCCAATTCCAGTAGCTAAAATAATTCCTAAATCATTAGAAAAACACAATGAAACAAGAATTGATAATTACTTCTGGTTAAATGACAGAGAAAATCCGGAAGTTATTGATTACCTGAATAAGGAAAACACCTATTATGATGCAATGACTGCGCATACTAAAGATTTTCAAAAAGAATTGTTTGAGGAAATGAAAGGAAGAATTAAGGAAGATGATCAATCTGTTCCTTATTTATATAATGGTTATTACTACATCACCCGTTTTGAGAAAGGGCAGGATTATCCCATTTATTCCAGAAAAAAAGGAAGTCTTTCTGCCAATGAAGAAATTTTATTCAACTGCAATGATTTGGCCAAAGGACATTCCTATTTTCAATTAGGGGGTTTGAGCGTGAGTCCGGACAATAAATTTGCAAGTTTTGGAATAGACATTGTTGGAAGAAGAATTTACACGATACAGATAAAAAATCTTGAAACGGGAGAAATTCTTTCGGATAAAATTGAAAATGCCACTGGAAACTCCGTTTGGGCAAACGATAATAAAACTATTTTTTATACCAGACAGGACAAAGTTACCTTGCGATCTGATAAAGTTTTCAAACACAAATTAGCTACTGATGCTGCCGATGATGTTTTGGTTTTTAACGAAAAGGACGATACATTCAACGTTTCGGTGAGTAAAGAAAAATCAAGAAAATACATTGTTATTGGTTCAGGAAGTACATTAACAACTGAATATAGAATACTTAATTCTGATACTCCAGATGGTGAGTTTGTGGTTTTTCAACCAAGAGTTCGTGGTTTAGAGTACAGTATTTCTCATTTTGGTGATTCTTTTTATATTCTTACCAATAAAGACAAGGCAACTAATTTCAAGTTGATGAAAACGCCTGAGAACGCTACTGCAAAAGAAAATTGGAAAGATATAATTGCACATAGAAAAGACGTTTTGCTGGAGGATATCGAGATTTTCAGAAACTATTTGGTTGTTGAAGAACGTTCGAATGGATTGAATCATATTCGAATTATGCCTTGGAGTGGAGCAGGAGAGTATTACTTGCCTTTTGGAAGTGAAACGTACAATGCCTACACGACCACAAATGTTGATTTTGATACGGATATTTTGCGTTACAGCTATCAATCATTAGCAACGCCGTCTTCAGTTATTGATTTTAACATGAAAACCAAAGAGAAAGAAATCAAGAAAGAACAAGAAGTTCTTGGAGGCAAATTTGATAAAAATAATTACATCGAAGAACGCGTTTGGGCCACGGCTACTGATGGAACTAAAGTGCCTATTTCCTTGGTATACCGAAAAGGATTAAAAAAAGACGGCAAAAATCCTTTGTTGCTTTATGCGTATGGCTCTTATGGAGTTACAATGGATACGTACTTTTCATCGACACGTTTGTCTATTCTGGACAGAGGATTTGTATTTGCAATAGCACACATTCGCGGTGGCGAAGATTTAGGAAGACAATGGTATGAGGACGGAAAATTATTGAAAAAGAAAAACACATTCACTGATTTTATTGATTGTTCCAAGTATTTGATTCAGGAAAAATATACTTCACCAAACCATTTATATGCCGAAGGCGGTTCAGCAGGCGGATTATTAATGGGAGCAGTAGTCAATATGGCTCCAGAATTGTATAACGGAGTGATTGCTCAAGTGCCTTTTGTAGATGTAATTACCACGATGCTTGATGATACGATTCCGCTTACAACTGGAGAATATGACGAGTGGGGAAATCCAAATGAGAAAAAATCGTATGAATATATGTTATCCTATTCGCCTTATGATAATGTAAAGGCTCAAAAATACCCTAATATGTTTGTTTCTACGGGACTTCATGATTCTCAAGTGCAATATTGGGAGCCTGCAAAGTGGGTTGCAAAGCTACGTACCTTAAAAACAAATGATACCGTTTTATATCTTAATACGAATATGGATGCCGGTCACGGTGGCGCTTCAGGGCGATTTGAAGCTATTAGAGAATTAGCAAAGGAATATAGTTTTTTATTAGATTTAGAAGGAATTAAAAACTAATTAGATTTTTTTTGTTAAATTTGCAACATTCGTGTTTAATGAAAAAATTGCCATGACTAACTATTTTTTTATGAAAAAAGAAATAACTGCTTATAATAATGTTTTAGAATTAATAGGTAATACTCCACTTATTAAGCTAAATAAAGTTACTGAAAATTTAGAAGGAAATTTTTACGCTAAAGTAGAAGCTTTTAATCCAGGACATTCCTCAAAAGATAGAATAGCATTATACATAATTGAAGAAGCTGAAAAGAAAGGTATTTTATCTCCGGGTGATACCATAATTGAAACAACTTCCGGTAATACGGGTTTTAGTTTAGCAATGGTCAGTATAATAAAAGGCTACAACTGCATTCTTGCTGTTAGTTCTAAATCATCTAAAGATAAAATAGATATGCTTCGCAGCTTAGGTGCTAAAGTATATGTTTGTCCGGCGCATGTTTCTGCTGATGATGAGCGTTCGTATTATAACGTAGCCAAACGTTTGCACGAAGAAACAAAAGGCTCGGTTTATATCAATCAGTATTTCAATGAATTGAATGTTGATGCGCATTATAAGTCTACCGGTCCGGAAATTTGGAAACAAACTAACGGAGCAATTACACACTTAATTGCTTGTAGTGGAACAGGTGGCACTATTTCAGGTACTGCAAAATATCTAAAAGAGCAAAATCCTAATATTAGAATTCTTGGAGTGGATGCTTTTGGTTCTGTATTGAAAAAATATCATGAAACCAGAGAATTCGATAATGATGAAATTTATCCATACCGAATAGAAGGTCTGGGGAAAAATTTAATTCCATCTGCAACGGATTTTGATATTATTGATAAGTTCATGAAAGTGACGGATGAGGAAAGCGCTCATGCTGCACGAGAAATCACCAGAAAAGAAGGTTTATTTGTTGGATATACTTCAGGAGCAGTGATGCAAGCGATAAGACAATATGCAGAAGAAGGTGAATTTGACGCAGACAGTAATGTAATCGCAATTTTTCCGGATCACGGTTCTCGTTATATGAGTAAAGTATTTAGCGATGATTGGATGAATGAACAAGGTTTCTTTGACAGCATCAACGAAGAAGAAGTTCAAAAAATTGAAATGATAAAATAAGTTGAAAATTATATATTAAAAAGTCCCATCTGCTTTTGCAAATGGGACTTTTTTATTGCACTCTAAATAAGAACACTTTTTTATTTAATCCAATAATTCAGGATTATTAAGGATCAATTCAATTTTTTTAATAGTGATTGTGATCTGACTCATTTGTAATTCTATATTTCTAAAAAAGAGACTAATATCTCTATTGACCCAACTTTCAGAAATAACTCTGGCACCCAAACTAATTCTTAAAATAGCACTTTCAATTTCTGTAGTATATTTTACATTAACTGCTTGACCAATATGACATTTTTGGGCCGCAAGCCGAATGATTTCTAAAGAAGAACCTTCAAACTGATCAGATAAATCAGAATTTAATAAAGTATATAATTTTTTTACTTTATCAACAGATAAGACTTCATTGTTTTTAAAAATAAAGAAAGGAAAAATGGTACGGATATTTCTTATTCCAAATTCTTTACTGCTGTAACTCTTAGTTTTTGTTTCATCCCCATAAATAGGTTGTAAAAAAGTGGCCTCTTTTATGGAGTCATCCACAAAATTGCAAAACATCTCAATACCCATATTTCGATATAAAATAGGTGTTTTGTAATACCTGTCCATTTCAACCACAGCAGCATTCCAGCGCATATAGGAACCATAGTTATAGCCGTCAGATAATTCATTGGAACAAAACCAAGAAGTAGGCCAATCAGAACGATTATAATATTGGGTTAATCCTTTGGGTAATGTATTTTTTACAGATTGAATTAATTTATTGACACTTTTAGGTAAAATTAATGCACCGCAGTATGGAGGACCAGTGAAGAATTTACTCCCCGTTATGGTGACAATATATCCTTTATTTAAATAATTTTGTATGTCTTTTGGATCTAATCTTAATTGTGATCCATCTACAATTATTTGAATTGATAAATCTTCAAGTGTATTTAGTTTTTTAATAAATTTGTCACTAGGAGATTGATACCCTAATTTTGATTGGTCCATAGTATGTAATACTATATGCCTGCCTTGATTTTTGGTCGTAATAACGGCGTCAAATACTTCCTGATCTAATTGATTAGAAGATTTTAATGCACCATTTTGATCTCTAAAAGGGATTTGTATTAAATCAACATCTCTAAAACCTTCAATTTTAGTGTCTTTTTTAATTGGATAATTTAAAGCAGTAGTGTTTTCAAAATGACACCCTTTTAAGGCCGCCGCCACACCGCTGCCAGTTTCATCAGAGGCAACCAGAATATGTGTAATTTCTTTATCGGAAATAATTTGTGTTATGGCTGCTATTTGAAGAGAAGAATCAGTACCTGATGGTGAAAAAATTATTTCACATTCCTCATTTAATTTAAATATTTGTCTCAGGTTATTTTTCAGCAGTTCAGAAAACTCGATCGTAGTATTTTGAAAACCTTTTTTCAGGCTATTTCTAATCAATATACTTCTTACTTTATCTGTTTTATCAAAAGCAAAATTAGAAACGCTCGACGCCGTAGAAGAAGCAAAAGTAAATGCGTCAGGTCTTGGGAATGGGCGACATCCGTATTTATTTAGCAAATGAATCTCGTCGATATTCAATCTAAGATCTCCTCCAGACATCAACATGTATTCTGTGGGTTTTGCAAGATTTTCGACAATAGGTTTCCAAGATTCTTTGAGTTCAGTATTAGAATTTTTTAAACCATGAAAAGACTGGAGCTCTTCGTTTATTAATGAAAATTCGCTATTTAAATAGTTATCATTTTTAATTAGATTAATTAGAAGATAATCAAGATTTTCTAATTTTTCTTTATCATCTTTAGGTAGTAAATTATAAAATATTCGAATTACTTCAACAGCTGCAATATCACATAAAATAGTATCTTTTTTCTCGGCGTTCAAAGCTTTGTACCATAGCTGCCATTCGATTCCATATCTTAAATAGACTAAAGCTAAAATGGGTTTATTCAAAAAGGACGAACCAATTATAATTGATTTGTTAGGAACAATTTTAAATATAGTAGGCTCACTGGTTGAAGTGATAATATTGATGTTATTTATCTTTGGTACGGTATTGAATCTTTTTAAAATGCGAACTAAATAGTTTACATTTTCTTTTTCAAATAAACTAGTTCTTTTATATTGATTTTCAATTAGAATATTGTTTGTCATATATGTTATAATTTTAAGCGTTCCTTAGAACGATTCTGTATTGGGAAAATTTGCTTTCTAACTAAATTCAATCAAGAACCATCTTTTGTAGAAAATCTTCACAAAAAATAATTGTGTTTCCAATGGTTTTATGTTTCGCTAGTTTTTAAGGTGTTAAATTTCGCAAAAGTTAGCAAATATAATAAACTTGGTTGCAGTAAAAAAGATATTAAAAAATACTCGTTTGCTAAATCATCTTTTTTTAGTTAGAGTCAGTTATTTAAACGGTATTTATAAAATAATTTGAAGGTACACACTTATTAAAAATTGTATTGAAACACTATTGATTTAGTTCTTGAAAACTTCAGAAAAAGTGAAAAGCAATAGGAAAACAAATAATTCCAAGAAACTATCTAGTTTGTGTTGTAAATATATTTTCAGCCGATTTTACTAAATAACTCAGAAAATACTTTAAACAAGAAATGACAAAGGCTTCATTCTTGATTTATAAATTGTAAAACAAAAAAACTCCAGCCAAAGCTAGAGTTTTAAATATAATTATAACGAAATCTATTCTTCTTCCATAGTGTGATATACGTTCATCACGTCATCATCTTCTTCTAATTTTTCAATTAGTTTTTCTACATCGGCGACTTCAGCTTCAGATAGTTTTTTTGTTATTTGAGGAATTCTTTCAAATCCGGAGGAAAGAATTTCTAGTCCTCTGTTTTCTAATTCTTTTTGAATGGTTCCAAAACTTCCAAAAGGAGCATATATTAAAATACCGTCTTCGTCTTCAAAAACCTCTTCAGCACCAAAATCGATTAACTCTAATTCTAATTCTTCAGGATCGATTCCGTTTGCCGGAATTCTAAAATTACAGGTATGATCAAACATAAATTCAACTGAACCTTGGGTTCCCATAGTTCCATTACATTTGTTAAAATAACTTCTAACATTGGCAACCGTCCTATTGTTATTATCAGTAGCTGTTTCAACTAGAATTGCAATTCCATGAGGCGCATAGCCTTCAAATAAAACTTCTTTATAGTTGGCTGTATCTTTATCGGTAGCTTTTTTAATGGCACGTTCTACGTTTTCTTTTGGCATATTTACTGCCTTGGAATTTTGAATAACGGCTCTTAATCTAGAGTTTGCATCAGGATTAGGACCGCCTTCTTTTACAGCCATTACAATATCTTTACCAATTCTGGTAAATGCTTTGGCCATTGCTGACCAACGTTTCATTTTTCTGCCTTTTCTAAACTCAAACGCTCTTCCCATTTCTATTTTTTATTTTGAACTGCAAAAATACAGTTATTCTAAACTTTATGCAATGATTTTATTTCTTGTAAAAAGGTAATTTTACTACTTTGGCAAGAACGTCATTTTTACGGATTCTGATAAAAATTTCGCTTTCCAAAGTACTGTTTTCAACAGTTACATAACCCAAGCCAATTCCTTTATTCATGGATGGTGACATGGTTCCCGAAGTTACAATTCCGATTACATTTCCGGAAGCATTCACAATTTCGTAATCGTGTCTTGGCACGGCACGTTCTTGCATTTCAAAAGCGACTAATTTTTTAGTAACTCCTGCTTCTTTTTGTTTTTTCAGATTTTCTGAATTCGTAAATTCTTTCGTGAACTTCGTAATCCATCCCAAACCAGCTTCCAGTGGTGATGTCGTGTCGTTGATATCATTACCATACAAACAGAAACCCATTTCCAATCGCAATGTATCACGAGCTGCAAGACCAATTGGCTTGATTCCAAAAGCGGCGCCCGCTTCAAAAACTTTATTCCAAATTTGTTCTACTTCGGAGTTTTTACAATAAATCTCAAAACCTCCAGAACCCGTATATCCTGTAGCCGAAATAATTACGTTTTCGATACCGGCAAAATCACCCACTTCAAAATGGTAATAGGGAATCGCAGATAAATCTTTTGGGGTCAAGGATTGCATCGCTTCAACCGCTTTTGGTCCTTGAATGGCCAATAATGAATAATCATCGGAAAGGTTTTTCATATCCACACCCAAATCATTATGTGCCAAAATCCAATCCCAATCCTTATCAATATTCGAAGCATTTACCACTAATAAATACTGCTCATCTTTCATTTTATAAACAATCAAATCATCTACAATTCCACCGTCATTGTTCGGTAAACAAGAATATTGTGCTCTTCCAATAGTCAAAGTCGAAGCATCATTTGAAGTCACTTTCTGAATCAATGCCAATGCATTTGGACCCGTAAGCAAGAATTCACCCATGTGAGAAACATCAAAAACACCCACGGCAGTGCGCACCGTTTCATGTTCCGCATTCACTCCTTCATATAAAATGGGCATATTGTATCCGGCAAACGGAAGCATTTTTGCTCCCAAACTCTCATGTATGTGCGTAAGCGCAGTATTTCTCATTGTGTTTTTATATAAAATTTCAAGTCGCTAATTTATTGATTTTATTTCGGGTGACAAAGGCAGAGTGATGCAAAGTTTAAAGTTTCAAACGTTTTCGGAATAATTCGGGCTGTAGGATTTATAGTCATTTTTTTTAGGAGCTATTTCCTGCTATTCGCTATATCTTTATTTAAAGCTTCCAGCCTTCAAAAGGCCGGAAGCTTTAAATAAAGGATGCCGCTGCTATCAGGGCTAGGGAATTTTGGTTCAAGGAATGAATTTGTTTCCTATTAAATTCGTAATTTTAAAGAAACAAATTTCCATGACGAATCCCATTTACATCAACCAAAAAGAAATCCTGAAACGATACAAAAAGCCGGATAAGCATACACATAAAGGAATTCAGGGACACGCTTTAATCATTGGCGGAAGTTATGGAAAAATAGGAGCAGTGAGTTTGTCTGCCAAAGCATGTTTGAAAGCCGGTTGTGGATTAGTCACTGTTTTTATCCCCAAATGTGGGTACTCTATTCTGCAAATTGCCATTCCCGAAGTCATGGTGCTCACAGACGATCACGAGAAATTAATCTCCAATATTACTTTCGACTTTACACCACAAGCCGTCGGAATGGGTCCCGGTTTGGGTCAGGCAGTTGAAACCCAAAATGCAGTGCATCAGTTTTTAAAAACAAATAAAAATCCTTTGGTAATCGATGCCGATGCGTTAAATATTATATCAAAAAACAAAGAATGGCTCTCTTTAGTACCACCTAAAACTATCTTAACACCACATCCCAAAGAACTGGAACGATTGATTGGAAAATGGCATTCCGAAGAGGAAAAAAGGAGTAAAGCAATCTCTTTTTCAATAGAGTACGATGTTATAATCGTAATGAAAGGCGCACCAACATACCTAATTGATGGTGATACAATCTACGAAAATACTACAGGAAATGCCGCTTTGGCAACCGCAGGAAGTGGCGACGTTTTGACGGGAATGATTACCAGTTTACTAGCGCAATCCTATGAGCCTATTAGTGCCGCAATTCTTGGGGTTTACCTTCATGGATTAACAGCAGATATTGCCTTGCCAGAAACCGGTTATCAATCCTTTATCGCTTCTGATGTGATTGCGAATATTGGGAAAGCCTTTTTGAGTTTAGAAAAATTGGAGTAAATAGCACTCATAAATGAATTTTATCCTACTTATTTGTAAATTTGTATCCAAGCAAATAGCTTTATCCAATTCGATTATGGAAAAAATACTTCATCTTAGAACCGTAAATGTTACGCGATACATCACGCCTTTGCGGGAAGGCGGTTCTTTGCCTGCGCTCGCTGAAGCCGATGATGATTTTAAATATGTATTGAAATTCAAAGGTGCCGGACACGGCGTAAAAGCCTTAATTGCCGAATTAATCGGTGGAGAAATTGCCCGTGTTTTAAACCTAAAAATGCCAGAACTCGTTTTCGCAAATCTCGACGAAGCTTTTGGACGTTCCGAAGGCGATGAAGAAATTCAGGACTTGCTTCAAGGCAGTCAAGGACTTAACTTGGCATTGCATTATTTATCGGGAGCCATAAATTTTGATCCTGTTGTGACTTTGGTTGACCCAAAACTAGCGTCCCAAATTGTTTGGTTAGATGCTTTTATTACAAACGTAGACAGAACATTTAGAAACACCAATATGTTGATTTGGCATAAAGAATTGTGGCTGATCGATCACGGCGCGAGTCTTTATTTTCATCATTCGTGGACCAATTGGAAAAAGCACGCACAAAGTCCTTTTGCATTGATAAAAGACCATGTATTGTTGCCTCAGGCTACGTTATTATCAGAAACGGATGCGATATTCAAAAAAATACTAACTGACGATGTATTACAAAATATTGTAAATCTTATTCCAGAAGTTTGGCTCAATTGGGAAGATACTGATGAAACTCCCGAAGCCATTCGGGAAGTCTATTTCCAGTTTTTATCCATACGTTTGAACCATTCCGAAATTTTTATAAACGAAGCACAAAATGCAAGAGAAGCACTTATATGAGTATGCCGTAATCCGGGTTGTGCCAAGGGTAGAACGTGAAGAATTCCTCAATGTAGGCATTATTCTCTTTTGTAAAAAAGCGAAGTTTATAAAAGTGCTGTGCTCGATGAATGAAGCTAAACTGCAACTATTTTCAGCCGATTTAGATTTGGAACAATTGCATCTAAACTTACAGGCATTCGAGAAAGTGGCGCATGGCGAAAAATCAGGGGGACCAATAGGACAATTTGATATTCCATCGCGTTTCCGCTGGTTGACAGCACTTCGCAGTTCCGCTATTCAAACCTCAAGACCACATTCTGGACTGAGTGATGATTTGGAACAAACCGCGCAACGTTTATTTGAAGAAATGGTATTGTAAATGAATTTTAAAAGTCATGGAAAGTCATTTCGTAATCAAAATACTTTTATACTATCAACAATAGAATATTAAAAGTTACGACTGTCTGAAAACATACCAAGCATTTTTCACCACAGATTCACTGATTTATAAATTGTTTAATAGCTATGTTTTTTTTTGCCAAAAATCTAATTTTAATCTGTGAATCTGCGGGTAATTTTTAAAAACGTTTTTACGAGATTTAATAGGTATTAGTTAAGAAAAATATTTAAGGAACGCTGTTTAGGTGACGCGCAAGATGCATGCCCATACTAAAGCAAGCCTGCAACAGATAGCCGCCGGTGGGTGCATCCCAGTCCAGCATTTCACCAATACAATAATGACTTTTCTTATTTTTAAATTGAAAATTTTCATCCACAGCATGCAATTGAATACCGCCTGTCGTAGATATAGCATCGTTCAATAGGGCAGAGCCGGTAATTTCGATGCTGAATTTTTTAATGTTTTGGGCCAATAATTCCGGATTTAAATAGGTTTCTTTCGAAAGGTATTTTTTCAAAAGCCCAATCTGCGCAGCACTCAATTTAACTTCTTTCTGTAGTGTTTCGCTCGTCTTTTTAAAACTTGATTTTCTAATCTTTTGAAGCAAATCATCATACCGCAATGTTGGTTTCATATCCAGAAATACAGTCGCCTTTTGTTGGCTTTCCAATTCTTTCCTGATTTGTGGACTAAGGGCATAAATGGCATTTCCTTCTAAACCAAAACGCGTGATAACCGCTTCGCCTTTATGTCTTTTATTTAAACAACTGATAGCAATATTTTTAAGCGGACTGCCTTCATGTTCGCTGATAAAATCTTCCGGCCAATCCACACGATACGCACAATTAGAAGATTGAAATGGAACAATAGCAATATTTTGCTTTTCGAACAAGTTAAGCCAAGTACCATCAGAACCGGTTACCTTCCAGCTCCCGCCGCCTAAGGCAAAAATAGTATAGTCTGATTGTATTGCTGTATCCCCATTGAAAACGATAGCATCGTTGCTCGTCCAACCTTTCCAAGTATGTTGGTATTGAATAGCGACACCTTGTTTAGTCAAAACATCCAGAATTGCATTGAGCACTGTTATAGGTTTGATGCCACTTTCAGGATACACCCGTTTGCTACTGCCGATGTAGGTTGGAATACCGATGGAATCAATCCATTTCCGAAAATCGTCATTATCAAAATCAAGGAGTGCTTTTTCTAAAAAATGGGGTGGTGTATAGCGCGTAATCAGTTCAGTAATGGGCTCCGAATGGGTAAGATTAAATCCTCCTTTTCCGGCTACCAGAAATTTTCTTCCCAGTGTTTTGTTTTTTTCGTAAATGGTAACGTGGAATTTTTGACAATCCAGTAACGCAGCGAGTATAAGTGCTGCGGGTCCTCCTCCAATAATTGAAACTGATTTCTTCACTCCGCAAAAATAGGCTTTGTTTTATCCATTAACGCTGATATGGATTTTTATATTAGCTATTGTATTTGTAAAGCAAAAAAAAGGCTGTTCATTTTGAACAGCCTTTTTTATAAAAGTATTACCAAGCCTAATATTTTGCCGATTCTCCGGCTTTAGGCAAGGATTGTTTTATAAATTGCCTGATATCTTCGTTGGCAGTTTCCAAATCTACTTTTCTCAAGTACATCATGTGACCGCTTCTATAGCCTTTCCAGGACATTCTGTCTTTTAGCCTTCCGCTTGGATCCATTTGCCACATGTTATATTTCGAGTTAAAATAATCACAGGCGCCGTCATAATATCCGGACTGAACCATTACATGTAAATACGGATTTTGCGCCATGGCTTGACGCAGGTTTTCCCCGGTTTTATCATTGGAATCGTCCCAAGGTCTCACAGAACCAAACATATTGTATTTGAAATCGGTTTTGTAATTCAAATTATTACGCAAGTACATATTGATGGCAGGAGTAAAGGAGTGGAGCCAAGAGGTAAGTTCGGCATTAAAATCAGGTCCGTCACCAGCCGCTTTACGGTCAATTCCTTTGTAGCGGGAATCTAATCTTCCTATCGTAAACCCTTGATCGCGCAACAATTCTTTCCAGAAATAATCATAGGGAACATCTAAATTATTTTGCAAAACCACTTTTTCTGAAAGTCCGGAATAGCGGGCAATCTTAGCCGCCATTTCTTTTCTTTTTTGGTCGTCTAAGGCGCCTCCTTTGCTCAATGCAGGAAGCAGTTCATTGATAGTAAAGTCTTCCACTTCCGGTAACATGGCTGTTAAATCTTTGTTTTGTAAATCAGAAGGCAGCATTTTGTGATACCAAGCGGTAGCGGCAAAATAAGGCAGTTTCAGTGCAGCTTCAGAAGCCACTCCGCGAGTGATTCCCAACTCAGTTGGTGATACCAGAATAACACCGTTCAGATACATCCATTCGCTGTTTTGCAATTCTAATGCCAGTCCGGAAACGCGTGTGGTACCATAGCTTTCACCAATCAAATATTTAGGCGAAGCCCAACGATTGGTTCGGGATACAAATCCATTAATCCAATCGGCGAGGTATTTAATGTCGGCATTTACACCAAAGAATTTAGTGGTGGGTATTTCTTTGCTCGTAGCTCTTGAATATGCGGTATTGACCGGATTTACAAAAACAATATCGGCAACATCCAAAATTGAATATGGATTTTCCTTGATTCCATAAGGCTGTAAAGGGTAGCCTTCATCATCAATATTGATTAAACTTGGACCCGTATACGCTATTTGCATCCAAACCGATGCCGAACCCGGACCGCCATTAAAGGAAATAACCAAAGGACGTGCGGCACGATCTTTTACATCGGAGCGTTCGTAATACGTGTAAAATAAACCGGCAATTGCTTTTCCGTCTTCGTCCCAAACCGGCATCGTACCAGTGGTGGCTTTATAAGATACTTTTTGACCTTTGATAGTCGTAGTATGTTCGGTTACCACTTGCGAATCTGGATTGAAAGTGAGATTTGCAGCTGAACTTTCTTCTTTTGTAGCGGCAGGTGTTGTAGGTGTTTTTGAAGGTTGGGCATGTAAAGCCGTAAAAAATCCAACTAAGAGCAAGGATAGTACTGTTTTTTTCATAAAAAGATAGGTTTGAGGTATTTCAATACTGTTTTTTTGAAACAATTTTGACAGCACTAATGTATTGTTTTTTTAATAGAGTGACAAAAAGCGGAAAGCAGCATAGTAATTTCCTAACCCTGAAACGGTATTTGGGCGTAACCCCAAAGCACAAAACTCCCTTTTCTATTTACGTATCTGCGGCTTTGGGGTCGGGCTTTTGGCTCTATCTTTATTTTTTTAAAGAAAAAAAATAAAGGATGCCGCCGCAATCCCTTACGCGAGCCACCCGAAAATGGATAGAAATTTTGTTTATCGCTATATTTTATTTTCTTGAAATAACGTTTCTAATTGCTCCAGACAAGCGGTAATACCTTGTTCAAAGCCCATTTCAATCATGGTTTCAATCTCTTTTTCATTAGAATAAAACATCTTGAATTCCACTAAAGTACCAGATACTGTTGTCGTAAAAACAATAGTTCCGGTAGCAACCGGCAACGAAGTGTTTATAGTTCCCTTTTCATCACAAAAACTATCTTTAATTTCAAAACTTAAATGCGGTGTTATAGCTGTATAGTCCATTCGTCCCCAATGCTTTTCATTTTCGGGACCCACCATTGCGTACAACCAATAACCGCCAACAGAAAAGCGCATCGATTTGGTTTCGGCTTTCCAAGGTTTCGGCGCCCACCATTGTTCCAATAACTCACTTTCAGTGTACGCACGCCAAACTTTATCGAGTGGAGCAGTAAATGTTCTGGAAACCAGAATTGATTTTTCTTCTAAATCTTTTACAACAAGTGTTTTGCTATTAGTTGCCATTTTATTTTGATTTAAGATTGATTAGTACTAATTCTAAACCTTTTTCTCCAATACAATAAATTCCAAAGGCACTTCCGTAATTGGAATATGAACATTGCTTGCCGGAAATGGTTCTCTTGCTCCGCTATCCACATAACCATTGCGTTTGTACCAAGCAATTAATTCTTCCCGAACAGCTATTACAGTCATTACAATTTTTGGCAATCCCATTGCCGAAGCATGAATTTCAGCCTGTTGCAATAATTTTTTTCCAAGGCCACTATTTTGTAATTCCGGCGAAACCGTCAGCATTCCTAAATACAATTGTTGTTCTTTTTCAATCAACAATACGCAACCTATAATTGCATTATTCGCTGTAAATTTCAGAAGCGTATTTTTTGGGTTTTCAATCGTTTCAGTCAGTTCTTGTTCAGTGGTTCTGAGTCCTTCTAAAATGTTGGCTTCAGTAGTCCATCCTTTTTTAGAAGATTCGCCGCGATACGCTGAATTGATTAATGTATTTAATAACGAAACGTCATCTACTGTTGCTTTTGTGATCATGTATAATGCTTCTATTCTAAGGTTATTGTTTTATGTTTTCAAAGGTAGAAAAAAGGAAGTAATCACTTCGTTTTTTGATAAAATAATTTATATAATACTGATAATCAGTATATTTAATGATTTAGAAAGATTTTTTTTTTACCTTTGAACAAAGAAACTGTACAACAATTTAATACATACAATTATGAAAAGTTTAAATATTTTTTGGGTAATAATGATGGCTTGTGTACTGAGCATGGCACCAATATTTGGGCAATCAACGGCTAAAAAGAATAAAATTATTGCTGACAGTAAAACAGCAAAAGCGGAGTTCATTAAAAGTGACCCGCTGATGAAAGCACTTTTTGATAAAGCCTATGGTTATGTTATTTTTCCAAATGTTGGGAAAGGAGGACTTGCTATCGGCGGAGCAGCTGGAAACGGGGTTGTCTATGAACAGAACAAGCAAATAGGCATGGCCAAGTTGACGCAAGTGAGCATAGGATTTCAAGCTGGTGGACAAGCGTATCGGGAAGTAATATTTTTTGAAACAAAAAACGAAATGGACCGCTTTAAAGAAAGCCGATTCGAGTTTTCTGCACAAGCTTCAGCAGTAGCTGTAACTGAAGGCGCTTCGGCAAACGTGAAATATACGGATGGCGTTATGGTGTTCACCATGCAAAAGGGCGGACTCATGTACGAGGCATCGATTGGCGGACAGAAGTTTAAGTTTAATAAATTATGATAAAAGCAAAACGGCTGAGAAATTTTCTCAGCCGTTTTGCTTTTTAGTAGATATATGAAAGCCTATTATCATTTCTTTTTCGTCTCAAATAAAATGTATTTTTTGAATACGTATTTCCAAGGTACGAAGAGTATCGGTATGATAATTCCGGAGAACATATACGCCATTTCTTCGGCTGGAGAACCTTTGAGCGTCCCGGCGGACCATAACGGATATGCCACAACGGCAAGCCAAAGTGATTTATAGAAAATCATAAAAAGCATTATGGGTAACATTCTGAGCGTATGGAACACCCCTAAAAGTGCCAGCGTAGAGTAAGCAGTCCAAGTGCACCAAGCAACTGCTCTTGTAGGATCCCATTCCCCTTCATGGGTAAGAATAACGGTCCAAGAATCTGTGGCAACAAAAACAAACATTAACGCAAAGAACAGCCGCATCACATAAATATTGATTCTGCGAACGCCTTCGTAGTTTTCGTAGTCCGGAAGAAAAATATTCTTGATAGGGAACCTTGATTGCTTTAGCTGCTGTGGTACTTGCTCTGTTGTGTTCATCGTTTTTCTGTTTGGTTTTTATCTTAGCACCAAGGTATAAAACAAGCTACATCCTTTTAAGTCAGTAGCTTGTTTTGTTTTTTTATCTTGTTGTTATGTCTTAGCATTGTGGGCAAGGACAGCATTTTTTAGCTATCCAAGTCAGAGAAATTATGAATATCCGAGCGATTGAGTATCTTCTTGTTGAATGTCTTCTGAAATTTCCATCATCATATTGTAATGTCCAGCGTTTTCAGTGTGCCTAAAAATCTCTTTAAAAACCTCCAAATATTTAGCAATTGTACCGTCTGGTGATTCTACAAATAAGTCGTCAGGCATTGTGTGAGAACCTTCATTTGTCCAACTCATTAATGATCTACATATTTCTTTTTCTTCTTTTGAAGTAAATTGACCTATTAAAAAATTATCTCTACGGTTTCCTAGAATACTGAAATAATTCTCAATTATTCTTCTCATTGTATTTTGAATTGTTATTCCAGAATTTTTCTCCCTTTCTTTTATTTCTCTCCATAATAATTCATAAGAAGATTGGATTGGATTTTTTTCTAAATACGGTTGAATACTTGAATGTTTGTAGTTTTTTCGGAGTATCCAAAAACTTGCTTTTTCTCCTTTTCTATACGAACTGTCAACATAAGAAACCTCTTTGTGAAAATATACATTGTGCGTCAAAAGAATAATTTGTCTGATATTGCCAATATCAATTCTTACTTCTTTGATTATTTCTTTTATAAGAGTGCTTACCAAAAATAAAACATTACTGTCTAAACTTGAAATTGGATCATCTATAACTAAAATTCTTTCGCTATTTACATCGTCTTCAGAACTTCCTCCTTTTGCTAATTGCAAATAATATAGAAAAGTAATAAATGTAATTTCGCCTTCACTCAATGTAGATTCTGCAACGGTTCCATCTTCTCTCTGGATTTGATAAAAGCCATTTTCTGTTGAAGGAACAATTTCAAAATTAAGAAACCCATACGATTTTAGTGTCGTGTTTATTTCGTCAATTGTTGGCTGAATACTAGTTACTTGCTTACTTAACACTTTAATTTCTGCATTTAGATTTTTATGTTCCTCTCGCTTAGTTTCAACTTCAATTTTTAATTTATCAACATATTTTTGAATTCCATCTGCTGATTTTAAAAATGTTTCAATATCTGTTTTATATTCTTCAATTACATATTTCCAAATTGATTTTGTCAATTTATTTTTTTCAAAAGTAAAGTTGGTTACAATATCGTTGTGGTCAGCAATTGCTTTATTTGCGTCTGTTATTAATCCTGAAATTAAATCTAACTGTTCTTTTAAAGAAACCAATTCAACAGTTCTGCTTGGCTCTTTGTTTTTGGTATTTAATAACTCTTTATCTGTAGCAACTTGACTGATTAATGTTTTGAGATATGCTGCATATTTATCGTTATTGAGTTTCGATTTTGAAAAATCTTTTTGATAGGTCTCAATAGTATTCAATTCGTTAATTATATTATCAATCAATAAATTATATTCTTCTTTTAATGATTTCATTGCATTTAAATCTCCGAGATAGGTTTCGTCAAAATAATTTTCTAATTGTTTTTTGAAATCTTTAGTAATGGTTTCTTGTTGACAAAACGGGCAAGTAGCATCTTCTTGAATGTAATTTCTACCTTGGTTTACCCAATCATTTAGGTTTAGTTTTTGAATGAGTTTTGCAATATCCACATTAGCTTTACCAACAATTATTTTTTTCCAAATAGAATTATTTTCTATTTCGATAATTCTGTCGAAAGTAAAAGTATTTATTGGTGTAATATTTTGTGGAACTTCTCCGAAAATAGTTTTTGCTTTTTCTTTTAAATCTTCAATGGTTTGAACTGCTGAAGTATTATTAGTATATTCTTGGAGCAATTTTTTTTTAAAAAGTTCAGATCTTTGTGAACCCACAAAAGCCTCTTTGAAATCTTTTTCATGTTTTTTGTAAACGTTTATCCAAGTATTGTCTTTAAATTTAGTTTCTAAATTTAATTTGTTTTCTCCTTGTTTAATTACAGTTTCTTTCTTTAAAGTAAAATCAGCTTTTATAACTTTTAATTCTTCATTTTTTATTCTTATTATTTCAATTTCTTCGGTAGTTGCTTCGCCAAGTGTGAAAATGCCATTCATTTTACCATTGCCAAAATTATGTTCTCTAAATTGTTTATTATATACCAAGGTTTTAAGAGATTGCTCATTTTTCCAACTCACATTGCAAGTTCTAAAATCAGTATTATCCGTATTAATCAAAAAATTTGATATGGTAGTTTTGCCACAACCGTTTGCTCCATAAATAAAATTTACTTTCTTCAAACCGTTGATTTTAATTCCTACATCATCATATGATGCTACTGTTTTTATATTTATCGATTGAAGCATAGTCTTTTATAATCATCAAACTTAATGATTTTACTTACAGAAAACTAATCTATCAATAAAAAGAATATAGGATTGATTTACATAAAAAAAACGATTAATAACCACTTCGCAGTCGGTTTGTGTTTTAGAATAAATCCTAAAATCCAATATCGAAAATACTTTCAATTCCTTCTAAATCTTAATGAGCAAACTCCCTTTTTCTTCAGACCAAACAATACTCCTTATTGCTATTTAGTGCTGTTGTTTTTTAGAATTAGTTCAAAATAAATCTAAAAAATAATGGTTTAGTGTGATGCTTTCTTGGTTGTTTTTAGTATTTTGGCAGTAGAATCATTTATAATTAACTGATTAGTATGAAATATAGAGTCGCTACTCCGTCATTAAATTTAAGAGATTTTCCGGCAACGCAGGATAATTCCAAAATTTTAACACAAATACCTTTTAGACATACCGTTAAATTAATTGAAAAAACAGCATCAGATTGGTGGAAAGTAAAACTTTTGAACACTGAAAAAGAGGGATTTGTGTTTTCAAAAGACATCGAGCTTGTTGATGAAACGAATCAAAAAAGTATGGATATTGAAGTACCCAATTTTGAGCCGGGTGCTAAAGCAAGTCTGGACAGTAAAGAGGAAACATACAAACCTATTGGCGATCCTTCAATTCCGTTTAGAGATTTAACGAGTCTGGAGTCTAAATTGGCATCAATTCGTAAGATAATTACTTCGCTAAATGTTTCAAAAAGTTTCCGGTATCAGAAAGACGCATCGGATACCTATTGTAATATTTATACTTTTGATTATTGTTTTTTTGCCAGGGTCTATATCCCCAGACTGAGATGGACCGATAAAGCAATTGAGCAACTGGAGAAAGGGAACGAAGTAGCATTGGTTTTTGATGAAACGGTAAGGCCTTCTTATTCCAATTATATCTATGATTGGTTTTTGCAATCGGGGAGTGAGTTTGGTTGGGAAAGAATTGATGATGTTGATGAACTTCAAAAGAAAGTAAATGCTAATGGTGGAGTAGGAATCATCTGTGCCAAAAGATTTATCCTGAATAAATCAGGGCATATTGTAGTGGTTGTTCCGGAAACGGATACTGACAAAGCTTTTAGGAAAGACGGCAAAGTAATTTATCCGTTGCAGTCCCAAGCAGGAGCGGATAATTATAATTATTTTTCAGAAATCAGAAAAGATTGGTGGGACAATAAAGATCCGGAAAAAGGATATTCAGCTGCGATCTTTTATTATCACGAATAGTTTTAAAAAAAAACCGTATTAATAAATACCCTTCTTGCGGGCTTACAGTCAACAAGAAGGGTAATTGTATAGCGGTTATTCTAAAAAGACATCTTGCATTTGTGATGCATGCTTATTTTTTAATTAGTAAAGAACTACAAAAGCCTTTTTCATAATAGGTAGCGTGTAAACTACTGAATATTTGATCGTAAATTTCTAAAGGATCATTCGATTCTATCGTAATGGATAATATGTTTTCTAAATGGCCGATAAATTTTGATGGCACCTGTGTTTCTTTGCCATGGATAATAGATTCGTAGACAAAGTTATTCCATTCCAAATCGCAGATAGGATTTTCGATTTCGTTTAACAAGGCATGATCCATAATAAAAACAAGAAAATTCAAAACCTCCTGTAAGTGCTTTTCATCGAAATAATCAAATATTCGAAATTCAATGCCATGATTTTTGTGCTTATGAAAATTGATGTCTAGCCCAATTTTATCAATTTTTTCATAATCCGATATTTCAGCATAACGGTTCACCCACCACATTGGATTTTCATGCATCGGATGTTCGTCAAAATTCATCTGGACGATTTTTCCGGTTTTCATCACATTGGTGTCATAAGTTCCTACCCCAATGTATCTTGACATGGCACATCGTTGTGATGCTTTTGTTAAATTGACGCTACTGTCATTATGCGATAAATAATCAGAAGAACCGAATTTTATCATAAATAATGGACTCAACCATTGGAATAAGCGAATGGCTCTCTGGTGTTTTTTTATAAAACCTATTTTGTCCTTAATTTCACCTTCCTTATTTAACTCAGTAGGAATAGTTAAATTGAAGTGATAGGTCATATTATTAAAAACAGAATAATTAGTGTTGTTTGAAATAAATATGGCAAAAGGATGGTTTTTAGAACATATTTTTATGGCGCCATATTCCGTAAAGATTTTATCTTTATCAAAGGCGCTTTGTAAGTTGTTTATGAAACCTTGTTTTATTGTTGCCAGTTCAGCAATGGCCGAGTCAATATCTGTTTTGTAAAATTTTTGCGTAACAAATTCAACTGTGTCACCGTCAAAAATGAATTCTTTTTGAAGCTCGTCTATAAAATAAGGATTGTTTTTTTGTAATTTTTCAAAGATACTTTCCCCTGAATATTCAGGATTTGGTTCATTATCTATGGGGTCAAAAGTCTTATGCTGATTGTTGATGTCCGTTTTTGTAAACGAATGGGAGTTCATCAATACCGGCAAATAATATTCTTTATCGGATAATATTTTCAGCAATGAATTCTGGTATATGTTTTCTTTGTAATTCTTAAAATGATTCACACTATACTTTTCATGAAGTCCTTTAGTCAGCAAAAAATCTTTGTCTACCACACGATGGTTTTCAAATTCTAAATAACATTCATTCTCGATTCCTACGCCCCAATACAAATCATTTGACTTATATTGATTCCTATAATCTTTGTGCTTATCCAATAATTCAATTTCAAAACTAACAGCATTCATGCTATGATCCGTCATAAACTTTTTTCTCCTTCTTTTAATAAATTATGTTGATATGGGAAGCTACTTTATCAGGTAGTTTTTTTTGAAGTATTTTTTAATCTGTTGATTTTAGTTAAGATTCAAACCGTTTCTTAAATACTTAGTTGTTTTTTTAATGGGGTTCAGGTTTGTTTTTTCACTCGCAAAAGACCTGAATAGAGATAACTCAATTTTTTTGCAAAAGTAGGTATAATTTAAATCATAATCAAGCTATATTTTTAGATATGGAATTTTATTTTTTTACAGCGGAATTTATTGTTTTATTTACCTGTAAATCACTCATAATTATAGACTTAAAGTTGAAGTCTCAAACGGGTGGATTTTTTTTTTTGTGTTCCAAAATGCAAGTTTAGGATTACTTTATAACAAGATTTATTTAGCCACAAAAAAAACGACTAAAATGAGATTCTCAGAAGTTTTTTTATTTGATTGGAAAGACATTTTTTATTCCAAAAAAGCTTTAAATTCCTCGTAGGTTTTAATTTTAATGCTCACTTTTTCCTTACCTAAAACACTTTCAATTTGGGTAGGAATTGGTAGTTTTACGTTTAATGTTGGTTCAACGGTATCCAAAAACTTAATCGGATGGGCAGTTTCTAAGAAAATACCAATCGCATTTGGGTGGTTTTGTAATTCTTTTTTCAAACCTAAATAACCAACCGCTCCGTGCGGTTCTGCAATGTAACCGTCTGTTTTGTAAATGGTTTTCATGGCTTCTAAAGTTTCTGCATCTGAGAACGTAAACGAAGAAAAATCTTTTTTGAACTGTTCCAAATCATTGTGGTACATTTCCTGAATTCGGATAAAATTACTTGGATTTCCCACATCCATCGCATTCGAAATCGTCGCTTTGGAAGGTTTTGGATCGTAAACTCCGTTTTCTAAATACCTGGGTACCGTATCATTCACATTTGTGGAAGCTACAAAATGTTCAACAGGCAATCCCATTTTTTTAGCAATGATACCCGCGCAAATATTCCCAAAATTACCACTTGGACAAGAGAAAACTAACGGTTTATTTTGTTTTTTTAATGCTTTGTAGGCAAAGAAGAAATAAAACATTTGTGGCAACCAGCGCGCAATATTTATCGAATTTGCCGAAGTCAGGTTCTTATGTTTTAAACTTTCGTCCAGAAAAGCTTTCTTCACCATATCCTGACAATCATCAAAAACGCCGTCTACTTCAAGCGCTTTAATATTCTGACCCAAAGTAGTCAATTGTCGTTCCTGAATATCGCTCACTTTTCCGGATGGATACAGGATAATCACTTCAACGCCTTTTACACTAAGGAAACCACTGGCCACTGCACCACCAGTATCACCGGAAGTCGCTACAAGAACCGTGTTTTTGCTGTCTTTGTTGTCTTTATTAAAGTAACCCAAACAACGCGACATGAATCGCGCTCCTACGTCCTTGAAAGCCATTGTCGGGCCATGAAACAATTCAAGGGAATAAATGCCTTTTTCCACTTCCACCACAGGGAAATCAAAACATAAGGTTTCGGCAATGATTTGTTTTAAAGTGGCTTCCGGGATTTCGTCACCTACAAATTGTTGAATCGCTTCAAAAGCAATTTCTTCATTGCTTAGATTTTCGATACTATCAAAAAAAGCGGTATCTAAAGGAGTAATGGTTTCCGGAAAATACAATCCTTTATCAGTGGCTAATCCTTGTATTACGGCTTCTTGAAAAGAAACTTTGGGTGCGTTATGGTTTAAACTGTAATATTTCATTATAATTTTTGATTTTTGATTCTTGATTAACGATTTTTGATTTTAACGTATTGTTACATCTGAAATGCTACGCCAGTTCGCTCACGCTCGGGTCAAAAATCGTTAATCGAAAATCTTAAATATTTCCTTATTTAATTCGTCTTAAATAATTTTCATTCCTTCGTCATTAACTTTAGAAACGTGAATTTCGTATGGTAAATTCATAGCGTCGTACACCGCGCTCATAGCTTTGGCAATTTTATTAGCGGTTTCTTCCCCTTTGCTTAAAGCAAAAATAGAAGGACCCGAACCCGAAATCCCGGAACCTAAAGCTCCGTTTTCTAAAGCAGTTTGCTTGATTAAATCAAATCCCGGAATCAACACACTTCGCAGCGGTTCCACGATTTCATCATGTAACGAACGACCGATTAAATCATAATCATTGGTGTACAATCCGGCGATTAATCCGCCTACATTTCCCCACTGCATAATAGCACTTTTCAAGGAAACGGTTTGTTTCAATACCGAACGTGCATCCGAAGTTTTTAATTCAATTTGTGGGTGAACTACTGTTGCGTACAATTCAGAAGGACTTTTAATTTTAATAATATCCAAAGGATTATAACTTCTTACCAACGTGAATCCACCCAAAAGGGCAGGAGCGACGTTGTCGGCATGCGCGTTTCCACTGGCTAATTTTTCGCCTTGCATCGCAAATTGTACCAACTCTTTTCTTGAAAATGGTTTTCCAAGAAGCTCGTTGATTCCAAAAACAGCACCGGCTGAACTGGCGGCACTACTGCCGATTCCGCTTCCGGCTTTAATGTGTTTGTAGATTTCGATCTCAAATCCAAATTCCGTGTCAATGGCTTCCAACATCGCCAAAGCCGCAACTCCTGCTACATTTTTTTCGGTTTCCAAAGGCAAGTCGGCGCCCACAATTTTAGTGATGCGAATCCCTTTTAGGTCTGATTTTCGAATAATCATTTCGTCACCCGCAGTTTCTAAACACAATCCAAGGACATCAAATCCACAGGATAGATTGGCAATTGTTGCAGGGCAAAATATTTTTATTTCATTCATAATAGTAGTCTTAAAGTCTAAAGTCATAAAGTGGTAAAGTCTTAGGAATGAATATAAAATCAAGTGGCTAACTTTGAGACTTTACGACATTCGACTTTACGACTTATTTATACGTTTCCAATTCTAATTACATCAGCAAATATTCCTGAAGCAGTTACTGCGGCTCCGGCTCCGGCACCTTTTATTAATAAAGGTTGGTCTATGTAACGATCTGTGAAAAATAATACAATATTATCTTTTCCTTCCAAATTGTAAAAAGGATGGTCTTTCGGGATAAAACGCAACCCAACATTTGCTTTTCCGTTTTCAAATTGCGCCACGTATTTCAATCGAGAATCTTTGCTCAACGCTTCCTTATAAATAGTTTCAAAATGTGCCGCGTGCTCTAGTAAAGATTTGAAAAATGCTTCATTAGTTGTAGTGTCCAAACATTCTGCAGGCATAAAAGATTCATTGACAATCTCGTCAATTTCCATTTTATAACCGCTTTCTCTGATCAGGATTAATATCTTTCTGGCTACGTCAATGCCGCTCAAATCAATCTTTGGGTCGGGTTCCGTAAATCCTTGTACACCAGCTTCTTTAACAACGTCATGGAAAGTGTTGTTTTCATTGAAATTATTAAAAATAAAGTTCAAACTTCCCGATAAAACTGCTTGGATTTTATTCACTTTATCCCCTGAGGCAATCAGATTTTTTACGGTATCGATAATTGGTAATCCCGCTCCAACGTTCGTTTCAAAAAGGAAAGGAGCATTGAATTGTCGGGATAGTTTTTTTAGTTTTATATAATTATCGTACTCTGATGCGCAGGCAATTTTGTTACAAGTCACTACGGCAATATTGCGTTTTAAATACTGCTCGTAAGTTTTAGACACGCTTTCGTTTGCAGTAATATCAACAAAAATACTGTTGCGTAAATTGAGTTCTTTTACATTGTAAAGAAACTTTTCTTTGTTCGCTGCTTCGCCATTTTCTATAATTGATTGCCAATTTTTTAAGGAGATTCCGTCCTCGTCAAAATGCATTTTTCTAGAATTAGATAAAGCAATAACCCTTACATTTATTTTCAGATTGTCTTTTAGGAATTTATTTTGCTGATAAATCTGCTCGATGAATTTCTCTCCCACATTTCCAACACCCATTACAAACAGGTTTAATTGTTTGGTATTTTCTTCGAAAAAGTTTTCATGTAGTGAATTCAGTGCTTTTTTGACATCTCTTTCGTTGATTACAGCCGAAATATTTCTTTCGGAAGCACCTTGTGCAATCGCTCTGATGTTTACGTTGTTTTTACCCAAAGTGCTAAACATTCGACCGCTTAAACCTTGATGATTTTTCATATTTTCGCCAACCAAAGCAATGATGCACAGGTTTTTTTCAACAATACAAGGATCTATTTTATTTTGTGAAATCTCGACTTCAAAAGCGCTGTTGATAGCATCTTCTGCCACATCTGCATCTGAGTTTAGAATTCCAATACATATAGAATGCTCCGATGAAGCTTGCGTAATAAAAATTACATTGATATTTTCATGTGACAATACCTCAAAAAGTCTTTTGGAAGAACCGGTAACACCAATCATTCCGGGTCCTTCAAGTGTAATCAAAGTGATATTATCAATATGGCTAATTCCTTTTACAGGATTAGTATGATCCATTTCTTGGTTTGAAATATAAGTTCCTTCGGCTTCCGGCTCGAAAGTGTTTTTGATAAGAATTGGAATGTTCTTTCTCAACACGGGCTGAATAGTTGGCGGATATAAAACTTTGGCACCAAAATGAGACAATTCCATCGCTTCTTGATAGGAAATGAAGGCGATAGGTTGGGCTTGTTTTACAATTTTTGGATTGGCAGTGTACATTCCGTTTACATCAGTCCAGATTTCTAAGTCAGTTGCATTCAATGCTCCGGCGAGAATAGCGGCAGTATAATCAGAACCACCACGGCCTAAAGTAGTATTGATTCCGTCCATTGATGCGGCAATAAATCCGGGCATTACAACCACTTGATTTTCATTGGAAGCAAAAAATTCAGCAATTAATTGATTTGAAACTTCAAAGTTTACAGTGGCTTTTCCAAAATGATTGTCGGTTTTGATTAGTTCACGACTGTCTTTATAACCGCTGTTTTTTAGATTTTGTTTTAATGCTTCGGCAATAATATAAGAAGACAATAATTCCCCAAAACTTAAAATAGTATCTGAAGTTCTAGGAGATAATTCCCCTAAAAGATAGCAACCATCCAGTAACGTTTCCAGATGATTTACAATTCTTTTTATATGACTTAACAAGCTGCTTTGTTCGCTTACAGGAATAAGTTCTTTTAAAGCGTCTAAATGTTTTTTCTCTAAATCGGTAAGAATTTCTTTGAAGCTTTCGTCACCGGCAGCTGCTTTTTGAGAAGCAAGTTGGAGCAAGTCAGTAATTTTGCTAAAAGCAGAAACGACAACAATTAATTTTTCCTCTTTTGCTTTATTGATAACGATATCTAAAACCAGTTTTATATTTTGTGCATTGGCAACCGAAGTTCCTCCAAATTTTAATACTTTCATTTTTGTTTATTTTATGTAAAAATGCAAATGTTTATTATATACCCAAGAACCTTCTTTCTTTAGAAAAAAATATAACAATTAGGATTATATGTAAAATGTATACCCCTAAGGGGTAGCAGTTGTTGTAGTAAATGTAACAGAAGAAGCAACCCAAAGTTGAGTTGTAATCGAAGAGTGATATGTTGTTCTGTTGTTTGTCATTTGATTTTTCAAAAGTACAGTTTTTTATAAAAATGGAACCCTTTAATTTCGTTTTTGCGAATATTTTAATATTTCAATTTCATTCAGGAGAATATTGAACATTGTTTAGTTTTCAAGGTCTATGATGAAGCTATTCGTATTTTTATTAAAAAACAAAATGATTTGCAATTCGTTTTATAAGTCCATAGAAATAATTAATTCCTGTAATAAAGTCGTTTTGTGTAACTTTATTAATTGTTTCTGAAATTGATTGCAGCAACTCTTACTAATCTGAACAGTTTATGTCTCAAATTTCAAGTCACTTAATTTGCAACTATTTATGCATAAAACTTAAGGTTAGATTGTTTTTAGGTCTAAATTTTAAATTATCGTCAATAAATGTTGTTTATTAATATAGATTTATTGAATTTTACCTTTTAATTAGAAAGTAAAAATGGACAATACACATTATATAAGTACGCAATTACTCAGTTTTGAAACACTAGAAGAAATTATTTCTCATGGTAAATTATTAGCATTGTCTGAAGAGGCGAAGGTTAATATCCAAAAATGCAGGGATTATTTAGACAAAAAAATGGCTTCGCATTCAGATCCTATTTATGGAATCAATACAGGATTTGGCTCGCTTTGTAATGTTAAAATTTCCAATGAGAACTTGTCAAAACTGCAAGAAAACTTAGTGAAATCGCATTCTTGTGGAACAGGAGAAGAAGTGCCAACCGAAATTGTAAAATTGATGCTGTTGCTTAAAATTCAGTCCTTGAGTTATGGACATTCCGGCATCCAATTGCAAACCGTGGAGCGTTTAATTGAATTTTATAATAATGATATTCTGCCGGTAATTTATACGCAAGGATCTCTTGGAGCTTCGGGAGATTTAGCTCCTTTGGCGCATTTATCATTACCATTATTAGGTGAAGGCGATGTGTATTTTGAAGGTGAAAAAGTGCATTCTAGTGTAGTTTTAAAGCATTTTGACTGGAAACCAATTGTATTACAGTCTAAAGAAGGATTGGCTTTATTGAATGGAACCCAATTTATGAGTGCCTATGGAACGCATATTTTGATGAAAGTTAGCAAATTTTCTTATTTGGCAGATTTGATTGGAACAATTTCATTAGAAGCTTTTGATGGAAGAATAGAACCTTTCCATGAATTGATTCATTTTATCAGACCTCATAAAGGACAAATTGTAACGGCAAATCGTATAAAAGGATTTTTAGAGGGAAGCGAAATCATTGATCAGCCTAAAAATCATGTTCAGGATCCGTATTCTTTTCGATGTATGCCACAAGTTCATGGTGCATCAAAAGATGTATTTGATTATGTAAAGAAAGTTTTCAAAACAGAAATCAATTCAGTGACAGATAATCCCAATATTTTTATTGAAAGCGATCAGATCATTTCTGGAGGTAATTTTCATGGACAACCATTAGCATTAGCGTTAGATTTCATGGCAATCGCATTAGCAGAATTGGGAAGTATTTCGGAGCGCAGGACGTATCAATTAATTTCAGGGTTGCGTAATCTTCCTGCATTTTTAGTGGATAATCCAGGATTAAATTCTGGTTTGATGATTCCACAATACACTGCAGCCAGTATTGCCAGTCAAAATAAACAATTGGCAACTCCAGCCAGTATTGACAGTATAGTTTCCAGTAACGGACAAGAAGATCATGTAAGCATGGGCGCAAATGCAGCTACAAAAGCGTTGCGTGTTTTGGATAATTTAGAACGAATTTTGGCAATCGAGCTAATGAATGCTTCGCAAGCCATTGAATACAGACGACCATTGCTATCAAGTGATTTTATAGAGATGTTTTTAAGTGCGTATCGGGAGGAAGTTCCATTGATAAAAGAAGACCGAATTTTGCACTATGATATTGAGAATACCGTTTCTTTTTTAAACACTTTTCAAATAGAAAACGATTTGTTAACATTAACCTAACATTAGGGTTGAATAATGAAGTAATTTTGCCGAACTAAATTTTAATGAAATGAACATAAATAATTTTTTCCAATTTTTGGTTCCTAAAGATAAAAAGTTCTTTCCTCTTTTCGAGGAAGCTTCCAGTAATTTAATCGAAATTGCTACAAATTTGCACGAAGCAGTAAATCTTCCTTTAAAGGAACGTGACGTTCTTTTTCAGAAAATTGATGTTTTAGAGCAAAAAGGTGAAGACATTACACGTCAAACAAATTTAGAGTTAAGTAGAAACTTCATTACTCCATTTGATAGAGAAGATATTTATTCATTAATAAGCTCAATAGATAATGTTGCTGGTAATCTTCATGGTGCAGCAAGCAGAATGAAGTTGTATCAGGTGGATAAAATTACAAAATCTATCAGAAAACTGACTGAAATCAATCTTGAAGCCTGTCAAAACATTGATGTAGCGGTTAGAGAATTGAGAGATTTGAAAAAAATGAAAAATATTACAGACGCTTGTCTTAGAATTAATAAGTTAGAAAATAAATCAGATAATGTTTATGATAAAGCAGTTCTTGATTTATTTGAAAATGAAACTGATGCAAAAAACATTATCAAGTACAAAGAAGTATTGTCAGTTTTAGAAACTGCAACTGATAAATGTAAAAATGTAGCGAGTGTTTTAGAATCAATTTCTGTAAAACATTCTTAATTCAATCGGTTTTATTCTGAAATTATAATTATGGAATTTACTCTACTTATAGTTATTATAGTCCTGGCTTTGATTTTCGATTATATTAATGGCTTTCATGATGCTGCCAATGCTATAGCAACTGTTGTTGCTACTAAAGTATTAAGTCCTTTTCAAGCAGTAGTTTGGGCAGCATTCTTCAACTTTTTGGCGTACTGGGTTTTTGGTTTTGGTGTAGCAGATACTGTTGCGAAAACTGCCAATACGATGGATATCAACTTAGTTGTGATCCTGGCAGGCGTAATTGCGGCTATTATTTGGAATTTATTTACCTGGTGGCAAGGAATTCCATCCAGTTCATCACATACCTTAATTGGTGGTTTTGCCGGAGCAGCTATAGCTCATGCGGGATTTGGAGTAGTGTCTTGGTACAAAGAAGGAAAAGATGGCGGAATGCCTTCAGGAGTTTTAATTATTGTTGCTTTTATTATATTGGCACCATTGTTAGGCGCTTTAATTTCGTACTTGATATCGATATGGCTTCTTAACGCCTCTAAAAAGAGCATTTATCCTAAAATATTTACCGCTTCTTTAATGATTTTGACAATTTGGTTTGTAGAAAGCCAAATGGTTTATTACGACCAAATTAAAAAACCACGTTTTGATTCTCATTTTTGGAGTGTTGCTTTTGAAGCGCATAACATCAAATGGTTTTTGGTAGCTTTTATAGTTTTATCAATAAGTACATTTTGTTTAATATTCAGTAGTTTAAATTTGAACCAAGCTACGGCATGGTTGAAAAAAATGCAATTACTATCTTCTGCAGCCTTTAGTTTAGGACATGGAGGAAATGATTCCCAAAAAGTAATGGGTATTATTGCCGCGGCTGTTGCGGTTTACATTCACACCAGTGGTGTTGCTCAAGAATCGCTGCCAGCTTGGTTAGATGTAGTATTACCAAATGATGACGGTGCATTCAAAATGCCAACTTGGATTCCTTTAGCTTGTTATTCTGCTATTGCAGCAGGAACTTTAAGTGGCGGTTGGAAAATTGTGAAAACAATGGGATCAAAAATTACAAAAGTGACTTCTTTTGAAGGTGTTGCAGCAGAAACTGCGGGAGCATTGACATTATATTTTACAGAGCATTTTAAAGTGCCTGTAAGTACAACCCATACTATTACTGGATCTATTATTGGAGTTGGACTTACTAAAAGAGTTTCTGCAGTACGATGGGGAATGACTGTAAGTTTATTGTGGGCTTGGGTTTTGACTATTCCAATTTCAGCAATATTAGCAGCAATCATTTATTATATCTTTAGTATTTTTATTTAATGCTACATTAACAATCATAAAAAAACCATTCTACTCAGAATGGTTTTTTTATGCTCTAAAAATGAAATTTTCTAAAACAGAAGATCCTGTATTTCTTCCGTTTTGTCAAATACGCTTTTCGCGAAAGGACATGAAGGCACAATTTTAAGATTATTGGCCCTTGCATATTGTACCGCTTCCATTACCAGTTTTTTGCCCACGCTTTGGCCTGCAAATTGATCATTTACTTCGGTATGGTCAATAATGAATTTATCGGATCCAGCCCAAGTATAAGTCATTCTTCCCGCTTCTATTTCGTTATCTGAAGCTTTAAAATAGCCTTTTTTGATTTCGTTTATTTGTTCAATTATCATGATTTTTAATTTAATTCGGTTGTAATTTCGATAGGTTTAGTTAGTATTTGGTGCATTGGACATTTATCGGCAATATCTACTAACCGTGTTTTTTGTGCATCGTCTAAGTTTCCAAATAATTGAATGTTGCGCATTATTTTGGACTTGTTTTCAGTTGCATCTTTTTCAAAAGTGACTTCAACTTTTATATCTGTTAAATCCCATTTTTTCGGTTTGCATACATGCATAAGGTAATGTAATTACGGCTGCTAATGCCTAAGCTAGTAGTTCCTTTGGCGCAAAGCCTAAATCTTTTCCTCCTGCACTTTCAGGTTCATTTTAAATAATTGTATTAGTGGCGGATTCAAGTTCGGTTTTATAAAGTTCGGTGCCAATGTGTGCTTTTATTTGAATCATATTTGCTATTTTTTATTTTGCTCCGGAAGTGGAACAAATTCGCTTTCGCCCGGGACTTTATCAAAAGTTTGTGCTAACCATTTTTCTTTTGCCTTTTCAATCAGTTCTTTGGTTGAAGCGACAAAATTCCAATAAATAATCCGTTCTTCAGGGAAAGGTTCTCCTCCAAAAATATAAATAGTGGTGTTTTCTGCCATATCAAAGGCGCAGAGTTTGCTGTCTTTGGCAATTAAAATTTGCTTTGGTCCGAAAGTATTACCTTCACTTTCGATACTGCCTTCTAAAATGTATAAAGCGCTTTCGCCAAATAAATGGTTGCCAATAGTCACCGTTTGACGCGAAGTGCTTTTTAGTTCCAGAAGATAAAGCGGACTATAAACCGGAACGGGTGATTTTTTGCCGAGTACTTCGCCAGCTATAAGTTTAAAAGCAATAGTATCTGCTTTCCATTCTGGAATTTCATTTTCGGGTACATGGAAAAAAGAAGGTTCCATTTCCTCTAATTCTTTGGGTAAAGCAACCCAAATTTGAAGTCCATGTAGCATTTTATTAGAACTACGCAAATATTCAGGCGTTCGTTCAGAATGTACAATTCCTTTTCCTGCAGTCATCCAATTGATTTGCCCGGGTTTGATTTCCATTTCAGTTCCCAAGCTGTCTTTGTGCATAATGCTGTCTTCAAACAAATAGGTCAAAGTAGAAAGTCCTATATGTGGATGTGGCGGAACATCTAAATTTTCGTAATCGCTCATGCAGTTTGGTCCCATATGATCGATAAAGGCAAACGGCTCAACCATTCTTTTTTCTCGAAAGGGAAGCAATCGCCCAACTATAAAGGTACCAATATTACTTGTGCGTTCTTCTATTATTAATTTGATATTTGACATTTTATGTGTTTTAAATTATAAAACAGGGAATTATTCTTCTAAATAACCGAATTTCCCCGTATTCACATCATCGAATGCTTGCATGATTTCGGCTTGAGTATTCATTACAAAAGGGCCATGAGCTGCAATAGGTTCATTGATAGGCTCGCCACTTAAAATCAAAACGATGGCATTTTCAGTTGCTTCCATGCTAAATGTTTCCCCATCATTTTTAAACAATGCAAAATGGTTGGCAGGAACATTTTCAGCATCATTCACTTTTATACTTCCTTCGATTACTAATAAAGCAGTATTGTAATTTTCCGGAAAATGGAAAAATGCTTTTGCGCCATTATTCAATTTGGCATTTAGTAAATGTACAGGAGTGAAAGTCGAAGCGGTACCTTTTACATTTTCGTATTGTCCCGCTATGACTTCAATCACACCGTCCTTTTCAGGAAGTACGAATTTGTTGATTTGGGCGTTGGTAATTCCTTGGTATTTTGGTGTTGACATTTTGTCTTTTGCCGGAAGGTTGACCCAAAGCTGTACCATTTGAAAATCACCACCCTTTTTGCTGAACTCTTCTTCGTGGTATTCCTTGTGTAAAATTCCCGAAGCTGCCGTCATCCATTGTACACCCCCTTCGCTAATGACACCGCTATTTCCTGAACTGTCATGATGCGCTACTTTTCCCTTATAGGCAATTGTAACGGTTTCAAAACCTCTGTGTGGATGGACACTTACGCCTCTGGGTTGGTCCGTTGGCGGGAAATAAAATTTAGAATTATAATCCATCATAATAAACGGACTCATTCTTTTCATGTCCAAATTATGGCCACTCGGAATAAAATTGTGCACTCTAAATCCGTCACCAACCATATGTGGTGGTGGGGGAGCCAATACTAGTTCAATATTTTTCGTTTTCATTGCTATGTCTGATTTAAATTAGAGTACAAATTTACTATAGATTAAATCCAGAAGCATTGATGTAGGATAAGAAATGAATTTGTAAAGAATTAATAGGGTTTGAAATTTCTTTTGGCTAATTCTTTGCGAACTCTACTTAGGGTTTCAGGTGTGATGCCTAAATACGAAGCAATCATCCATTGCGGTATACGTAAAGTAAGACTTGGATAAATGGTTATGAAATCCAAATACCGTTGTTCAGCTGTTGCTCCCAATAATAAGTTTACCCGTTTTTGAAGCTGTCGAATGTGATTGTGTAGCGCAATATTGTCCTGCTTTCGAAAAGAAACACTGATTTCTGCGGCGGCATTAATGAAATTTTTATCGATAAAAACAATTTCCGTATCTTCAATGGCATCAATAAATAACTCGGAAGGTTCATTGAAATAAGAACTGCTTCTGTCAGATATAATCCAATTCTCAGCCGCAAACTGAATGATATGTTCTTTTCAGGTTGCGTCAATAGTGTACGAACGCAATAATCCTTTGGATACAAAAAAGGAATGATAACAAATAGCGCCCTGTTGGAGTAGGACAGTACCTTTTTCTACTTTTTTGGATTGCAAGGTATGTGTAATCGAAAGAAATTGTTCGTCCGTCAGATTGGTTTTGGATTGAAAGTATGTTTGGAATGAATCGAGCATAATTATTTAAGGACTATAGTGATGCAATTCGTTTGTTTAAAACTCATTCAAATATCTTTTGAATGAGCTCATACTAGTTTATTCCTCCCAAATTTTTATGGATGCGTTTTCTTTTATAATGCGTTTGTTTTAAATTTTTGTCTCCGGATATAATACTGATATTACCGTCAATTTCTAGCATAGCGAGTTTTACATCTTTAAAATATTCGATTCCATGCTCCCGCATGGCTTCTTTTAATTCATCAGAAGAAATGTTTAACTTACTCAATGCTTTAAAATCAAGATTTCCGTTATGGATCAGGATTTCTGGCTTTTCCTGCATGAAATCTCCAAATTTCTTGTATTTGTACATCAATTTCTTTAAAATAAAATTGATGGTAAACAATACAGTTGCCGCTGCTATTCCGCCATAAAGACTCGTGTTATTCCCAACCATAGCATTCTGGACAGAATTGCTTATCAATAATATCAATATCACATCAGCAGTGTTCAATTGAGATAATTCTTTCTTGCCAAAAAGACGCAATGCAACAACCATAAAAAAATAAACAGCAGTACTCCGAAGAATTATATCTAGATATTCGTTCATTTTTTTATGTTTAAAGTAGCTTTAAAAGTTTTTCAATAGACAGTAAAAGGCTAGTAATTGTTATTTGAGTTTAAAATTTTTTTCAATTGCTTTTATCATTTCACCGGCTATATCTTTATTAGTAGCACCTTCAATTCCTTCTAGTCCTGGAGATGAGTTTACTTCTAATAATAATGGCCCTTTAGCGGAACGAATAATATCTACTCCTGCTACTTTTAAGTCCATAGCTTTCGTTGCTTTTATAGCAATGCGTTTTTCTTCTGCAGTTACTTTTATCACAGATGCAGTTCCTCCAAGATGAATGTTGGCTCTAAATTCGCCCGGCATTGCCTCCCGTTGAATGGCAGCCACTACTTTTCCATCAATTACAAAACAACGAATGTCTTTTCCGTTGGCTTCTTTGATGAATTCCTGAACTAATATATTGGCATTTAAACTTTTAAAAGCATTAATGACGCTTTCTGCAGCTTTCTTTGTTTCGGCTAAGACGACACCTTTCCCTTGGGTTCCTTCCAGTAATTTTACAATTAAAGGAGAACCACCCACCATTTTTATCAAATCATCGGTATCCAATGGAGAATTAGCAAAACCAGTAGTTGGTATGTCAATTCCGCTATGCAAAAGCAATTGTAAGGAATATAATTTGTCTCGAGATTGTGTAATTGAGGTGGATGAATTTAAACAAAATACATTTAATGCTTCAAATTGCCGCGTCAAAGCGCAACCGTAAAAAGTAATGCTAGGTCTAATTCTTGGTATAATTGCGTCAAATTGATTTAGTATTTTACCGCCACGATAATGTATTTCTGGTGTTTTTGCATCCAGTTTCATGTAACATTCCTTGATATTTAGGAAATGCATTTCGTGACCACGCATTTCTCCCGCTTCCATAATACGCTTGTTGCTGTATAATTCAGGGTTGCTGGCTAAAAGTCCGATTCGCAAACCAGATCTTGCTTTTTCAGAATTTTTATATAATTCTTTTAAACTATCAGAAGTAGGTTGTCCCAAAAGATATTTTTGTTCTGGATCAACCAGAACTCTTCCACTCATGGCTTCACGGCCTAAAAGCATTCTGAAACCCATGGAATCTCGATTGGTCAATGTCATTTCTATTGGCCACTGAGAGCTTCCAATTTGTAGATTTGTTTGAATAACGTAGCGTTGTTCTCTAAAACCACTGGAACTTTTAACGATGCGTTTGTCTATTAATGGCGCTTCACAATGAATTACCGTTTTCAGATTATTTTGTATCGGGTTAATGTCAAATTTCACCCAGTTACTTTCATTTTTGATAAACGGAGCAATGTTTATAGCATGTAAAGCGGATGTTTTTGCACCGGAATCTACTCGGGCTTTAATAGTAGGAATCCCTAATTCTGGAAAAGAACACCATTCTTCACTACCTAAAATGACTTTGTTATCTGACATAAATTAATTTTGTTTGACCTTTTTTTTGAAGACCAAATATAAATATTTGTTTTCAAAAAAAGTGTATTTCCTATAAAGAATAAACCCGTTATGTTATAAAAACGTAACGGGTTTATTTCACTATAATTGTTTGTTAAATTTATGGATTTGTTGGTTCCCCAGCTTTATGAATCTGCACTGTTAACTCTTGTGAGCCTTCTTCAATATCCATGAAAATCTCATCTCCTGAAGTAATTTTAGAAGTAATAATTTCTTCGGCAAGGGCATCTTCTACATATTTTTGAATGGCTCTTTTTAATGGTCTTGCGCCAAATTGCCTGTCGAAACCTTTCTCTGCAATAAATGCTTTTGCTTTGTCAGAAAGATTCAATTGGTATCCTAATTCAGCAACACGAGCGAATAATTTTTTCAATTCGATTTCGATAATCAAATCGATGTCGTGTTTTTCTAAAGCATTGAAAACAATTACATCATCAATTCTATTAAGGAATTCTGGAGCAAAAGTTTTTTTCAATGCATTTTCGATGATGCTTTTCGAATTATCGTCAGCTTGAGCCACTTTGGCAGCAGTTCCAAAACCAACACCTTGTCCAAAATCTTTTAATTGTCTGGCCCCAACATTGGAAGTCATGATAATTATAGTGTTTTTGAAATCAATTTTTCGGCCTAAACTATCTGTCAAATAACCATCATCTAAAACTTGCAGTAACATATTGAAAACATCAGGATGTGCTTTTTCTATCTCATCCAATAATACGACGCAATATGGTTTTCTTCGGACTTTCTCGGTTAATTGTCCACCTTCTTCATATCCTACATATCCCGGAGGCGCACCAACTAAACGAGAAATTGCAAATTTTTCCATGTATTCACTCATGTCAATACGAATCAAAGCATCTTCAGAATCGAATAATTCTTTGGCCAGTACTTTGGCCAATTGTGTTTTACCAACACCGGTTTGTCCCAAGAAAATGAAAGAACCAATTGGTCGATTTGGATCTTTTAATCCAGCACGATTTCGTTGGATAGAACGCGCTATTTTCATCACGGCTTCTCTTTGTCCAATTACCTTTCCTTCAATTAGTTCTGGTAGTTTAGCTAGTTTATTGCTTTCAGTCTGTGCAATACGGTTGACGGGTATTCCGCTCATCATGGAAACGACATCGGCAACATTGTCTTCAGTAACTTCAATTCGGTTATTTTTAGCGTCTTCTTCCCATTGTTCCTGGGCGATAGCTAAATCTTTTTCAATACGCTTTTCGTCATCACGAAGTTTAGCGGCTTCTTCATATTTTTGTTTTTTTACCACAACATTCTTCAATTCACGTACGTCTTCTAATTGACGTTCGAGATCTAAAATTTGTTTAGGAACTTCAATATTGGTAATGTGAACTCTAGAACCTGCTTCGTCTAATGCGTCAATGGCCTTGTCCGGTAAAAAACGTTCCGACATGTATCGATCTGTTAATTTCACACACGCTTCGATTGCTTCTTGTGTGTAGGTAACATTGTGATGGTCTTCGTATTTGTTTTTAATGTTATTTAGAATAGTAATCGTTTCAGAAACGGATGTAGGTTCCACAATTATCTTTTGGAAACGTCTTTCTAATGCGCCGTCTTTTTCTATGTATTGTCTGTATTCGTCTAATGTTGTGGCACCAATACATTGAATCTCTCCACGAGCTAATGCTGGTTTAAACATATTAGAAGCATCCAGTGAACCTGTTGCACCACCAGCGCCCACAATAGTGTGAATTTCATCTATGAAAAGAATGATATCGTCATTTTTCTCTAATTCATTCATCACAGCTTTCATGCGCTCTTCAAACTGTCCTCGGTATTTTGTACCTGCAACAAGACTGGCTAAATCCAAAGTAACAACACGTTTATTAAATAAAGTACGGGATACTTTTTTCTGAATAATTCGCAAGGCTAAACCTTCGGCAATTGCTGATTTTCCCACTCCGGGTTCCCCAATAAGTAATGGGTTGTTCTTTTTGCGACGGCTCAAAATTTGGGAAACGCGTTCAATTTCTTTCTCACGCCCTACAACAGGATCTAGTTTTCCTTCTTCGGCCATTTCGGTTAAATCTCTTCCAAAATTATCTAAAACTGGTGTTTTAGATTTTTTATTGGATTTATTGGCTGGATTGTTGAAAGTTCCTTCTTTCAGACTGTCATCTTGTCCTGAATCGTCATTGTATGATTCGTTTCGTGGCAAATTTTCTATAAAATCTTCTTCGTTTGGAGTCATGTTTAAATATTGTTCTTTAGCTATATCGTAATCAATTTTTAATTTATTCAATAGCTTGGTTGTTGGATCGTTTTCATTTCTTAAAATACACAACAATAGATGTGCTGTGCTGATAGACGAACTTTGAAAAACTTTTGCTTCAAGGAAAGTAGTTTTTAATGCCCGTTCTGCTTGGCGTGTCAAGTGTAAGTTTTTCTTTTCAACATTTACTTCCAGGCTTGGACTTGCCGGACTTAAGATCTCTACTTTTCTTCGTAAATGATCTAAATCAACAGATAGGTTATTCAATATTTGAATTGCTTTCCCGTTACCGTCTCTTAAGATCCCCAGCATTAAGTGTTCTGTTCCTATAAAGTCATGACCTAACCGCAAAGCTTCTTCTTTGCTGTAAGTAATAACGTCTTTTACTCTTGGTGAAAAATTATCATCCATAATATATATTTGATATCGTAAATTTAGTGAATTAGTGATAGAAAAACAAAAACCATTCCTCTATGATGTGCTGTCAGCTAATTGACAAAATAAAAACAATATTAAAGTTAAAATTGACTTAATTTATTAACTAAAGTAACCGTAAATTTTGTTAATAAATCATTGAAATAAGTGTTTTAAAATTAGTCTAAAAATTTCAAAAAAGCGTATATTGGCACGTTTTGAAACTAATATAATTATTTAATATAACAACTTATGTCTGAAGGAGAAAAGTTAATTCCTATTAACATTGAAGATGAAATGAAAACAGCTTACATCGATTACTCGATGTCAGTAATTGTATCAAGAGCACTTCCAGATGTTAGAGATGGCTTGAAACCAGTACATCGAAGAGTACTATTTGGAATGCATGATTTAGGGGTTAACTCCAGATCGGCTCACAAAAAGTCCGCAAGAATTGTTGGGGAAGTTCTTGGAAAATATCACCCACACGGTGACACCTCTGTTTATGATGCCATGGTTCGTATGGCTCAAGAATGGAGCATGCGGTATTTATTGATTGACGGTCAGGGTAACTTTGGTTCTGTAGATGGCGATAGTCCTGCAGCGATGCGTTATACAGAGGCTAGAATGCGTAAGATTTCGGAAGAAATTTTGGCAGATATCGATAAAGAAACGGTCGATTTTAAATTGAATTTTGATGATACGCTCGAAGAGCCAACCGTTATGCCAACTCGTGTTCCTACCTTATTAATAAATGGGGCAACAGGAATCGCGGTAGGTATGGCTACCAATATGCCACCTCACAACTTAACGGAGGTGATCAACGGTACGTTAGCTTTTATGGACAATAATGATATTGAGATTGATGAGCTGATGACACATATTAAAGCCCCAGATTTTCCTACTGGTGGTATTATATATGGATATGAAGGGGTTCGTGAAGCTTTCAAAACAGGTCGAGGTAGAGTTGTAATGCGTGCCAAAGTTGGTTTTGAAGAAGTGGATGGACGAGAGTGTATCATTGTTACCGAAATTCCTTATCAAGTCAATAAAGCAGATATGATCAAGCGTACTGCTGATTTGGTGAATGATAAAAAAATTGATGGAATTGCAAACATCCGAGATGAATCGGATAGAAACGGGATGCGTATCGTTTATATTTTAAAACGTGATGCGACACCGAACGTGGTTTTGAATACACTTTATAAGTTTACTCAATTACAGTCTTCGTTTAGTGTAAACAATATTGCCATTGTGAAAGGGCGTCCACAAATGTTGAATCTGAAAGATCTGATTCATTATTTTATAGAACACCGCCATGATGTGGTGACTCGCAGAACGCAATTTGAATTGAAAAAAGCAGAAGCAAGAGCACATATTTTAGAGGGTTTGATTATTGCTTCGGATAATATTGATGAAGTGATTGCTTTAATTAAAGCTTCAAAAAGTACCGAAGAAGCACGGGAAAAATTAATCGAAAGATTCAAGTTGTCAGATATTCAATCTCGTGCTATTGTAGAAATGCGTTTGCGTCAATTAACAGGTCTGGAACAAGATAAGTTAAGAACTGAATACGAAGAAATCATGAAGTTAATTGAGCATTTGAAAGCTTTATTAGCAGATGTGAACTTGAGAATTGCTTTAATAAAAGAGGAACTTACGGAAATTAGAGATAAATATGGAGACGCTCGTCGTTCTCAAATTGAATATTCCGGAGGAGATGTAAGTATTGAGGATTTAATTGCCGATGAGAATGTGGTTATTACAATTTCGCATGCAGGTTATATTAAACGTACTAATCTTACGGAATACAAAACGCAGAATAGAGGAGGAGTTGGTCAAAAAAGTGCTGGGACAAGAGATCAAGATTTCTTAGAACACATGTTTGTGGCCACGAATCACCAATATATGATGTTCTTTACCCAAAAAGGAAAATGTTTCTGGATGCGTGTTTATGAAATACCGGAAGGAAGTAAAACGGCTAAAGGTAGAGCAATCCAAAACTTGGTGAATATTGAAAGCGATGATAAAGTAAAAGCATTTATCTGTACTCAGGATTTAAAAGATCAAGACTACATCAAAAGCCACAATCTTATTATGGTGACTAAAAAAGGTCAGGTTAAGAAAACATCTTTAGAGAAATATTCTAAACCAAGGGTAAATGGTGTTGCTGCAATTACGATCAAAGAAGGCGATGAATTATTGGAAGCAAAATTAACCAATGGAGAAAGTCAAATTATCTTGGCGGTAAAATCTGGTAAATTAGTTCGTTTTGAAGAGACAAAAACCCGTCCAATGGGAAGAACAGCTTCTGGTGTACGTGGAATTACCCTTAAAGATGAAACGGACGAAGTAATTGGCATGGTTACTGTAAATGATATGAGCAGCGAAATTTTAGTTGTTGCCGAAAATGGATACGGAAAACGCTCCAGCCTAGATGAATACAGGATTACAAATCGTGGTGGTAAAGGAGTAAAAACCCTAAATATTACCGAGAAAACGGGTAAACTAATTTCTATAAATTCGGTTACAGATGCGGATGATTTAATGATTATCAACAAATCTGGATTGACTATCAGAATGGCTGTTGAAGATTTGAGAGTAATGGGACGTGCTACGCAAGGGGTGAAGTTGATTAACATCAAAGGAAACGATTCGATTGCGGCAGTTACAAAAGTAATGAAAGACGATGTAGCTGAAGTTGTTGTAGATGAAGAAGGGAATGTTATCGAAACAGAAGCTATCGAAAGAGTTAAACCAGTCTTGGAAGTTCTTGAGGACGAAGGTTCAGAAGAGGATGACGACGAAGACGATGCTGAAGACGACGAAGCTGATGATGAGGCTGAAGGGGACGATGAAGATGATGAAGCATAATTAGAAAATAGAAAAACTAGAATAATTATTAAACAAAAATAGAATATTATGAAAAGTAAATATGCATTACTAGCATCAGTATTATTGATATCAGTAGCTACTTTTGCTCAAAAAGATCAAATCAAAGCGGCTGAAAAAGCATTGAAAGCGGGTAAATCTCAAGAAGCAGTTACCATTTTGATGGAAGCGGAATCATTAATAACGAATGCTTCAGATGCGGAAAAAGCACAGTTTTTCTTTGTAAAAGGAAATTCTTTGTTGGATTTAGCCAACAAGAATGTTGATGCTAATACCAATCTTTCGCTTGCTGCAAAAGCATACCAAGATTTGATTGCAGCTGAGAAAATTGCTGGAAAAGTAAAATTTTCAACTCAAGCAGCAGCTTCAATTACGGATATTAAATTCAAATTGATTAACGCTGCAATTGCTGATTCAAAAATAGATAAGAATGCTGATAGTGCTAAAAAATTATACGACGCTTATTTGTTAGATAAAAAAGACACTATCAATTTGTATTATGCAGCTTCTACTTATGTAAATGCTAAAGATTATGATACCGCTCTTAAGTTGTATGATGATTTGAAAAACTTAAACTATTCAGGAAAAGGAACGAGCTATTTTGCAGTTAATAAACTAACTAGTCAAGAAGACTTTTTTACTACACTTCAAGAAAGAGACAGAATGGTAAAATTAGGAACGCATGAAAAGCCAAGAACTGAAGTTGCTCCTTCAAAAAGAGGAGAAATCTACAAAAACATGGCTTTAATTTTAGTTGAAAAAGGTAAAACTGAAGAGGCTAAAAAAGCAATCACTGAAGCGAGATTAGCAAACCCTGAAGATACATCTTTGACATTGACAGAAGCTAATCTTTATTTGGAAACAAAAGATTTCGATATGTACAAAAAATTAATCGCAGAAGTATTGGAAAAAAATCCAAATGATGCTGATTTGATTTTTAACTTGGGCGTATTAAGTGCAAATGCTAAAAATGTAGCAGATGCTGAGAAATATTACAAAAGAGTTATAGAAATTAACCCAAAATATGTTAATGGATATATTAATTTAGCGGCTTTGAAATTAGAAAATGAGAAAGCAATCATTGACGAAATGAACAAGTTGGGAACTTCTACTAAGGATATGAAGCGTTATGATGAATTGAAAAAGAAAAGAGAAGAACTTTTTAAAGCAACAATTCCTTATCTTGAAAAAGCGGTCGAACTAGATCCTAAAAACGTTGATGTTTCTAAAACTCTTTTAGGAGTTTACAGCGCATTAGAAATGACTGCAGAATACAAAGCATTAAAAGCAAAGATTTAATAGAATTTTTTCTTACAAAAAAAACCTGTCTAAATTTAGACAGGTTTTTTTTATACAATTTTTTTGATAACCCTTAATTTGTGGGTATGCTTGTTAGTGTCGGCATTAAATATTCCTAAATGATCTATGCGGTCAATCCGTACTTTTCCGCTGGCGTGAATGATGTAGTTATCGGCCATTATAATTCCTACATGAATGATGTTTCCTTCTTCATTGTCAAAAAAAGCCAAGTCCCCGGGTTCGCTTTCTTCAATAAAACTTAAAGCTTCTCCCTGTGTTGATTGTTGAGAGGCATCCCGTAATAATTTGTATCCATTAAGTTTATAAACCATTTGTGTAAAACCAGAACAATCAATACCAAAAGGGGTTTTCCCTCCCCAAAGGTAAGGCGCATTTAGATACAAAAAAGAAGTATTTATTAAGCCTTCTTTGGGTTTAATACCGCTAATTTTAGTTCCTTCAAAATCAAAATTCGAAATGTTGATTTTATTATAATTTAAAAAGGATACTGATGAGCCTAATGGAATTGGGATTAATGCGTTATTTGGCGCAGTAATATATTCTATCAAATCCGCGTTCAGAATGATCGCATCTTCAGACAATTGATTAAAACTGGTTTCGGAAATCAGTTGGTATTGTTTAGAATCTACCCAGCCTTCATAGTTATCATATTGCATTTTGATTCGGGACCATTGTTTTAATTGTTCTAAAATTTCAAAATGTTCACCAAATAAAACTTGTGAAACAATTTCGCTTCTGTCACTGGGTTCAAAGCGAAGTGGGATTATGGCTAGATTACAAATTCCGAACATTAGTTTGGTTTATGAGTTAAGAATTATGAGTTATAAGTTTCAAAACCCATAACTCACAACCTATAATTATTTAAGCTCTTTCGATGACAATTGCCGAAGCACCACCACCGCCATTACAAATTGCGGCAGCTCCAATTTTGCCGTTATTTTGTTCTAAAACATTTAACAACGTAACAATTATTCTTGCTCCCGAACAACCTAATGGATGTCCTAGCGATACCGCGCCACCGTTTATATTTACTTTGCTGTCGTCTAATCCCAGAATTTTTGAATTTGCTAAACCTACAACGGCAAAAGCTTCATTGAATTCAAAATAATCCACATCGCCAATTGCTATTCCTGCTTTTTTCAAAGCTTTAGGAATTGCTTTAGATGGTGTAGTTGTAAACCATTTTGGTTCCTGTGCTGCATCGGCGTAACCATTAATGTACGCTAAAGGTTTTAGGCCTAAAGCAATTGCTTTTTCTTCACTCATTAATATTATTGCTGCAGCGCCATCATTTATAGTAGATGCATTGGCTGCGGTTACCGTTCCGTCTTTGGTGAAAACAGGGCTTAATGATGGTATTTTATCTAATTTCACATTCGTGAATTCTTCGTCTTTAGAGATTATAATAGGATCTCCTTTTCTTTGTGGTACTGAGACAGGAACAACCTCATTGTCAAATTTCCCAGAATTCCATGCTTTTGCACTGCGCTCATACGATTGAATAGCGAAGTTATCTTGATCTTCTCTAGTAAATTTATATTCTGTAGCACATAAGTCAGCACACACTCCCATAGCGCTGTTATCGTAAGCATCAGTAAGTCCGTCTTTCTGCATTCCGTCAATCATGGTCGCTGGGCCAAATTTAGTTCCAGTTCTTAAATTCATATAATGTGGAATTAAACTCATGTTTTCCATTCCGCCAGCAACTACGATTTCGGCATCACCGCACTGAATAGCTTGGGCGCCTAACATAACTGCTTTCATTCCTGAAGCACATACTTTATTTATTGTAGTACAAGTAACGGAATCTGGTAAACCGGCAAATAGTGCTGCTTGTCTTGCAGGAGCTTGTCCTACACCGGCTTGAACTACATTGCCCATGAATACTTCATCAATTAAATTTGGATCTAACTTTATTTTATCTAAAGCACCTTTAATAGCGATTGCTCCTAATTTTGGAGCAGTAACGGTAGATAATCCCCCCATAAAACTTCCGATAGGTGTCCTAACGGCAGAAACGATAACAACTCTTTTGTCCATGACTTTTTATAATGTTGGTTTATGTAGCAAATTTAATCTTTTTTAAACAATTTCAAATTTTGATTTTATGATTATCTTTTTTAAAAGTTATTTCTATTCTATATATTTGATTGTGAAGTGTTTTTGTAAAAAAGACAAAAAATATTAAAAAAAAGGTCTGAAATAGTTGTGAGAAACGTAAAGATGTCTTAAATTTGCAACCGCAAAACAGGACACGTTTCTTTGAGCTTGGAGGGGTGCCAGAGTGGTAATGGAGCAGTTTGCTAAACTGTCATCGAGCAATCGGTGCCAGGGTTCGAGTCCCTGTCCCTCCGCTTTATAATTTGCTTTTCGGGGTGTAGCGTAGCTCGGTTATCGCGCCTGCTTTGGGAGCAGGAGGCCGCAGGTTCGAATCCTGCCACCCCGACTAATTTTTACTCTGTTTATTGCCACAGAGCACCTGCCATCTAAGCAGGCGGTCACAATAATAAATGGAGGCATAGCTCAGCTGGATAGAGCACCTGCCTTCTAAGCAGGCGGTCGAAGGTTCGAATCCTTCTGCCTTCACAAAAACCCTTATAAACATTTGATTTATAAGGGTTTTTTATTTTTGCGTTATTTATTTTTAGTTGCTTATCTTATTTTTATTTCATTATCCTATTTCTACAATTTTTTTAATCTTTTTTCTGTAGACCAATGAATTTTTTGATTCTATTTACTTAATTATTTATAAATCAGTTTTTTATTAGTTTGTTTTTTTCTTTTTTACTTCAATTCAATCAAATGTCCTTTTAGGGTAGATAACAGGATTCAAACCACTTTTAGATAGCTGATTTACAGTTTTCTGTTTTTTTATATGAGGCGGTAAATAGTAAAAAGTGAGCAAATAAAGCTGTATTTTATAAAAAAAAATCAAAAGCATTTTTGCATCTAAAATTCCAACCAGTAAAGAGTAAGGAATAAATATTTTTTACTTTATTTTCATATACGTAACTGTTTTTTGGATTGTCACGTTTTGAATGAAATTTAAATTCCTAATAAAATTATTTTCTTAACAAGATAGATAATTTTAGATGCAATTTTCGGTGAGATAGTCGAATCATCGGAGTGGTACGGACTAATAATTTTAAATATTTTTCTTCAGATTCTGAAACTTTAAGATCAATATTTTAAAAATCCAGGTATTTAAGATTCATTTTAATATTAAAAATAATTTTCAAAGGAGTACAAAGCATATCTTTAAAATTGCCATCTCTATTTAAAATAATTTTAAATTGTTTGTTGTCGGTATTTTATAAGCATAAAACTCAGTTAAATTTAGAAAAATAATTTAATTCCTAAATTCAATTTTCATTCAAAATTGAATTGTTAATTTGTAATATGAAAATTCTAATCATTGAAGACGAAATAGAAATTGTAACAAGCATAAAAAGTTATCTAAAAACAAATAATATTCATTGCGAAACCGCAAGTACGTATCAAACGGCTTTAGACAAAATAACTATGTATGATTATGATTGTATTTTAGTCGATCTAATGCTTCCGGATGGTGATGGATTTACTATTCTAAAGGAATTAAAAAGTCTAAACAAATCAGAGGGGATTATTATAATTTCGGCTAAAGAAACGTTAGAAACCAAAATAGAGGGCTTCAATCTTGGAGCAGATGATTATTTGACAAAACCTTTTCATCTTTCAGAGTTGTTGGTCAGAATTCAGGCTTTGGTTAGAAGAAAAAAATTCGACGGAAACAATAAAATTGAATTCAATGAAATCGAAATTGATACATTAGCCAAATCGGTAAAAATTGGAGAGAAGAAAATTGAATGTACCAAAAAAGAAATTGATTTGTTGTTGTTTCTAATTGGGAATAAAAACAAGGTTTTGTCTAAAAGCGCCATAGCCGAACACCTTTCCGGTGACATGGCGGATATGCTGGACAATCACGATTTCGTGTATGCCCACATCAAGAATTTGAAAAAAAAGCTAAACGATGCCGGAAGCAATGATTACATAAAATCGGTTTACGGAATTGGATACAAATGGAACAATGACTAAAAAATTATTGCATACTACTTTAAAATACTATGTCCTATTTTCTTTAATAGTGATGCTTTTGGCAGCGCCATTATTCTTCTTTATTACTCAATTACTGTATCTGCACGAAACAGATGAAGCTTTAATACTTCAAAAAGAGGAATTCGAGTTGTTATATGCTCCGGAATTAAAAGATAAGGATATTCCAGTTTGGAATAAATGGAATAAGGATGTAAAAATAGAGAAAGTTCAAAAAATAATTTCTAGAGACACGATATATAGCCATAGTTATTATAACAATTTGGACAAAGAGAACGAACCCTATCGTGTGCTCAATGCTCCTGTTACAATTAATAATAAGCCTTACCTTTTTTCTGCCAGAATAAACCTTGTTGACAATGAGGATTTTATTATCAGTATTTTAATGGTGTTTACCATGATTATTTTAATTCTTCTGATTGGTTTATTCATCATTACCAAAAGATTGTCCATTACGCTTTGGAAACCTTTTTATGACACTCTCGCACAAATTGAGAAATTTGAAATTGATAAAAGTTCAAATTTAAAATTAGCAACAAATTCGATCGAGGAATTTAATCGACTCAATTTGGCAATCAATAAATTAATTGAAAAAAACACACGTATTTATAAAAGTCAAAAAGAATTTATTGAGAACGCGGCGCATGAATTGCAAACGCCAATTGCTATTTTTAAAGGAAAATTGGAAACATTATTGCAAAGAGACGATGTTACGGAAGAGCAATTTGAAATACTCGACAAATTAAATGATACAACGACAAGGCTCAACCGATTAAATAAAAACCTTTTGCTGTTATCAAAAATAGAAAGCAAGCACTACAACATTCCTGAAAAGGTTCTTTTTAATAAGGTAATCACAAATCAATTAGATTTTTTTAACGAACAGGCATTATTAAAAAATATTAGCATCAACACAGATTTAGAAGCGAATACATTCGTTCAAACAAACATGTTTTTGTCTGAAATCTTGATCAGCAATTTGTTTTTAAATGCAATTAATCATAATACTGCCAATGGAAGTATAAATGTTGTGTTGCATGAGAATTCTTTGGTATTTTCTAATACGGGAATATCAAAATCGCTCGAAACAGATAAATTATTTGAGCGTTTTTCTAAGGTAAATCCATCCTCGAAAGGGAACGGTTTAGGCTTATCAATAATTAAGAAAATTGTAGAGAACAACAATTGGGGAATTATTTACAGTTACAATGATAAATTACACATTTTCGAAATTCGATTCTAAAATTCAATATTTCTTCAAACTCCAATCGCAATTTTGTAGTTTAAATTTTAAACAAAGAATAAAAATCAAGAAAATGCAAAAAAAAATAATACTGTTACTTTCATTTCTAATACTATCAATTTCAAATTCATTCGGACAAAGCAAAGGCATCACAATATCTGGAATTACAAAAGATAAAACCTCAAAAGAGAGTTTATCATTTGTAAATGTCCTCTTGAAAAACACAAAAGACAACGTTTTGCTTGCGGGAACCGTTACTAACGAAGAGGGCAGGTTTTCATTTTCAAATGTAGTGCCCGGAAATTACTTTCTAGAGTTTACATTTATTGGATACAAGGCAAAAAACCAAGCCATTTATGTAGGTACACTATCAGAATTTCTAGATGAGGGAAGCATTGAATTAGAAGCTGATGCTGCTATTTTAAATGAAGTAGTTGTCGTTTCAAAGACAGAACTTATCAATCAGAAAATGGATAAGAAAACCTTCTCTGTGGCAGACAATATCAGCCAGAGTGGTGGTTCTGTTTTGCAAACAATGCAAAATTTGCCTGGTGTTTCCGTGCAAGACGGGAAAGTACAAATTAGAGGCAACGATAAAGTCACCGTATTAATTGATGGGAAACAAACCGCATTAACAGGATTTGGAAACCAATCGGGCTTAGATAATATACCCGCATCTGCGATAGAAAAAATTGAAATCATCAACAATCCTTCTGCAAAATACGATGCCAACGGAAACGCTGGAATTATCAATATTATTTACAAGAAAAATAAAAAAGAGGGATTCAACGGAAAAGTGGGTTTTACCTACGGATTGGGTGCGCTGTGGGAAAGAAAGGAAAATTTACCAACGATTCGACCGCAATACTCATTAACACCAAAAATTAATCCGACACTTTCACTTAATTATCGTAAAAATAAAATTAATGCTTTTTTTCAGGGTGATTATCTTTACACTGAAACGCTCAATAAAAATGAATTTGTAACGCGGACCTACACTGATGGAACTATTATTAATCAACAATCCAAAAGAAATCGGAATACGCATTTCACTACTTTAAAAACTGGAATTGACTGGAATATTAACGACCGAAATTCACTTACTGTTTCGGGTCTGTTTGGAACCGAAAAAATCATTGATAACGGAGACCAGCCCTTTTTTAATGAAAATTATACGAAACGATTACGACTGTGGCAATTTTTGGAAGATGAATTAAAAACCACCGCTATGGCTACTGCGGCATACCAGCACAAGTTTAAAGAAGCAGGACGTTTGTTAAATATTGGTTTCAATTATACTTTCCACAGAGAAGATGAAAAATATTTTTTTGATAATATTCTGCCAACCTACACCGGAAAAGATGCTTTCAAATTGTTATCCGATGAGAAAGTAGCCGATTTCAATATTGATTATATAAAACCCTTAAAATACGGAAGATTTGAAACCGGTTTTAAATTCAGAAAAAGGGATATTCCAACCAATATGCAGTTCTTTCCCGGAGCAAATTCTCCAATAGATAGCGGTGCTGGCGGACAAGCATTTTACAAAGAAATTATTCCGGCAGTATATGGAAATTACATTTTTGAAAACAATAAAATTGAGGCAGAAGTGGGTTTACGAGTAGAATATGTTGATTTGCAATACAATGTCAATCCCGATCATAATACCTATAAAAGTGACGGTTACAACTATACCCAACCTTTTCCAAATGTGCGATTGGCATATAAAATTAATGACAACAATAAAATATCTTTATTTTACAATCGTAGAGTAGACAGACCAAATGAAGTTGATATTAGAATATTTCCGAAATACGATGATGCAGAAATCATCAAGGTTGGGAATCCTGCCCTTCGCCCGCAGTTCACTAATTTATTGGAACTGGGTTATAAAATGAACTTCAAAAAAGGATATTTCTATTCGGCAGCATACCACCGTTTTGCCAAAGCCACCATCACCCGAATTTCATCAACGGTACCAGACAGCAATTTAATCTATGCTATTTTTCAAAATGCAGATAAAAGCTTCAATACAGGGAGTGAAATGGTTCTTTCGCTCGATATCGCAAAATGGTACTCATTCAACTTTAATTTAATTGCCTATCACAATCAAATTAATGCTTTTACTGTTGAAAATAAGTATCCAAAACCCAATACTTTTTCAGCGGAGAAACAAGAAATTTTCTCTGGAAATTTAAAGTGGAATAATACATTGCATTTATCTAAAAAAGTAGATGCTCAAGTAACGGCAATTTATTTAGCACCGGATATCATTCCTCAGGGAAAAATAAGCGCTAGATTTTCAATTGATTTAGGAATTAAAAAATCAGTCCAAAATGGCAAAGGAGAATTCTTCCTGAATGCAACCGACATTTTAAATACATTAGTAATCAGTAAACAAATTCAAGGTCTGAATTTTAATTATAACAGTACCGACTATTATGAAACACAAGTAATTAGAGTAGGTTACAATTATAAATTTTAACATAAATGAAAAAATTACGAGAAATCACGATTGTGTTTTAGATCATGAGAATTTGTGCAACTACTTTAGGGAAACAGCCGGAGACTAACTTTTAATGACAATAAATATTGGTTATGCGTTGGCTAACTAATTTTTGGTTTACAAAAAGGACGAAGTAAAATATTTTAAATGCATTTTCGCAGACAAAGCTATTTGGTGAAAAATTCAATATTTCTTCAAAATTGGTTTATACCTTTGAATAAAATAATTTTAAATGCAATAGCAATGAAAAAGTCAATGTTAGTTATCATTCTAAGTATGTTGTCATTCGTTTCTTTTGGACAAATAGTTAAAGAAAAAGAAGTACCACAAATCATCCAAAAGGCATTACACGAAAAATATCCCAATGCTAAAGGTGTAAAATGGGACAAAGAAAAAAATAATTATGAAGCCAGTTTTAATGTTAATCAAGTAGATAATTCTATTTTATTCAGTGGGGAAGGGAAGATTGTTGAAACAGAAGTAGAAATACAAATCACTAAACTGCCTAAAAATGCTTTAGACTACATTAATATGCATTTTAAAAATCAAAAAGTAAAAGAAGCTGCAAAAATAATTAACCAAAAAGGGACTGTAATTTATGAAGCTGAAATAAAAGGCAGTGATCTTTTATTTGATGAGAATGGAAATTTTATCTCACTAGAAAAGGCTAGTTAGTTTTATTTTATAGCATCCACAGTTTTTGTGGGTGCTATTTTAATTTATTTTTTCGATGTGTTTCCAAAATTATTTTTTAAACTATTATGCTCAAAAAAATCTAAATGTCAGGCAGATTTTCGTCGTCACTTTATTTTATACTTTGCTTTCTTATTATGTTTTAAAGAGTACGAATAGTCTTTTTTATTTGGCAATTTAATGAAGTTTCATTTAATGTTTTTATCGTTTTGGGAACATTATTTACCGGATTATTGTTGGATTGTATGCCACGGGGACAAGTACCTTTCGGGGTATGGAAGCAATGACACTGTGCATTTCGCCTACACCAGAACACTATTTATAATAATACCTATGTTAAAAATCATTCTATTTTCATTAATTAGTTTCGCATCTCTTACTGCACAAGAAGTAAAAACAGATACTATTTCAAAAGCGGCGATTGCTAAAAATATTAAATTCAATTATAAACAACTTATTATTCCGGCTGTATTAATAGGATATGGTTTTATAGGAATTGAAAGTGACCAGTTAAAAAGTTATAATTCTGAAATACAGGAGGAAGTAAAAGAAGATATTGACAGAAAGACAACTATTGATGATTTTTCGCAATATGCGCCGATACTTTCAGTTTACGCATTGAACGCAGCTGGAATAAAAGGAAAAAATAATTTAAGGGATCGTTCTGTAATATTGGCTACTTCCTACATCATTATGTCTACAACGGTTCTGGGTTTGAAATCGTTAACCAAAATTGAAAGGCCTGATGGGAGTTCTAATAATTCTTTCCCATCAGGTCACACTGCAACTGCTTTTGCAGGAGCTGAATTTTTATGGCAGGAGTACAAAGAAAAATCCCTTTGGTATGGTATATCAGGATATATTGTTGCAGCAGGAACTGGAGCATTTAGAATTGTCAACAATAAACATTGGCTGACAGACGTCGCTGCTGGAGCAGGAATTGGAATTTTAAGTACTAAAATTGCGTATTGGATGAATCCATACATAAATAAGAAATTATTTAGATCCGAAAAAAATAATTCAACATCAGTTATTGCACCTTTTTACAATGGAAAAGAATTAGGATTCTGTTTTGCAACAACTTTTTAAAACATCACTGAGGTCATCACTGAAATTATTAAATATTTCGAATTTTGGACCATTAGGTCCATTAAAAATCCTTATAAACATCTGATTTATAAGGATTTTTAATTTTAGGTGACATTTTAGGTGGAGTTTTTAAATGTTAATTAAAAATATTTTTTCAACTACTCCCAGAAAAAAACTTAACTTTCTTAATACTTTTAACACATTGCAAAAAATAGCTACCGAATTAGACAGGTTTTTGATTTTTTGAAAAATTGTTGTTTCCTACTTTACAGCAGCCTTATCAGTCAAGAATAATAATTTTCCATCTAAAGGTTTAATTAATTGCATAGGATATTTTTCGGGATTGTAATCTCCATATAAAACTTCGTTTAAGGCATGCGCTTTATTTTCTCCAAAAGTTACAACCACAATTTCCTTCGCTTTATTGATTATAGGCGCTGTTAGCGTTATTCGATACATACTTTGCGACTCAAGATAATAGGCCGATACCCATTTATCATTTTCTTGTAATACGGCTTCACCTGGAAAAAGTGATGCGGTATGGCCATCATCGCCCATTCCTAATAAAACAAGGTCAAATTGCCCTTCTTCTCCTGTAAGACTTTTAATTGATTTTTCATATTCCAAAGCATATTCCTCAGGTGAAAAACCTTCGTTATACATAAGAAATACGTTGCTTTTTGGTATACCAACATGACTGAGCAGGTAATCGTATGACATTTTTGCATTACTGCGTGCATCATCAAGCGCCACCCAGCGCTCGTCACCCCAAAAAACAAAAACATTATCCCAATCTATTTTGGCTTTGTATTGAGGTGTTGCCAAAAGCTTATACATGGATAGAGGAGAAGAACCGCCAGTAAGTACCACCAAAAAGCGTCCCCGTTTCTGTATTGCGTTTTGTGCAGCAGCTATAAATATATTGGCTGCATAGGGTGCTATTTCTTCTTTATTATTAAAAATACTTACCATTTGTTACTTTTTTTCTTCTTGTTCTATGTCATTAAGTGTGTTTGATGCCCAAGTATGTCCCTGACGGGCTAGTAATTCATTTGCTGCCTCAGGGCCCCAGCCACCAGCTTCATATTTATGTAAACTTGAAAATTTATCATTTTCCCAGGCTTCCTGAATGGTAGTTACTACATCCCAAGCTTCTTCAACTTGATCCGAACGCATAAATAATGTAGGGTCTCCCTGCAAAGCATCCAATAATAGTGTTTCATAAGCTTCAGGTGATTGTGTAGAGCATGAAAAATAATCAAACACCATCTCAGCAGGTTTTAGCGAAAGAGACAGGCCCGGTTTTTTTGTCATAAACTGTAACCGAATATCCATAGCTGGCTGAATGTTTATAATTAAGCGGTTTGGCATCATATTTTCTTTCCCAAAAGAAAAGGTAGAATGAGTTACCGGATTGAACTGTATGACGATAGAGGATTGTTTTTCTTTCATTCTTTTGCCCGTTCGAACATAAAAGGGAACACCCTGCCAGCGCCAGTTATCCAGGTAAAATTTCATCGCTACAAATGTTTCTGTATTAGAATTGGATGCAACTCCTTTTTCTTGCAAATATCCAGGTACAGATTTGTCTTTTATTGAGCCCTTATCATACTGACCCCTTACCGTGTAATGTTTCACTTCCTCAGGAGTTATGCGGCGTATTGCTTTTAAAACGTCAGCTTTGCGGTTTCTGATTTCATCTGCTTGCAATGAATTGGGGGCTTCCATCGCTACCATGGTTAAAATTTGCATCAGGTGGTTTTGTATCATATCCCTGAGTGCTCCGGCTCCTTCATAAAAACCGCCACGGTCTTCAACTCCAACTTCTTCTGCAACAGTAATCTGTATAGAATCAATAAAATTACGGTTCCAGAGTGGCTCAAACATTGAATTTCCAAAGCGGAAAGCCAGGATATTCTGCACGGTTTCTTTGCCCAGATAGTGATCTATTCGGTAAATCTGTTTCTCTTCAAAGGTTTCTGACAATAGCTTATTTAGCAACTCTGCAGAACTTTTATTGTAACCAAAAGGTTTTTCAATAATGATGCGATCCTGTTCCGGATTAGCGGCAAGGTCTAGTTTTTTAATATTGTTAGAGATCGTTGCAATTAAAGAGGGTGCTATTGACAGGTAAAAAAGCCTGTTACCACGTTCCCCAAAAGACAAATCTATGGCGTCCAACTTTAATTTCAGTACTTGAAATGATTCTTCTTGGTCGATATCATTTTGTAAATAAGTGATATGAGAAGCAAATTTCTGATAGGCTTTATCAGAGGTTATTTTATTTCTGGAAAACGCTGTCAGGTTATTGCTCACATCGCTTCTGTAGGTCTCATCGTCTTTTATTGCTCTTCCAAGCGCAATGATCTCAAACTTTTCTGGCATTCGACCATCAAGATAAAGATTATAAAAGGCAGGGAAAAGCTTTCTTTTTGCTAAATCGCCTGTTGCCCCAAAAACAAGAATGATGGTTGGCTTTATAGTATCGAGATTATTCATTTTGTTCCATTTAAAATTTAGTCATTCCACTCTGTGTGGAATGTACCGTTAGTATCAATGCGCTCATACGTATGTGCCCCGAAGTAGTCACGCTGCGCTTGTATAAGGTTAGTAGGAAGCGTTTCAGATCGGTAAGCATCAAAATAAGCTAAGGAATTCATTAAACCCGCAATAGGTATCCCTTTTTGAACTGCGAATTGTACCGTAGATCTAATGCTGGATTGATTTTGGTTTATGGCCTCAGCAATAGTATCATCGAGCAGTATGTTTTTTAGTTCTCCATTCTTAGCATAAGCCTGTCTGAAATCTTCAAGTGCTACCGAACGAATAATACATCCACCACGCCAAATTTTAGCTATGGTCTCCAGGTTTAGATTATAATTATACTCTTGTGAAGCTTTGGTTAACAATGCTAATCCTTGAGCATAGGTTATTAATATAGAAAAATGTAACGCTCCTTTAAGCGCTTCTATAACCAAAGGCAAGTCAGTGTTACTTTGTTCCGCATTCCAAATTAATTTTGCCGAAGCTAGAATTCTTTCTGGTTTGTTTTTAGACATATTACGCAGGGTTACCGCAGCGTCTATAGTGGGCAGCGGTACCTCTAAGTCCATCCCATTTTGGGAAGTCCATTTTCCGGTTCCTTTAGATTTTGCCCAATCCGAGATTACATTTATTAGCTTTTGGCCGTCGGTATCTGTTTTCTTTAAAATATGTCCTGTAATTTCAATCAAGTAGGATTGAAGTTCGGTGTCATTCCAGTCTTCAAACACTTTTTGAATCGTAGTATCGTCTAGACCGTACCCTCGTTTCATAAGATCGTATACCTCAGAAATAAGCTGCATAATACCATATTCGATTCCGTTATGGGCCATTTTTACGTAATTACCTGCAGATCCATTGCCTAAATATTCTACACAAGGTTCCCCATCCACTTTGGCCGCTATGGATTCAAAAATAGGCCGAAGTCTTTCATAGGCTTCTTTATTACCGCCGGGCATAAGGCTCGGGCCAAATCGGGCTCCTTTTTCCCCACCAGAGATGCCCATTCCAAAAAAATGGATCCCTTTGGCTGATAATTCTGTAAATCTACGGTCGGTATCTGTAAAATAGGTATTGCCTCCGTCGATAAGAATGTCTCCTTTATCTAGGTGGGGCAGTAGGCTTTGAATAACAGTATCCACAGGTTTTCCTGCGGGTACTAATATCATAATTGCTCTTGGTTGTTTAAGAAGTTCCAGAAACTCTTTTACTTCTGTTGTGGCCTTAATTTGGTGCTGGGAATTAGCTTCCTGTGTCAGGGATAAAACTTTTTCCGTATCCAAATCCAAGCCTGCTACAGCATGCTTTTGGTCCGCCATATTTAAGAGCAGATTCCGACCCATTACCCCTAAGCCCACTATACCAAAATCAAATGTTTTCATAATTAGTATCTAAATTTATTATACAAAAAAAAAGGCTGGAATTTATTTGTAAATTCCAGCCTTCATCCAATAATTACGCTACAGTTACACTGTTTATAGCTTCTTTTAATGCTTTTGCAGCAGCAGCGGGATCTTCAGCACCATAAATGGCACCACCTGCAACAGCTACATCTGCACCAGCAGCTACAACATCTTTAATTGTATCGATGTTTACACCACCTGCAACAGAAAAGGGAACTTTTGCTAGTTTTCCTTCGCTAATAAGTGTTTGTACAGAGTATCCTGCTAATGTTTGTTCGTCAAGACCAGCATGTAACTCTACAAAAGCAACTCCAAAAGCAGTTACCTCTTGAGCTCTTTCTACTCTGTTTTTAACTCCAATAGTATCAACTACTACCTTTTTACCGTGTTTCTTTGCAGCTTCTACCGCTCCTTTTATGGTAGCATTATCAACAGCACCCATAACTGTTACTAAATCTGCACCTGCTAAAAATGCGATTTCAGCTTCTAAGAAACCAGTATCTGCAATTTTCATGTCTGCAAAAATTAATTTGTCAGGGAAAGCGGCTTTCATTGCCGTAACCACTTTTAGACCTTCCGATTTAATTAGCGGTGTTCCTAATTCTATAATGTCCACGTACGGAGCTACTTTGTGTGCCAATTCTAATGCTGCTTCTGTAGTAAGTAAATCAATTGCGACTTGTAATTTTGTCATGTCTAAATGTATAAAAAAAATTAATAATAAATAATATAAAAAAATAGTTATTCCAGGTTGGCGTGTTTGGGCCATAGGTCTTCTTTAGTCAAACCTGATTCTTGCCATAAGGTCATAAAAACACTTTCTAACACCAATAATGTAAACTGTTCAAAAAGGCTGCCCGCATATTGTTGAGAAACGGAAATACCGAAGTCTGTTTTTGTTGCAGCATTTACTAATATAATAGTGTCTGCCACTACGGCTAATTTGCTTTCTGCATCGGCAGTAATAGCAATAATTGTAGCTTCTTGACTCTTCGCCTTCTCAGCTGATGATAGTACAGAAGAAGTAGTACCCGAACCTGATGCCATAAGTAGTAAATCTCCTTTTAGAATAGCAGGTGTATTTGTTTCTCCTACAATGAATACCGTATACCCTAAATGCATAAACCGCATAGCCGCCATTTTTAATGCAAGTCCGCTCCTCCCAGCTGCCATAACAAAAATTCGTTTGGCGGCTTTAATTTCGTGAACCAAAACTTTTATCTGTTGAGGATTTATTTGATTTGCCAGTTGTCTATTTTCCTCTAAAATAGCAAGCAAATTATTGTTTGTCAAAGTATCAGTGTTCATTTGTTTTATTTTAAGTAAAGTCATGCGTTCCTTTAACTATTCCAATTCGTAGCAATACGATTGGGTAATTATACATGCTGTTCTCGAGTGTTTGCCTTTTGGTATTGCGTAATTGAAAGTACAGGATACCTTTTAGTTTAATTCCTCCTAAACAGCATTAAACTAAATAATTAAGCTGGAATCGCTTTTTAGCAACAGCAGTAAGTCTTTTTTGTAGTTCTAATTACTGATGCAAAGATATAGTAGCAGTGAGGGTAGGGTGTTATATAAACAAGACTATGCGGTATAAATTTGCGCCAGTTCGTTTTGTAGGTCCGTTGGGGTTTCCTTTAGTTTAGCTTTTACAAATTTATTAAGTGCAGATGGGGAACTGAACCCAAGGTCAAATGCTATTTCTTTGTGTGAGAGATCACTAAACAGTAATTGTCGTTTAATTTCTGTAAGGATTCGGTTGTGGATAGCATTTATAGCAGTTTCGCCAGAATATTTTTTATTCAGTGCATTGAGTTTTTTAGTACTGATAGCCAGTTTTGAGGCATAGTATTGTACGGTACGCTCACTTTTATATTGATGGTTCAAAAGTTTTTTAAATTCGATATAAGTATGTTGATTTGGTCCTTGCGCATCATGATGTAAAACAGGATGCTGCCCATGTATCGATTCTATGAGTCCCAAAAGGAAAATTTTGATATAAAAACGCGCCTGTTCCTTTTTGACAAGGCTGGGGGCGTTGTAAATGTCTTGTATATTCTTTATAATTGGAAGCACCTGTTCAAATTCAAGGCTAGAAAGTGCAGTACAATTCAGGTGTGCTGATAGGTTAACATTATAAGCACTAAGCTCATTTTTTAATATATCGGAACAAAACAATACTTCTTCAAATAATATAATTTTACCTGTCAAATCAGTACTCAGATTAGATAAAAAGTGAATTTGATCTGGAAATATAACGGCTATTTTTCCTGAATTTAATAAATATATTTTGTCTTCGATATGTATTTTACTAGTTCCAGACTCCACTAGGATGATGCAAAAATGATCTTTTTTATGTGGTTTCAAATAATCTTGAATACTTTCCGTCCCGAGGTCAAAAACGCGGAAAGACAAATTTTTATCATCCGTTTTTTGAATATTTTTCTTAATCTCAAACCTTTTTAAGTCCATGTGATATTTTCTATTTAACTGCATAGCGCGCTCAAATTACCAACTTTAAGCAAACGATAATACTTGTAACTATAATTTATTAAATTCAATTAGCTTAATTAATACAAGTGTTTTTCTGTTTACATGAAATTAATAGATTTGTAACTATGTAAAATATTCGAAAAACGAAGTAGAAGTAAATTTATTTAAAAAATAAGGGACAAATATACGTTTTTCTAAATTTCAAGAAAATAGTTTTGCTTGAAATTAGGCTTAAATTAGATTCAGTACTGTTTATTCTGTTAATATTTAATTTTAAAAGGGTAAAAATGAGTGCTGTAATGATCATAAAAAGTCCAATGTATATGGATTATTCTTGAAAAATTGCCTCCTTTCTGAATAAACGTCATAAGAACAAAATGACAGGTGCTGCAATGCAAATAGGAGTTACACTTTTAGTTATAAATATAAATAAGAGGTTCAATGTTATTTCAAAAAGTCCTCGCAAAGCATAATCCTAATTCTTTTCAATTGTAAAAAGGTGCAGTAACTGATGTTGTATTATTTCTTTCGGATCTAAATAATTTCTTATTTATATCAAGGATTTATCTAATAGACAATTTTGGTGCTTAAAATACCAATTCCAGCGCCAGCTTTAAGATCTGTCAGCCAATGTTTATCAACGATAATTCTAAATACTCCGGTTACTATAGCAACCAGATATCCTGAAATTCCATACCAAATTGATTTGTCTTTGTATTACTGTCATAAAAATTCAGTTTCGGCAAAAGCAATAGCAATGTGTCCTGATGGAAAATAATTTTTTGAACTTCCGTCAGATCTTTTGGCCTAGGTTAACGATTTTAATCCCAAAACGAATGCTGACATTATGATATAGGAAGTCACCAATTTTACAGAAGATCCTTCAGGTTATTTTTTCCTTTTATTCCTGCTGCATTAAGCGCATAAACTGAAACGAAGGTTGCATACTGAGAAAAATTATCAATAGTTGTCTTGGTATCATTATCTTCTTTTACTTCCGTTTGGATTTCTAAATTATTTTTTTTTATCTAGTCACTTTCAATACCAATAAAGCTATATCCCAACAATAGAGCCGGAATAATAAGCTGTTTATAATTGAATTTAATATTTTGAGGAATCTCTTTCTTCAAAATAGTATTTGTTTTTACTGCCTGCGCATTTACAGTATCGATACTAAAAAATACTGACACAATAATTTTAACATCTCATTTTTTTAAAAATTATAGATTAATTCTGAACTCATTTAATATTAATCTACGTAAAATGTTTAAAATGTTTTTCATTCTTGAAAACTAAAAACAATAAAGTGGGCAATACAATTAAAAGTAAAGGCATCGCCATAATGAATCCTCCAATAACTGCAATCGCTAGTGGCTGATGCAATTCTGAACCCGTCCCAATTCCCATTGCAAGGGGAAATAAGGCTATGATTGCTCCAAGCGCGGTCATTAATTTGGGGCGCAAACGAGTGGAAATTGAATAAATTATAGATTCATTTACATTCCGTGTCAATTTAAAAGTTTCTCTAAATTGTAAAAAAGTAAAAATAGCATTCTCACTTATTATTCCTACTATCATAATAATTCCTGTGTAACTCCCCACGTTTAATGGCGTTCCTGTTAGAAAAAGCAAGATATAACTTCCTGCAATTCCCAAAACAGAAATTATTAAAATTACCAATGCTACTCTAAAATCTCTAAATAAAAATAAGATCACACCAAAAACCAATAAGGAAGAAGCGATTAGGATCATCAACAACTCCTTGAACGATTGCTGTTGCTCTTTATAAGCTCCTGCATATTCTATATAATAACCACTTGGTAAATGAATATTACGTGTAACTTGTGTTTGAATATCCTTCATCACACTTCCTAAATCTCTATTATCCAGTCTTCCGGTCACCACACTTATCATTTGGAGATTTTCTCGTTCTATTTCAGCTACTCCTTTTTGAGCTGAAATAGTAACTAAACTGGAGATAGGAATGGATTGTCCATTTGGTAAAAAAAGTTGCAATTTTTTAATGTTTTCTAAACTTCTTTTTTCTGAATTTTTATAGATTAATCGAATGGGAATTATGCGTTCATTCTCTAATAAATTCCCAATAACATTCCCTTCAAGCGCAGTTTGCAACTGAAATTGCAAGTCGGCTGGAGTGATTCCATACTGCGCTAACTGAGTATAATTAGGCACAATATTTATGGATGGTCCCGCCAAAATAATACCGTCAAATACATCAGCGGTACCTTTTACTTTTTCGACAATTGCATTTACTTTTTTGGCTATTTTTTGTAGTTCAGCTTGATTATTGCCAAATATTTTTACTTCAATGGGCGAAACAGAACTCATTAAGTCTCCCAACATATCGCCTATCACCTGACCAAAATCAATACGTAAAGCAGGCTGAGTCGCTTCTACTTTTTGTCTGATTTCATCAATAATAGCATTGCTAGTTTTACTTCGGTCCTTTTTCAATTGAATCAAATAATCCCCGCGATTGGGTTCCGTTATAAAAAATCCCATTTGTGTTCCTGTACGGCGACTGTACGCTTCTACTTCAGGAATTTTTATAATTATTTTTTCCACTTCTTTGAGCATTCTATCAGTCTCTTCAAGTGAAGTTCCTGGCGGGCTTTCATAATCCAAAATGATACTCCCTTCATCCATTTCTGGTAAAAAACCAGTTTCTAAATTAGGCAGTATAATAAAAATAGAAAGTACCAGAACGATACAAAATGAAATACTAATTATCGGTTTTCCAATAAAATAAGCTACCCAAGTCTGCGTTTTTACGTCATGGATTTCAGTTTCGTTTTTCGATTGAGAATTATTTTCTTTTTTGGAAAGCAATAAATAAACCACCGGAAGTAACAGCCAAGTCACAAAAAAAGAACAGACCAAAGTGATTATCATCGTATCCGTTAACACTTTAAAATACGAACCAGCAACACCGCTCATTAAAACAAAAGGAATAAAAATCACAATCGTACTTATGGAAGAACCTACCATTGCCGGAAACAAATAGTGAACTGCCTTTTGCAAAAGAGATACAGTAGGCTCATCAGGATGTTCCTCGTGTGTTCTATGAGTTTGCTCTACAACTACAATCGCATCGTCAATAATTAATCCTAAAGCCGCTGCAATCGCTCCCAAAGTCATAATATTGAATGTTTGTCCGGTTAGGTACAAAACAATTAGTGTGAGTCCTAAAGTAACGGGAATAACAATCAAAATAGTGGCACTGGCTTTCACCGATTTTAAAAATAAAACAGCAACAATTATGGCCAACAAAAGTCCTATTAACAAACTATCCGTTACACTTTTTACTGCATCATTTACAAAACTGGCCTGCTCATAAAATGGCGTTATTTTTATGTTTTTCGGAAGGATTTTTTTTAATGATTCCAGTTTATCATGCATCGCCTCTGATAGCGTAATCAAATTTGAATTGGGTTGCTTGAGAACTGCTATAAGAATACTTTCTTTACCATTGGCATTAACTTTTATGTATTCTTTAGCTTCCCTAATTTCCACCGAAGCAATATCTTTTACCGTTACAATTCCTTTTCCGTTATTACGAATAACCAGATTTTCCAATTCCTCCTTTTTATCAACCTGAGCATCTGTAATTGTAAGATATAAATACCGGTAATCCGACAAATACCCATTGGATTTAATAAAATTAGTTTGACTTAATACTTGTGTGATAGCATCCGGTGTAATTCCTAATGCTGTCATTTTAGTAAAATCAAGTGACAACCAATATTCTTTTTCTTTTCCGCCAATAATCCGAATCTCAGAAACACCATCAATTTGAGAAAGGAAAGGTTTTATGGTATAATTGGCTATTTTTTTGAGTTCAATAGCGGAGAGTCCTTTTCCTTCTATAGCATATCCAATTACCGGAAGAATCGAAGGATTCATTTTTTCGACTGAAATTTGTGTATCTGGCGGAAGATTATTTTTTATCTGATTGATTTGCTCTTCTATCCTGGTTTTACTCAAATCGATATCGGACTTCCAATCCATGAATGCCGAAATCTCACAACTTCCTCTGCTGGTTGTGCTCCTGATTGTTTTTAAATCCTGTACTTTTTTTATGGCATTTTCCAACGGTTTTGTAACCGTAATCATCATTTTATCGATGGGTTGTTGTCCCGCATCAGCAATGATTTTTATTTTCGGAAAAGTAATTTCGGGAAATAAACTGGTTTGCATTTTAGAATACGCAAAAAAGCCCCCCAGAATAATTAGAAAAATGATGGCACTCAGTCCGTTTTTATGTTTGACAAAAAAGTTATTCATTTCATATTTTTGAATTGTCATTGGCTTTAGCCAATGTTATAGATTTACAGTGATTGGCTTTAGCCAAAATTTAGGTGTTATTTCGGCTAAAGCCAATCAACTGACTCATCCCAATCCGCTGGTTAAAACCAGTGGCAATTGACGAAAAAAGTACAGGGTAATTTCAAAGACTCAAATGGTATTACACTCATTAATTCTTCATCACTTTTACTTTAATTGTATCTGCAACACCATAATTTCCTGAAAGTAAAATTTTATCTTCAGGAGTTAAAACCGGCGACAGAATCTCTACTTTATCTTGAGTTTCTACTCCTTTTTTTATTGGAATTTTTATTGCTGTATTGTTATTAATCAGTTTCATAATCCAAAAATCCGTTTCCGTTTCATTACTTAAAACGGCTGCTTTTGGCAACGAAACAGTTTTTAAATTGGAACTTTTATTAATTCTGACTTTTACAATTAAATTCTCTGGAATATCATGTTTGCCAATTACTTTTAGAATCACACTTTGCGTTTGCGAAGTGGCATCGACAGTAGGCATGTATTTTTGAACTTTCGCTTTTACCAAAGTACTATCCGGCAGGATTACCGTTAGTTCTTCATTGATTGAAACATATTTTTTGAACTCATAAGGCAAACTCAGAACAATAGCAAAACTATTGGAGTCATTGATAGAAACTAATGGATCACCATCCTGAACATAATCACCTTGTTGCACATTTACTGAAGTTACAAAGCCATTAGTATTTGCTCTTACTTTTATGGCTCCGCCAAAGTTTAAACTTGGATCAATTTTATTAATCGTATTCCCTAGCACTTTTGCTTCACGGGTTTTTATCGAAAATAATATCGCCCCGTTAGAAACATAATCATTGGAAGCCACATTAACTGAATTTAAATACCCCGTAGCATTTGCTTTTATAACATTTTTTACCAAATAAGCGGCTGTAGCATTCAGATCAATATAACTTTGAATTGAACGGGTATCAATAGTCGTTAAAGTCACAGGAACACTCGCGTCAATTATTTTTTCGACTTCGTTGCTATTTTTACAGGAAATAAAAAAAAGTGCTGTAAGGATAAAAAATAGAATTGTTTTCTTCATAGAATTAGTCATTAAAACTCCAATAATTAATTTCATTTATGATTTGGAGTTTGTTGCTATTATTTTGGGAAATGGCATTTTTGATGGCTATTAAATTGCCAACAGCAATACTATATTCTGTGATTTGTGCATCTCCGGTAAGCAATAATTTTTTATTCGCTTCAATTAATGCGTCAGCAATAAGAAGCTGCGATTGCAACTGATGTTCTACAGCTGCTGATTGTTTCAAATTCAAATTCAACATCAATAATTGTTGTTGGTATTGTTTATTAAAATTGCTTTTATAAGCTAAATTAGTAGCTAATGCCGCATCATTTTTTTGATGCTGCAAAGTACGTTGGTTGCCATCATAAATAGGAATTGACAGTCCTAAACCCACACTAAATCCAAAATTTTTATATGCCTGATAAGCAAAACTGGAATTATAACCTGCATCACCTAATAAAGACAAGGACGGTTTATAACTGTAATCAATGAATTTATTTTGATTCTGAAGTTTCAGACTGTCCACTTCAAATTGTTTCACAAAAACTATTTTCTTAGAAGATCGACTCTCTTTCAAAGTAATTTCAGGCTTTTTTAAATTAATAAAAGTCGTATCGGTTTCTCCTGAAAGGTAATTCAACAAAGCCAAATCATTTTGATATTGCTGTTTTAATTGTAATAATACTAAATCCTGTTGCTTTACCGTTGCACTAAAAATTAAATAATCCGTTTGTTTATAAACTGCATTTTGGGTTAATTTTTTTAGAATGCTTGTTTCTTTTTTTAAAAGAGTTGCAATTTTCTGATTAAAACCAATTTGTTCTGAACTTGCCGAAGCCGAAATATATTGAGCAACAATGGTTTTGTTTAAATCTTTTAAAGTAATTTTTTGATTCAAAATTAAAGCTTGCTTTATCAATTGGAATGAATCTGATTGTGAATTGATTCTTTTTTTTCCAATTATTTTCTGGTTAACACCTATCAAACCCGAAACAGATTGTCCGTTACTTAGCGCGGTATCATAACCAAAACCATTAATTATAGGCGCATAATTAACATTAAGATTTCCGGTAACTTGTGGCTTATAAACTGCTCGATTCAATAAACTATCCAGTGTCGCTGATTTTATTTGATTGCTGTAATCTTTAAGTAAAGGAGAATTATTTTGTGCTTTGGTAATGAAGTAATTCAAATCTTTTTCTTGCGAAAAAGATTTGAAACAAATAAAAATTAATAGTAAAAGCTTCCATTTCATTGGATAAATTTATGTAAAAAGAATGACACTATTTAGAAATTGGCTCAACAACTAGAATAACGAACGAATTAAGTACTATTCCTGCTCGTGGTTTTGGGTTTTCTGCTGTTGGCTCTGGTTTTGCACTAAAATCCGCCGTAGGCAAATACAGTTAATTTGTAGTTTTGTTCAGTGCAATGGTTCTGGCCCCTTTTTGCGTCTGCAAAAGTAAACAGATCTTCTTTGGGCAAGCACAATTCGTATTTTTGTTTTACTTTCCCTTTTGGATCCAACGATTGCCATTCGTAATACCCACTAGCAATAACCAAGCATCTTTTATTATTTACCATCAATTATTAAATCAGCTGTCCGAAAACAGATTTACGGAAAAAATAATTACTGATACGTATCGTTTTTTTAGACAATTTACAAATTTAATTGAGAAGCTGATTTTACAGCTTCTCTTTTTTTCTATTATCGGACAACAATAACAATCTTCACATTTAAACAGAGAATTCTTATTTATTTTAAATAAATATGTCGTTAATCGATTTTATTGAAGCTTTACACAATTTAATGTTAAAGTGTTTTTATTTTAGTGTGGAAAAAAATAATCGTTTTTCGAATAATTATAAGTTCGAAATCGAAATGTTTCATCTATCTAATTACTTTTAACCAACCAACTAATTTTACATTTTATGATTAAAAAATTACAAAAAAAAGTGTTCCTCGCTGCAATATTTTGCTTTCAGGGAATAACGATGTTACATGCTCAGTCTACTGAACAGCAAATTGCCGCTAATTTAACAAATGATCAAAGAGTGAAGGTTTTTACCATGGAACCCAACCTAGGAACACCTTCTTTGATCACGATGAAATCGACAGGTTCAACGCTTTCTTTAAATGACACTCCTGCCTTCTTGCAAGCGGTGTTAGGTTTAAGTCAGGGAACCACTTTTGTAAAGGAAAATACCATCAATTCAAACGGTATTCAAATTGACAAATTCCAACAATACAATAATGGAATTAAAGTAGAACACGGCGTTTTTAAAGCCATTTCATCTAAAAACATTGTTCAAGGTTTTACTGCAGAGTTTTACAACCTCCCTTCAATGTCCATTAATCCTGGATTAAGTGAAAGCGCAGCCTTGCAAAAGGCTCTTAACCACGTAGGAGCAACTACCTATGCATGGGATTACATTCAGTCTTTAGGGAATTCACCTGAAATTACAGCCGCCTATAACGAAGTTTACCCTAAAGGTGAATTGGTTATCGTTGATAATTACATGACTCCTGCCGCCGATTTAACTTTGGCGTACAAGTTTAATGTTTACGCTGCTGAACCACTATCACGTGCTTACATTTATGTAGATGCAACAAACGGAGAAATCTTACTATTAGATGCCATAATTAAACATGCAGAAGCATTAAACGGAAAGGAAGAAGTTACAAAAACTATTAAAGCACCCGGAACAATAATTGCTAGACCATCGACCAACACATTTAAAATGGTGCCTTTCCCTGCAGCTTATACTGCCGCGACAGGAGAAACTCGTTATGCGGGAAATAGAGCTTTTCAGACTTCAAAAAACGCTAATGGATTTTGGGAATTAAAAGGAATTTCACCGTCTGGCATCTCAAATGAAACTAAAAGTTACAGAGGTTTAGGTGGTGCTCCGATAAGTGTACCAGGATTATCTGACTTGACTGTTTCTATATTTGATGGAGACAGTAGTGCCTTGTATAATGAAACAGCCGATAACAGTTGGACTTCAGCAGAGCATAAAAAAAATAATTTTTCTGCTACCAGCAGATACCCGGTTGCCAATGAATTCAATAATGATGATATAGCTCTAGATGCACATTGGGGCGCGGAAGTTGTGCTTGACTATTGGAAAAACATTCACAACAGATCAAGCTTTGATGATAAAGGTACAAAAATCATTAATTATGTACACTATGGTGATGCTTACGACAATGCTTTTTGGAACGGAAGCGCTATGACTTATGGTGACGGTAGTTACCAGGGTGGAACAAAACCAAATGGTTCTTTTGGGCCATTAACATCAATGGACGTATGTGCACACGAAATTGGACACGGTGTTTGTCAATTTACTGCTAATTTAGTGTACCAAAGAGAATCTGGGGCTATGAATGAAGGTTTTTCAGATATATGGGCGGCTTCAGTTGAAAATTACGTACTCACGAATATTGATGGAACCTTGCCATACGACCCATGGGGTATAGGAGAGCAAATTGATGAGCGTGATTTAGGTGTTGGACCAGGTCAAGCTACCACAAGAGCTTTGAGATGGATGGATGATCCAAAGGCGGCCACTGCACCAGACTCTTACGGAGGATTAAACTGGAAAGAACCGGAGTGTGGAACACCAACTTTGGCGAATGACCAATGTGGTGTGCATACGAACAGTGGTGTACTGAATAAATGGTATTACCTTATGGTAACTGGTTCTGGAAAAGCACTCTCTTTAGGGAAAAACAAAAAACCTTCCGATGATCAAATTACTGACAAAGGAAATGCCTATAAAGTATTACCTATAGGATATGACAAAGCTGATAATATTACGTATTTAGCAGAAACTATGCTTGCTCCTAATGCAAAATTTGCTAACATGCGTGCTGCCTCTATATTAGCTGCTCAAGTATTATACGGAATTGCATCTAATGAAGAAAAACAAGTTACAAATGCTTGGCATGCAGTAGATATTGGAAATGCATACGCTGCTGGGGTTCCTAATACAATTGTTTTCAGCACCAGTAATAATCAAATTTTATCTGAAAACAATCAAATTGATGGTTGTTCAGATGTTAACACATACGATATTGTAATTACAGGAAATCAGGTTTCTCCATCGGCAACAATAAGCTTTAATATTGCGGGAAGTACTGCAACTTTAGGACAGGATTTTACGCTATCTAATCAAAGTTTAACCTTTAACGGTACTGAAACAAAAACGCTTAAAATTACCGCAAATGATGACGCATTAATCGAAAATAATGAAACGATCGTATTGTCTTACTTATACAACGGTAAATTAGAAAAACAAGTATTTACTATAGTTGATAATGACTTTGTTCCTAGAACAGGTAAAGATGTTTTCGAACTATTAGCTACAGAAACTTTCTCACAAGTTGGTTTGCCTTCAGGATGGTCTACTGTTTTAATAGACACTGCAGGAACGAATGTATGGGCAATTAATGGTGCGTCAAGTGGAGCAGGAAGAGCATTTATTACAGAAGGACTCACAAATACTACATTTTATAATTCTAATGTTCCATCTAATACTATTTTAAGATCTCCGGTATTAAACGCTAGTGGGGCAAGTAATGTAACGGTAAGTTTTGATTGGGAAGCTGGTGGAGAAAGAGATGCTGCCGAAGAAAACAGTATTTTTGACTTTGGTGAGTTTGTTTATTCTACAGATGGTGCCACTTATATTTCAGTTCAGAAATTTGTGGGAACAGCTCCAATTGGTGCTGTAAATACAAGTGGAAAATACACGGGTATTATCAATCAATTAGATGGTCAGTCCTTCTATATTGGATGGAGATGGTTTAATGACTCCAATGCAGGATCTCCATTTAGTTTTGCGATTGACAATGTAGTTGTTTCTGCCAAACCGGCTGGAATAGAAACGCAAATAGGAGAACATGCCACTGCAACACTATATGCAGGAAATTCAATTTATTTCATTAGTACTACCGATAACGCTTTAATAGCTAAAGTTGAGAATGCTTCTGCAGATCTTGGATGTGTGACTTTATCTGTTATTGATGAAGGAACAACTGCCAAAACGTTTTCAAGTATTGCGACTACCAGAACTGAAAAAGCGTATGCTATAAATACTGCAAACGCTGAAGCTACTTATGATTTAACAGTTTATTACACAAATGAGGAGTTAAGTGCATTTAACAATGCATCCGCTTTAATTCCAATGAAAGTGAATAGTTCAAACATTGACGATGCTAATGACAAAGCAAAAAACTTTACATTAAATGGAGTTTTGACAGATGTTAACACATTAGGTCAATTTAGGGCTTACACCGGTAAATTCAAAGGTTCTGGATCTGTTACTCTTGTAAATAATTTTATCTATTGTACAGATGCACCAGCTCCTTGGATATCAGGTACAGTGGGTACTACTAATACAGGTTCAGTATGTTACAAAGGCGGTAATTTTGAAGTTACAGCTTCTGGAAGTGGATTTAATGATTCTAGAATTGATTCGTTTAATTTCACATACCAACAATTAATAGGTAATGGGGAGATAATTGCTAAAGTAACTAGTCTTAATAATACAAATAGAGCAGCTAGAGCGGGAGTAATGATCAGAGGATCTTTAGATAAAAGTGCTATGTTTGCTATGACTTCAATCGCTTCAAACCCTAATTTAACAGGAACAGCTGTTAATTTTGAATCCAGAAAAGCAGATGGAGAAAAATCTAAAATTTCTATATTTACTACTTGTATTTTGCCTAATTATATCAGAGTAGTTAGAAACGGAAGTACAGTTACTTCATATACTTCCTCTACAAATGGTAATTGGGTACAATTAGGTACCAATATTGTGAATTTTGGGGAAACAGTATTGATAGGATTAGCAAGTACATCAAATCTTGATGGAGTTAATACAGTAGCTAATTATACTGATGTTACTATAATCTCAGGTTCTGGAATGGCTAAATCTACAACGACTAAATCAGCTTTAAATCCAGTGGTTGAGGAGGATATTGAAGAGAATTCGGTTACGATTTACCCTAATCCGGCTGTTAACTCTCTCAGCATTGAGTTGTCAGATTCTACAGTTGAATCCATCGCGATTTACAATTTCTTGGGTAAAGTTGTGAGAGTTGAGAATTTGAAATCTCCTAACAAAAGTGCTAATATTGATGTTTCAGATTTTTCTAAAGGGTTATACCTTTTAAAAATAAATACTGCCGATGGAAGATCATTAAACAAAAGTTTCTTAAAAGAATAACTTTAATGGTTTTTAATTTCCTCAGATTAAGGGGCGGATTTATCCGCCCTTTTTTTATGCACGGACAATTCAATGTAGTACCATTATTGTCTCGTCCTAGTATAGCTTGACACTAAAATACAAGAAATGAAGACACAAACGTAAAAAAGATAAAAACAAATGCTCCAATTAGTAGAAAAGCATCTGGAATGATTAATGAGAAAGGTAAATCAAAAATTGTTGAGGTAGCTAAAAGTGACTTCCATATCAAGATTCGAAAAAAGCATGGTACCAAACAGTGTTAAGAATGCGGCAAAATCATCCAGAATATACTCTGGCGGAGTTTTGTGCACTGTTTGGAATGATCTGACAAGCTTGCTATTTAGCTCATGATATAGCAGCAAGAACAACTATAGCACATTGTGTCTTGCTCTTAAATTTCTTGTCGTTTTAGGTTACATAAAACTAGAACTAATTTTTTTTAGTACCTTCATTCTTGAAAATATTCGGCTAAAAGCTTCAAATCTTCTAGTAAAATCTTCGAATTTTGTCCAATTAGGTTCACAAAAAAAACGATACTTTTATTAGTATCGTTTTTTTTTGTTTTTATATTTTTTGAAATCCCTTTTATTATTCTATTTTTATAAAAAATAGTAATTATGATTTCTTACTTCAAACCTTCTGTATTTCTCTGTTCTGTTTTTTGTGTTTTTTCTTGTAAATCGCAAACTATTATTTCTGATGTTCAGGAAAAAGATAGTTCGATTATCAATGATACTACATTTGTAAATTTAAAAGAGTATAGTCAAGATTTTGTTTACGATATGAAGTATGCAACCCTTGATAATTTCCTTAAAGCAAAAGTATATGATTGTGCAGAATGTTTTTTGCGTTTAAAAACCGTTACTGCACTTGTTGAAGTGAATAAAAAAATCATGAAAAAAGGGTACAAAATCAAAATTTTTGATTGTTACCGCCCTTTGGACATTCAAAAAAAGATGTGGAAAATTATATCTAACCCAGAATATGTTGCAAACCCTGCCAAAGGTTCTATCCATAATAGAGGAGGGGCTGTAGATATTACTTTGGTAGACAAAAATGGAAAAGAATTAGACATGGGAACTTCTTTCGACTTTTTTGGCGTTGAAGCAAGCCACAATTATCCAAAAGTTTCAGAAGAAGTAAAACAAAATAGAATACTACTAAAAACAATTATGATTAGCAGCGGTTTTAATTCTTTTGATTCAGAATGGTGGCATTACAATTTGAAGTCAGGTTTGAATGATAAAGTTTCTAATGCTAAATGGGACTGTAAATAGTCGCCTATTCAATACATTTTAGGTAATCCATAAAATAAGTTTCCGGATTGTAAATTTCATTCGTTAATTCAGATTTAAACTCTTTTTTGAAGACATAGTCTTCGGTATCTGTCAAATATTTTATACGCATCATAGAGACTGGTGAACTTTTTAATTCTTCAAAGCTATCTTTCATAAACATGAAAATGCCAGAATTAACTCTATTGTCAAATCCTTTATCGTCGCGTATCATGGTACCACAATTCTCTTGATCGATATGTATCAACGTGATTATTTTTCCATTGTTTAATTGTAAAAATAATTTTGAATTTTTATCAAAACAATTTGCTTTCAAAAAGTCTTTGCTTTTTTGGATGAATTGTACGTTTAATGTTGGTAATCCATCTGTTAATACCAAAGAATAAAAAATATAACTGGAATTTCCTGCGAAATTTTTCTCGTTAATCATGTATTCTTTTGTCGATTTGTAAGTACCTAAAGAATCGGTAACATTTGCGTTATATTCACATGGTTTTTGAGCAAATATATTCAAGCTGAGCAACAATAAAGTTAATGTAATAACGTATTTCATTTTTATGATATTTTGGTGCAAATTAAAACTATTTTATGATTATTTTCATCAGTTGTGAAAAAACAATATACATTTCCTCCGTCTTTTATTTTCCATTTTTTTCGAATGGTTTCTACACTGTCAGGAAAATTTCGGGTAGTGATATTTGCTTGACTCTTTTCTAAATAATTTTTCATTTCTGTTTTATTGTAAGGAAATATATTTTGAATTTCAAAAACGCGCCCCGGAAAAGATATTAAGGCCGTTGAGGTATACAAATGCGAATGTTTGTGTAATTTATTTAGATTATAAAATGAGCTTACTTCATCAAATCCGCCAGATTTCATGATAGCACTATTGGGTTCGTATAAAAACTTTTGAGGCAAACTAAAGTTCGGTAGTGATGAATCTTCATTCAAAATAAAATCAAATGTTTCTGTTTTATCCTTTAGAATATTGCCGGTTTTAATGCTTATAGGCCCAGAATATCCTTTGTGTAATTCCCATAATAATTCTTTTACTTCATTCTCTAAGGCTACGATATGAATCGTTTTTACGTGTTTTAATTCGGATAATCCCGCTGAAATATCAAGAATAGGCGCTGTTTTTATTAAAACGGCATTTGAATGAGTAAAATAAAAATCAATATTTTCAGGAACATTTGGTAAACAATCCTTTAGCATGAATACTTTGCCTTTAGTGTCATTTCGTCTGGAAGGATCAATATAAATCCAATTCCATTTTAAATTTAAAGTGGATAAAGTCGCTAAACTGTCTCCGGCATAGCAAGTGATATTGGAAACATTTAATTGCTCGAAATTATGCTTTACAAGATTAGACAGCTCCGGATTAATTTCGCAATGGGCAACATTTTTTATTTTCTTTGCAAAATAATAATCATCTACTCCAAAACCTCCCGTTAAATCAATCAGAGATTCACCGGATACAATCGAAGATTTATAGGCTGCCGTTTTTTCTGATGACGTTTGTTCTATTGAAATTTTACTGGGATAAATAATATTCTCGGTCGAAAACCAATTAGGTAATTTGTCTTTAGCTTTTGTTTTAGCTTCTATTTGGTTCAAAACAGAAATCCAATCCGCTTCTTGAAAAGGATTTTTTTGAAGCGCTAACTTCGAAATGCTTTTGCCAATACTAGTATTGATGAACGCTTGTATGTCGGCATTCAGAATTCTTAAATCCAAAATTAAATATCTTTAGTTAGGAGTTGAATGATTTTGTTTTCAGGAAAAAATTCTTTTCCAATCACTTTTATTATAGTGTATAAAGGAACTGCTACAATCATTCCTAGTATTCCAAAAAGAAAACCTGCAATTAAGATGACAAGAAATATTTCTAAAGGATGTGAGCTTACACTTTTGGAAAAAATTATAGGTTGAGATAAATTATTATCAATTACTTGAACAATCCAAAAACCGATTAAGACATAAATTGTTGTAGGCAAAATTTCAGATTGAAAATCACTTCCTAAATTACTCATCATGGTTAAAATTGCGGCTAAAAATGATGCAATCAACGGACCAATATATGGTATGATGTTTAGTACTGCGCATAAAAAAGCAATAACAATAGCATTTGGAACGCCAAAAATAATTAGAACTATGAGGTATAAAAGGAAAACAATAAATAATTGAAGCAATAAACCAATAAAATAACGAGAGAGTAAATGATTTATTTTTTCCAATGAATTCAAAATTTGATCTTCATGACTGTCTGGGATTAATTTTTTAGCACCAGCAATAAACATTAATCGGTCTTTCAAAAAGAAAAAAGTGATGAATAGCACTGAACCTAATCCCATTCCAAAACTGCTGATGGTTCCTAAAATTGCGTTTAAGAAATTAGGAATAATATTGAAATTTATTTTAGAGGTAATGTTTGCCTCTTTTAAAACTTGTGCAGAATCAATTTGATGGTTGTCTAAAAAAACAGTAATTTGATTGATTAACTGGAGTATGTTTTTTTCAATTTCAGTAGTGTTAAGCAGCGATAGGTTTTGTCCTTGAGATAAAATCAAAGGAACAAACATCATTATAAACCCGAATATGATCATTATAAAAATAAATAAAGTTGCTATTGTTGCAAAAATATGGTTGAACTTTAATCGTTTTCTGAAAAAGTCTAAAATAGGATTCCCAATCAATGTAAGTATAAAAGATACCACTAGATAAATTAGTACAGATTGAATTTTATAAAAGAACATTAAGATTAAACCAACGAGAACTGTTGTTAATAATGCTCTTATAATGCCATTTGAAATGGTTTTAGATGTAATCATATCGCTATTTTAGGTTATAAAGATAAAAAAAACTCGCTAACTAGTAGCGAGTTTTAAAATCTAAAAAACTAAAAAATTATATTCCAAAACTAGCTCTTGATCCGCCAGAAACAAATAAAGCAGCCATTCTTGATTTTTGACCGTTAGAGAACATGTACATTCCTCTATCGTCTGTGTAATCCATGTAATTCATTGTCATCTCTACTGGAGTTCCAGAACAAGTGCTGTAATGTGGGTAAGCTGGTACACCATAGTTAGCTGTATCGTGGGTAGGTGTATCAGAAACTAAATCACTTCCACACGTAGCATCTCCCCAAATGTGACGTAAGTTCATCCAGTGACCAACTTCGTGTGTAGCAGTTCTTCCTAAGTTATAAGGGTAGGTAGCACTTCCAGTGGTTCCTACATATTTAGAATCAATAGCAACACCGTCCGTAGAAGATGATCCCCCAGGAAACTGAGCATATCCTAAAATTCCACCACCAATTGTACAAATCCAAAGATTTAATTTTGTGGTTGGAGATGTTGGAGCTAAACCACCCGAAGTAGTTTTTTTCATTGCATCTGTTGTTCCCCAAGATGTTGTAGTAGTTGATTTTCTGATTACTTGATCTAAAACAAAAGAAATACCCACATTGGCTTTGACTCCAGAAAATAATGAAGGAACATTATTGTAATCAGAGTTAGTTGCGTTAAAATCTTGGTTTAGTACATCGATTTGTGATTGAATTTGTGCTAAAGAAATATTTTCAGCAGTAGTTCTGTAAAGAACATTTACAACTACAGGAATTTGAACTTTTCCGTTTACTAAACGGGCTGATAACATTGCTTTTTGTGTAAATGCTTCAATTTCGTTCATCCTTAAAGCTAAAGTTGGATCAGCCTTCATTTGGGCAACTAAAACTTCTTGAGATGCACATCCTCGTTTTGTAACCGCATCAGCAGATGGAGTCATTTCTGTTGTTTCATTTTGGCAAGAAAAAAGCATTAGTAATGTTACAGCAGATAAAATAATTTTTTTCATAATAAATTTGTTATAAATTAATGGTTTTGGTTAATTATTTAACAATTTTATAACAAATTTTTTAAAAAAACAAATTTTCAAACATTTATTTTAAAAAATAATAATTTAAAAGAGGAGTCGAAATTATGCTTTTAGGTTAGATATATCAAATATCAGTAGCTATTTTTACTGTAACGCTTTAGAGTAAAACGGTTGTGTCAATAAATAAAAAGAGGCAACTTTTAGGTTGCCTCTTAGTTATTAAGTTTAAAAGGAAATTATATTCCGAAACCTGCTCTTGATCCACCAGAAACAAAAATGGCAGCCATTCTTGATTTTTGGCCGTTAGAGAACATGTACATTCCTCTATCGTCTGTGTAATCCATGTAATTCATTGTCATTTCTACTGGAGTTCCAGAACAAGTGCTGTAATGTGGGTAAGCTGGTACACCATAGTTAGCTGTGTCATGTGTAGGTGTATCAGAAACTAAATCACTTCCACAAGTTGCATCTCCCCAAATGTGACGTAAGTTCATCCAGTGACCTACCTCGTGAGTAGCTGTTCTTCCTAAATCAAATGGTGCAGAAGCTGTACCTGTATTTCCAAAAGCATTGTTGTCAATTACAACTCCATCAGTAGCAGAAGCTCCGCCAGGAAATTGTGCATAACCAAGAATACCACCACCCATATTACATGACCACATGTTTAAAACAGTAGTTGGTGTTGTAGGAGCAATCCCTTTTGGTGATTTTTTCATAGCATCATTTGTAGACCATGATGTTGTAGTAGTAGATTTTCTAACAACACTTTGTAAAACGAAAGTAATACCAACATTTGCAGCAACTCCAGAGAATAAAGCAGGAGTACTGCTGAAGTCTGAATTAGTTGCATTGAAATCTTCATTCAATACATCAATTTGAGATTGAATTTGTGTTAATGAAATATTTTCAGCAGTTGTTCTGTATAGAACATTTACAACTACAGGAATTTCAACTTTACCATTTACTAAACGACCAGATAGCATTGCTTTTTGAGTAAATGCTTCAATTTCGTTCATTCGTAAAGCTAATTTAGGGTCAGCTTTAAGTTGTGCAGCCAGAACTTCTTGAGATGCACAACCGCGTCGTGCTAAAGCACTAGTTTCTAGCGCTGTTTCTGTTGTGTCATTTTGACAAGAGAAAAGCATTAATAATGTTGCGGCAGATAAAAGAATTTTTTTCATAAAAAATTTGTTATAAATTAATAGATTTGGTTAATTATTTCACAATTCTATAACAATTATTTCACAAAAAAAATTTTTTAAAAAAAAAATCTAAAAAAAAATAGCCTTCTATTGATTTTACTGCTTTTAGTTAATTTTAAAGATTTATAATTTACAAGTACTTTCATACAAAATTTTTTTTACCAAATTTCAACACTCCTAATTATAGTGATAATGTATTCATTTAAGAGATATTTTGCCATTAAATAAAATAATTTCATAAATGTATATAAAATTAATTTTTTTATTTTTTGCTATGAATAGCTTTTTGGAGGTTATTTTTCCTTTTTTTTCAATAACAGTAGGTTTAATATTTATTGTTGAAACGGTTTTAAATAAAAATGGCCTATTCAATTTTAGATTTTAATAGGCCCTTTTAAAATGGAAATTAGAATGTGGAGTTTAATTATTAAAAATATAATTAAGAATATTAGCGCCCATTTTTAATGCTTTTTCTCGAACCTCAATTGGGTCGTTATTGACCTCAGGATCTTCCCAACCGTCTCCCAAATCACATTCGTAGGTGTAAAGTAAAACTAATTTATTTTCAACAAACATGCCAAAGGCTTGCGGTCGTTTTCCATCATGCTCATGTATTTTTGGCAATCCGTTTGGGAATGAATATGGTTTTTGAAAAATGGCATGATTGGTAGGAATTTCAATCATGTTATTATTTGGAAATATTTTTTTTATTTCTTTTCGAATATATTGGTCCATACCATAATTATCATCAATGTGAAGAAAGCCTCCGGCGAATAAATAATTTTTAAGATTACTACTGTCAGCATCACTAAAAACAACATTTCCATGCCCAGTCATGTGAATATATGGATACGAAAACAAATCTGGGCTGCTGGGTTCAACAGTTGATGGTTTTGTTTTTATTCGGGTATTGATATTGGCATTACAATATTTTATCAAGTTAGGCAAAGATGTAGGATTTGCATACCAATCACCGCCGCCGCTATATTTTACCAAAGCAATTTCTTGTGAAAATGTTGGTATTGAAAACAATAACAGGAGATAAAATAGTTGTTTCATAATTACATAATATCAGTTCTTATTCTTCTTCATTGACAAAAACTACGCTATGACAGGCAACAATTGCAGCAGTTTCAGTCCTTAACCGGGTATTTCCTAATGAAACTGGGATAAAGTTATTTTCAAGAGCAGAAGCAATTTCTTTTTCGGAAAAATCACCTTCGGGTCCTATTAATACTGTTATACTTTCGTTGGGTTTCAAAACTGATTTTAGGTTTTTTTTATTCGTTTCTTCGCAATGTGCAATCAGTTTTAAACCTTCTCTTTCGAGTTTAATAAATTCTTTGAAGGTCACGGCCTCATTTAATTTTGGTAAATACAATTCATTAGATTGTTTCATGGCGGCCAACAAAATTTTATCAAATCGATCCCTATTGATGACTTTTCGCTCCGAATGATCGCAAATAATAGGTGTAATTTCGTGTATCCCTATTTCAGTTGCTTTTTCCAGAAACCATTCGTAACGATCATTCATTTTAGTTGGCGATACCGCCAAATGCAAATGAAATTTTGAAGCTGGTGCTTTTTCAAATGAAAGAATCTTAACGGTACATTTGCTATCCGAAGCCAATGTAATTTCGGTTTTAAATAAAAAACCTAAACCATTGGTTACAAATAGTATATCAGTATCTTTCTTTCGTAATACTTTAATTATATGTTTGCTTTCTTCTTTGTCAAAAGAAAAAGTTTCTGTAGATTCAGTAATAGTTGGATTGTAAAATAATTGCATAATTTATAATTGTATTCTTGCTTTAGAAACAACAGAAGAAGTTTCAAATTTTTGGGATAAAAACTTTTGATAACCTACAATTCCAATCATTGCAGCATTATCGGTAGTGTATTCAAATTTAGGGATAAAGGTTTTCCAACCGTATTTATTCTCTGTTTCTTTTAATGTATTTCGGATTCCAGAATTTGCAGAAACTCCGCCGCCAATTGCTATTTGTTTAATTCCGGTTTCTTTTACTGCCAATTTTAATTTGTCCATCAAAATTTCAATAATGGTATGTTGAATGGATGCACAAATGTCATTGAGGTTTTCGGCAACGAAATTTGGGTTTTCTAATTTTTTCTTTTGAATAAAATATAAAATAGCCGTTTTTAAACCTGAAAAGCTGAAATCCAATCCAGGAACTTTTGGTTTTGTAAATGCAAAGGCTTTTGGATTACCTAACTGGGCATGTTTGTCAACTAAAGGACCGCCGGGATAGGGAAGACCCAATATTTTTGCACTTTTATCAAAAGCTTCACCCACCGCATCGTCAGTGGTTTGCCCAATAACTGTCATTTCAAAATACCCATCTACTTTTATAATTTGAGTATGTCCGCCGCTTATGGTCAAAGCTAAAAAAGGGAAAGTAGGTTTTTCATATCCTTCTTCGTCTATAAAATGGGCTAAAACATGCGCTTGCATGTGGTTTACAGCAATCAAAGGAACTTGTAAGGCTAATGCAATTGATTTTGCAAATGAGCTGCCTACCAAAAGGGAACCCATCAGTCCTGGGCCTTGTGTAAAGGCAATTGCTGATAGCTGTTCTTTTTGTATATTTGCGTTACGAAGTGCGGCATCGATTACCGGAACTATGTTTAGTTGATGCGCGCGTGAGGCCAATTCAGGAACCACACCACCATACTGATTATGTATAAGCTGATTTGCAACAACATTTGACAACACTTTATCGTTTTGTAAAATGGCAGCTGCGGTATCATCACAGGAACTTTCGATGGCAAGAATAAAAACCTCGGGATTTTGCATAAAAAGGCACAAATTTTGAATTACATTTGACAAGCCGATTGAAAAAATCGTTTTGTGGAAGCCAAAATTAAAGAATTTTTATTTAAGGTGCTTCCGTTTCCAAAGGCAAAATGAAATATTAGAAAATTTAAATAGTATATAGGTATCAAAAAGATTAAAAAAATAGTGTTTCGTTCTCTACTTGGACTAATCCTACTTTTGTTGGTACTCGGTATTGCACTTACCATGCCATTTGTTCAAACAAAAATTGCTCAATATTTTACCAATAGTATTAATAAAGATTTTGGGACTAATATTAATATTGATGAAGTTGCTATTTCGGTTTTTGGAGGGGTAAAATTTAAAAAAGTATTGATTCGGGATCATCATAAAGATACTTTGATTTATTCCAATAGAATTTCAACCACTATTTTAGAAGGTAAAAAATTGCTCGATGGAGATTTAATCTTTGATGATTTAGATTTACACGGGTTGCTTTTTAATTTGAGAACGTACAAAAACGAAAAACAATCAAATCTCGATAAGTTTATTGCCGCTTTTGAAACAGGAAAGCCGTCAAGCAAGAAATTTTTATTAAAAGCTAATAAGTTAAAAATTTATGATGGTCATTTTATTTTGACAGATGACAATCGTGACAATCCTAAAGATTTAGATTTTACTAAACTGAATGCTTCAGTAACTGATTTTAAAATATACGGACCTGAAGTGACTACAATGATTAATAAAATGTCATTTTTGGATTTTCGTGGTTTGTATGTTAAAAATTTAAGTTCCAAATTCAGTTATTCGAAAAAGAATATAAAGCTTGAAAATCTTGATTTGTTGACCAAAGAATCAACCTTGAAAGGGACTGTTTTGTTAAAATATAAAATTGAAGATTTCTCTAATTTTACGGACAAAGTTCAATTTGATATAAAATTAGATGCAGCATCAATTGCATCTAATGACATTCGTTATTTTTATAAAGAATTAGGCAGAAACCAACATTTTTATACTAAGGCAAATATAAAAGGGACTCTTAATGATTTGAAATTTAAAAACTTAGAATTGGTTGATGACCGAAAGACACAAATAAAAGGGGATATCAATTTTAAGAATTTGTTTGCTAAAAAAGGGCAAAAGTTTTCGATGTACGCTAAGTTTGATAAGTTAACGTCCAGCTACGATGATTTAATCGTAATACTCCCCAATATTTTAGGAAATAAATTACCAACTTCTTTAAAAAAATTAGGAAGATTTACCGCTAGAGGAACTTCTAATGTGTCAACAACTGCTGTTGAAGCTGACTTTTCTATGGTCACTGCATTAGGAAAAGTAACGTCTAACCTAGCAATACAAAATATTGATGTAATCGATAAGGCTTCCTATTTAGGAAATGTGATTTTAGAAAATTTTGATATTGGTACATTTTTAGAACGTAAGGAATTAGGTAGTGTAAGTTTGAATATTGATGTAGATGGAAAAGGTTTTAAGCAAAAATATCTGGATACTGCTATTAAAGGAGACATTAGCCAAATTGATTATAAAAATTACAAGTACACTAATATTGTGGTCAATGGAACCCTTAAAAGCCCTAATTATAAAGGTCAAATAACGGTAAATGATCCTAACTTGAGTATGACTTTTGATGGTTTATTGGATCTAAGTAAAAAAGACAACCGATACGATTTTCATATCAATGTTGAAAATGCAGATTTAAATAAATTAAAATTAATAAAAGATTCTGTTTCTGTTTTTAAAGGTGATGTTGTAGTGGAAGCTTCTGGAAACAATATAGAAAATTTCCAAGGTAATATTTACATTAATAAAACGTCTTATCAGAATACAAAAGGAATCTATAACTTTGACGATTTTACAATAGTTTCCAGTTTTGACCAAAATAGAATTAGAACCATAACGGTAAACTCTCCTGATATTGTTGAAGGTGAAATTGTAGGTAAATATGAATTCAATCAGTTAGAAAATTTAGTAAAGAATTCTTTAGGAAGTCTTTACACGAATTTTAAACCAAGTAAAGTTAAAAAAGGACAGTTTCTTAAATTTAATTTCTCCATCTATAATAAAATCATCGAAATATTTTATCCGGATATTTCAATCGGTTCAAATACTATAATTAAAGGGAATATAAATTCTGATAATCAAGAGTTTAAATTTAATTTTAATTCGCCGCAAATCATAGCTTCAAACAATACATTTGATAATATTAGAGTTTCAGTAGATAATAAAAACCCACTTTATAATGCGTACATTGAATTAGATAGTATCAAAACAAAATATTATAAAATTCGTGATTTTAGTCTGATAAATGTGACTATGAAAGATACTTTATTCTTTCGTTCTGAATTTAAAGGCGGTCCAAAAGGGGAGGATTATTATAATCTGAATTTATATCATACGATCAATGCAGCCAATAATAATGTAGTTGGAATCAGTAAATCGGAAATTAAATTCAAGGACTATCTTTGGTTTTTGAATGAAAATGAAACGCCAAATAATCAAATCGTTTTTGATAAATCATTTAAAAACTTCGATATTGACAACATAATATTATCGCATGAAGATCAGTCTATTTCGTTGATGGGTGCTTTTAAAGGCACAAATATTAAGGATTTGAAATTAAGCTTTAAAGATGTAGATCTAAACCAAATTACACCTGCCAACAAGAAGTTTGTTGCGCATGGAAATATAAATGGAGAAGTAAATTTCAAGCAAAATGACAATGTTTATCAGCCTACATCTTCAATAGTAATTGATAATTTGAATGTAAACAAAACGGATTTAGGTACTTTGAATTTTGAAATCGAAGGAGATGAAAGCCTAAGAAAGTTTACCATAAATTCTAATTTAGAGAATGAAAATTTTGAATTATTCAATGCTAATGGAAGTTTTGAAATAATTAACAAAGAAACGATTCTTGATTTAAAACTAAAATTCGAAAAGTTTGATATTGCAACTCTTAACTCACTTGGCGGGGAAGTATTATCAAATATTAGAGGTTCTATATCTGGTAATTCCACGATTGATGGAAATCTTAAAAAACCAAATATTAATGGACGATTATTTTTGGATGATGCAGGTATAACTATTCCGTATTTGAATGTTGATTATGCATTGAGTAATAATACTATTATTGACCTTACGGATGAGAAATTCCTCTTTAGAAACAATACGCTCACGGATACAAAATATGGAACAATAGGTAAATTAAACGGAAGTATTGAGCATAATAATTTTGCAGACTGGAAGCTGGATTTAGCTATTAATTCTAAAAGACTTTTAGCGTTAGATACGCAAGACAGTGAAGATACCGCTTATTATGGAACTGCTTTTATCGATGGTATTGCCACCATAAAAGGACCAACGAATTCTTTGTTTATAAAAGTGGACGCAAAATCCGAGAAAGGAACAGCTATTAAAATCCCGATTAATAATGCCGAAAGTGTAAGTGATAATGTTTTTCTACATTTTGTGACCGATCAAGAAAAATATAATTTAAAAAATGGAATTACGGATAACACCAGAAACTACAACGGACTGGAATTAGAGTTTGATTTTGATATTACTCCAGATGCCGAAGTAGAAGTGATTTTAGACCGAAATACAGGCCATGGAATGAAAGGAAAAGGGTTTGGATCTTTATTGTTTAAAATAAATACTTTAGGAAAGTTTAATATGTGGGGAGATTTCCAGGCCTATGAAGGAACCTATAATTTTAAATATGGAGGACTTATTGATAAAAAATTTGCAGTTAAAAAAGGAGGTTCAATTTCTTGGGAAGGAAATCCGATGAGAGCACAATTAAACCTAGAAGCAGTGTATAAAACAACTGCAAATCCTGCGGTATTATTAGACAATTCATCTTTTAATACTAAAGTTCCCGTTGAAGTAGTTATTGGTATTCGAGGTGATTTGACTAGTCCGGAGCCTGATTTTAATATTGAATTTCCAACGGTAAGTACTGTTTTAAAATCAGAAATTCAATATAAATTGAATGATAAGGATGTAAGACAAACTCAAGCGTTATATTTATTATCCTCTGGCGGCTTTTTAAGTCCGGAAGGAGTTAGCCAATCTGATTTTTCAGGAAGTTTATTTGAGACCGCTTCGAGCATATTAGGCGGAATCATACAATCTGATGATGAAAAATTTAAAGTGGGTCTTAATTTTATTGGTGCAGACCGAAGAATAGGAAAAGAAACGGATGGGCGATTTGTAGCTACAATTTCATCAAAAATTAATGAAAGAATTACTATTAATGGAAAACTAGGAGTTCCATTTGGAGGGATCAATGAATCAGCAATCGTAGGAGATGTAGAAGTTTTGTACAGAGTTAATGAAGATGGAACACTTAACTTACGTATTTTTAATAAAGAAAATGATATTAATTATATAGGTCAAGGAATTGGATATACACAAGGTTTGGGGCTTTCTTATGAAGTCGATTTTGATACTTTTAAAGAGTTTGTCAATAAAATTTTTAAAAATCTAAAAATAGACAGAGCTACCGTACCCGTTGCAGAAGATCAAGATTCAGAGATGTCTCCGGATTATATTAATTTTTCTAAACCAAAGAAATCCAGTACAAAAAAGAGCAAGTATAATCAAGAAGGATTGCTTCCTGAGGAAAATTAATAAGTTGGGCTTTTAGATTAAAAACTACGAATTCAGAATATCGATACAGTTTAATGTTGTCTGTCCGAATGATTATATCTACTAAGTGTTACAGGAAGAGATATTTTTTTAAATTTTACAGTGGAAAACTCTCTTTTTGTATCTTACTACTAAATACGTAGTATATTATCTTACTTTGTAGACAAAAAACCAAGCTAATTGTTAATTATTAAATAAAAATCGATTATTTTTCAATTTTGTTAAATAAAATCCTTTTTATTTTGTTTTTATAAAAACTTATTAACGAAAACGTTTGAATTTAGTGCGCTATCCTAATTTATTAAAAACGCAGCTTTAAAAGTGCTGAATGTTTGCTAGTTTTACACTTTAATACTTAAATAATGCCAAAAACAATAAAAAAAGTTGGTGTTCTAACTTCGGGAGGAGACTCACCAGGAATGAATGCAGCTATTCGATCAGTAGTAAGAACATGTGCTTATCATAATATAGAATGTATAGGAATTTATAGAGGATATCAGGGAATGATTGAAGGTGACTTCAAAGAAATGGGACCTCGAAGTGTAAACAACATTGTAAATAAAGGAGGGACGATTCTTAAATCGGCTCGATCTTTAGAATTTAAAACTCCAGAAGGAAGAAAAAAAGCACACGAAAATCTTTCTAAAGCAGGAATTGATGCTTTAGTGGTAATAGGAGGTGACGGTACTTTTACAGGAGGTTTATTGTTTAATACGGAGTTTAATTTTCCAGTAATGGGAATACCGGGAACCATTGATAATGATATTTTTGGGACGAGTCATACTTTAGGGTATGATACAGCTTTAAATACGGTAGTTGATGTAATTGATAAAATTAGAGATACTGCCAGTTCTCATAACCGATTGTTCTTTGTAGAAGTAATGGGAAGAGATGCAGGTCATATTGCTTTGAATGCAGGTATTGGTGCAGGTGCGGAAGAAATTTTAATTCCTGAAGAAAATTTAGGTTTAGACAGATTATTAGAATCATTGCAAAAAAGTAAAGCTTCGGGTAAATCATCTAGTATAGTAGTTATTGCTGAAGGAGACAAAATTGGAAAAAATGTATTTGAATTAAAAGATTATGTTGAAGCTAATTTACCGGAGTATGATGTTAGAGTTTCCGTTTTAGGTCACATGCAGCGAGGTGGCTCTCCATCGTGTTTTGACAGAGTTTTAGCCAGTAGATTAGGTGTAAAAGCCGTTGAATCGTTATTGGAAGGGAAGTCAAATTATATGGTTGGATTGCAAAATGATAAAGTAACGTTAACGCCTTTAGAACAAGCAATTAAAGGTAAAACAATGATTGATAGAGAATTATTAAGAGTTTCGGAGATAATGTCTACATAAGTAGTTAAAGTTTATTGTGAGGAAAATTAGACTTTAGGTTGAGTTAATAAAAATAAACAAAAAAATTAAATTAAAATGTCAAAAGTAAAATTAGGAATAAACGGATTTGGAAGAATAGGAAGAATTGTTTTCAGAGAATCTTACAATAGAGATAATGTAGAAGTTGTAGCTATCAACGATTTATTAGACGTAGATCACTTAGCTTACTTATTAAAATATGATTCAGTTCACGGACGTTTTAACGGAACTGTTGAAGTTATAGATGGAAAACTTTTTGTAAACGGAAAAAACATTCGTATTACTGCTGAAAGAAATCCTGCAGATTTAAAATGGAATGAAGTTGATGTTGATGTAGTTGCTGAATGTACCGGTTTCTTTACAACTATCGAAACTGCAAGCGAGCACATCAAAGGCGGAGCTAAAAAAGTAATTATTTCAGCTCCTTCCGCTGATGCTCCAATGTTTGTAATGGGAGTAAACCATGAGGAAGCTTTAGCAACTGATATGGTTGTTTCTAATGCATCTTGTACTACAAACTGTTTAGCCCCATTAGCTAAAGTTATTAATGATAACTTCGGAATTGTAGAAGCATTGATGACTACTGTTCACGCAACAACTTCAACTCAAATGACTACTGATGGCCCTTCTAGAAAAGACTGGAGAGGTGGACGTGCAGCAAACTTAAATATTATTCCATCGTCAACTGGTGCTGCAAAAGCAGTGGGAAAAGTTATTCCGGCATTGAACGGAAAATTAACAGGTATGTCAATGCGTGTTCCTACAGCTGATGTTTCAGTAGTTGATTTAACTGTAAAAGTGGCAAAAGAAACTTCTTATGAAGAAATTATGGCAGTTTTGAAAAATGCTTCTGAAACTACAATGAAAGGTATTTTAGGGTATACGGAAGATTTAGTTGTATCTCAAGATTTTATTTCTGATTCAAGAACATCAATCATTGATGCTAATGCTGGAATTGGATTGAACTCTACTTTTTTCAAAATCATCTCTTGGTATGATAATGAATATGGTTATTCAAGCAAATTAATTGATTTATCTGTACACATTGCAGGTTTAAAATAATTCTTTACATTTACAAATCCCGTTATATTTTATAGTAACGGGATTTTATTTTTTGTTCCATTTTTTAAATGCAAATTTTTTACTGCACGTATTTTAAAGTAGAAAAACAAAATACAAAAAACCAAAAAAACCAAAAAAAAATGAGATTATTAGTTGATAGTGGTTCTACTAAATCCGATTGGATTGCGATAGACGATGCCGGAAAAGTATTGTTTACCACACAAACATTAGGATTGAATCCAGAAATTCTAGATGGAGATGAAATTATTGAACGTCTAAATGATCGTTTTGATATTTTACAAAATAAAAAGAATGCTACCCATTTGTTCTTTTATGGAGCTGGTTGTGGAACAGAAGGAATGAAGATTATGCTTTCACAAATTTTTCAAAATTATTTTCCAAATGCAATTATTGCAGTTCATGAAGATACTTACGCAGCAGTTTACGCTACAACGCCTAAAGGTGAAAAAGCGATTGTTAGCATATTAGGTACGGGATCAAACTGCAGCTACTTTGATGGAAAAGAATTGCATCAAAAAGTACAATCACTCGGATATATTGTTATGGATGATTGTAGCGGTAATGTTTTTGGAAAAGAATTAATCAGAAAGTATTATTTCAATAAAATGCCAAAAGAATTGGCGGTAGAATTTGAGAAAGAATACAATTTAGATCCGGATGCTATTAAAAGTAAATTATACAAAGAAGCAAATCCCAATGCTTACTTAGCAACATTTGCAAAATTCTTAATTCAACATAAAGATACTGAATTTTGTAAAAAAATAATTTTCAAAGGAATGAAATCTTTTGTAAAAAATTATATTAAACAATATGATAATCACAAAGAAGTGCCAGTTCACTTTGTAGGATCAATTGCCTTTTATTTAAAAGATGAATTGCAAGAAATATTCGATAAATACGAATTAAAATTAGGGAACGTACTTAGAAGACCAATAGATGGGCTTATTGCATATCATGTTGCTAATAAATAAAAAATAAAATCAATGATTGCAATACTTAACTAAAGTATTGCAATCATTGAAATTTCAATATTTACATTTTTTGGCAAACAAGCCACTTGAACCGTTTCACGAGCTGGAGCGGTTTTTTCGTTGAAATAAGAACCATAAACGGTATTTATTTTTCCAAAATCATTCATGTCAATGATGAATATGGTTGCCTTTACCACATTCTCAAATGTCATTCCTGCTGCTTCAAGTACGGCTTTCATGTTTTGCATCACTTGCTCTGTTTCGGCTTCAATACTATCCGTATTCAATTCTCCAGTTGCTGGATTAATTGCAATTTGACCAGAAGTATATAGCGTGTTACCTTTAAGAACAGCTTGGTTGTACGGTCCGATTGGAGCGGGAGCATTTTCTGTTAAAATTATCTTTTTCATAAAACGGTTGTTTTTATTGGGTAATACGTTAAGAATCTATTATCGGTTTATGGTACTTCGTTTGTCCCATTTGATATCACTAAGTACACCAGACTTTATTCCGATAAAGAAACCCCAATTTGCATTGGTGCCAAATGGAGACCAGTTAAAATCCATTCTCCAACTCAACAAATCTCTCTCAAAACGAAGCTGGGTGAAAGTAACTCCTTTTTGTACAAAATCATACCCTGTAGACACTCCTGCTTTCCATTTTGGAGTTATGTCAGCATTTGCTGAAATCATTATAGAATTCCCAATGATTTTATTTTCTCTATTGTTATTTCCGTAAGTCAAGGAATAGGCAAATGTCATGTCCCAAGGTAACTTTGAATTGAAAAATTCTGAGATTTTATCTTCCCCTTCGTCTTCTTCCTCTTCGTTAAATTGACTTCTTCGGCTATCGCCTAAGTCAGTATTTGTTCCAAATAAATCATCTTCACGGCCACCATTTCTTTGACTTTGGGTATTTTTATCCTTGTCTGTTTTGTCTTTGCCTTGGCTCGAAATAGAATAATTTAAGGTCATATTAGAGCTCGTCATTCTAAAAAGACTTCCGCCATTATCAATGTTAAATACATTAATTCGGTTTCCTGAATTGTCAATGGCATAAGGATCTAATGTTGCTCCAAAATTGACATTCATTTTGTTATCTAGTAATGTTGTCCCACCGCTAACTCTTATTGGAGAAAAGGCAAGTGTCGTTACACCATCGGCATCAAGATTATAACTGGTGGAAAGATTTAAGTTATTAAGAAGCATTATTTTTTTAGGTTCTACCTTAGTGCTATCTTTATCAGTAACTTTGGCTTCAAAAGTATTGCTCAAATCAAAGCCTAAAGTATTAGAGTTGTTTAATCCCGGAGCACCAAAAATTCCGCTTTCAAATCTTGAATATTGCTTCATCATGGTTCCTGTTGCGTCTGAAGAATAAGTGTCATAATACTTTTCAAAGCTAGGAGTGTAGCCATACGAAACCGATGGTCTCATGACGTGTCTTATCGATTTGATTTTTTTGTCATTACCAAAATTAAAGGTACCATATATTGTAGTTCCAACACTGGATGAAAAGGAGTATGTTCTGAAAGCATCAAATCCATTTATAGTTTTGTCAACAACTTTGCTTTGGTCAACATCATAACTTCTTTCAATTGTTTTGGTGTACCAAATTTCCTCATAGTTCATAGAGGTTGAAGCACTGAAATATTTGAATAATTTAAAATTGGTGCTTAATGGAATGCTGTGTTGAAAACCAATTTTGGCATCTCTAAACATTTGCGGTTTAAAGAATAACGAATCAGTTGTTACGATGCTATTTCTACCGTTTAAATTGTATTGTAGGTTGATGTTTTTGAAAAATCCTTTTTTAACTCCGTCTTTCCCTACAAACGGATAAATCCGGTCAACGCTCAATTGTAAAGTGGGTAAAGTCATATTGATTTCTTCCGTTTGAGTGTTTTGGGAATGTGTTGCGGTCAATGACATTCTAACTTGCGGAATCGAATTGAAGGTTTTTGAATAGGATATAGAAGAGCTTAATGTATTATTAAGATTCGATCCAATATTGACTTGATTGATAGATTGCTGGAAATATCTACTGCTTCCAAGATTCACAGATGCTGAAAAACTAGAATTCGGATTTGATTTAGAGTCTTTGGAATGGGACCATTGAATGTTGTATATATTTTGCTTTAAATAATCCGGATACCCTCTTTCGCTGGTGATTAAATTTTCGAATCTAATATTTAAGTTTCCTCTGTAATTATATCTTTTGGCGTAACTAGATTCAAAACGCAGTCCATAACTTCCATTAGTATAATAATCTCCCAAAACGGTTAAATCATAATTATCGCTCAACGCAAAATAATAGCCTAAATTTTGAAGAGAAAAGCCTCTGTTATTGGAGTCATTATAGCTAGGTAAAATTAATCCTGAAATACTGGTTTCTTTACTCATTGGAAAAAAAGCAAACGGTAAAGCTATAGGAGTTGGCACGTTTGCGATAACCATATTAGTCAATCCAGTCACTACTTTTTTACCTGGAATAAATTTTACTTTGTTTGTTTGAAAATAATATTCAGGATTGTCCACGTCTTTTGAAGTAGTAAAACGGGCTCCTTTTAAAAAGTAAACGGAATCATTTTCTTTTTTGGTTATGGTAGCTTTGATTTTAAATTCTCCTTGATCTGATCTTGAATTCCAAATTAAAGCTTTTTTTGTTTTAAAATTAAAACGGATAGAATCTGGTTCAATTACATTTGCACCTTGTTTGAAGTTTGGAAATTGAGTGTAAGCACCTGTTGAATCTTTGATACGCCCGGCATATACCTCATTTTTTTCATAATCCATGATGATTATTCCAGACTTCAATTCGATGTCCTGATAGTACAATTCAGCTTTGTCGTAAAGAGTGATATGTTTTTTCTTCTGATCGATCTTAGCATACTGATCTGCTTTGTATCTTACTTTACCGTCTAGAAATGCTTTAGTAGGCTTGATACTATCGATTTTGATTGTATCAGTTTCTTTTTCAACAGTTAAAACGGGAGTTTTATTCTGATTAACACTTTTTTTAGTGCTATCTATTTGTTTTTTAGGGGATATGTCCGTCTTTTTTTTTGATATATCTTGAGAATATAATTTACCAGACCCTAATGATAGGAAAATTGATAATAAAACGATATTAAATAAGTTTGTATACAAAGGTTTAAATGCTATTTTTGTAAAATTATGGCCTGTTTTTTGACATGTCAAACTTACATATTATTTTTTGTCAAAAATAGTCAAATAAAAAATTTTATGACGGTAGTGTTTTAATTAAATTAACTTATAACTTTATGCACAAAACATATAAAATTAAAATAATATTAACTTTTATTTTGATAATATTTTCGTTAATCGGGTACAGTCAATCTAATACTTTCAAAGTAACTTTAGATGCAGGTCACGGAGCACACGATTTTGGTGCAGTTTATGAAGGTCGTATAGAAAAAAATATTGCTTTGGCAGTAGTTTTAAAAGTTGGAAAAATATTAGAAGCTACACCCAAAATGGATGTCATCTATACTCGAAAAACAGATGTTTTTATTGATTTAATTGAAAGAGCCAATATTGCCAATAGATTTAATGCTACTATTTTTGTTTCGATTCATTGTAATGCCAATAGAAATACAGCTGCCGATGGTACGGAGACTTATGTGATGGGTTTGAGTAAAGTAGCATCAAATCTTGAGGCTGCTAAAAAAGAGAACTCTGTAATAACATTAGAGAAAGATTACAAACAAAAATACGAAGGTTTTGACCCGAATTCTCCGGAGACTATGATAGGAATGACCTTAATGCAGGAGGAATATTTAGACAATAGTATTTCATTGGCAAGTAAGGTAGAAGATGCTTTTGGGGATTTAGGAAAAAAAATACGAGGAGGAGGAGTTAAACAAGCCCCTTTTATGGTACTTCATAAAGCATACATGCCAAGAGTATTGATAGAAATGGGGTTTATTTCTAATACATTTGAAGGGAATAAACTAAATTCTGAGGATGGTCAAAATGAAATAGCCAAAGCTATCGCAGATGCAATTATCAGTTATAAAAAAGAATATTTTGGTAATGGTGAAGTTGAAATTTTTGAAGAAAGACCTTCACAGAAAATTAATGAAAAACCAATAAAAGATACTGTTACTCCTGTGAAACCAAAAATGATTTCACAAGCTAAAGCAGAATCAACACCAGTAAAAAAAACGGTTGATAATTCTATCCCTTTATTTAAAGTGCAACTTTCGGCCACGAGTAAAAGAATCGCATTAATACCAAAAAATTTTAATGGACTTAAAAATATTTCTGTTGCCTATGAAAATAGGGTTTACAAATATATGTATGGAGAAACCTCAGACTATGATGAAGCAAAAAAGCAGTTAGGTGAGGCCAAAGAAAAAGGATATGATTCTGCATTTTTAATTGTATTTAAAAACGGAGAGAAAGTGAATATTCAAGACGTAATTAAATAGTACTAGGTTCTCTTTTTTTTACATTAAATTTGAAAAAAAAAAACACTTATATTTTGAAAATAATCAGAAGAGTTAAAACCACGATTTCAGCTGCATTTCTATTTTTCTGCTTTAATGCTTATTCTCAATCCAATCAAAAGTTCACGGTTATTTTAGATGCAGGTCACGGAGGTAAAGATCCCGGGAATTCCTATCATGGTTTTGTTGAAAAAGAAATAGCGCTTAAAACCACTTTAAAGTTAGAAAAACACCTCAAAAACGACCAGACTATTCAAGTTATTCATACCAGAAAATCCGATGTTTTTATAGAATTAAAGGACAGACCCAAAAAAGCAAATAGTATCGATGCTAATTTATTTGTTTCTATACATTGCAATTCGGTTAATAATCCAGTTCCTTTTGGTACAGAAACTTTTGTAATGGGTTTAGCTAGAAGTAAAGGTAATTTAGAAATTGCTAAACAAGAAAATTCCGTAATATTATTGGAGAAAGATTACAAACATACTTATAAAGGTTTTGATCCTAAGAATCCTGAAACGTTGATTGGATTAAAAATTCTGCAAGAAGATTATTTAGATCGAAGCATAAATCTGGCTTCAAAAATTGAGAACAATTTTAGAAACAAATTACATCGAAAATCAAGAGGTATAAAGCAGACTCCTTTATGGGTTTTGGATGCGGCTTATATGCCAAGTGTTTTGATTGAATTGGGTTTTTTATCTAATAGCCAAGAAGGACTTTATTTAAATTCTGAGGAAGGGCAAAATAATATGGCTGAAGCTATTGCATCGGCTATTATTGCTTACAAAAAAGAATATTTTGGAACGCATTCCAATGATAATTATGAAGAGCTCCCATCCCAAAAAGTAGTCGAAAATGAAAGAAAAGACACTTCAAAGAGTACTAGATCTAAACAAATTACGAAAAAACTAGTTTCGAAAAAGCAAGGTCTAAAAACACAAAATTCTGATGTGGTTTTTAAAGTTCAATTTGCTGCCGGAAATAAAAATATTAAATTAAATCCGTCAAATTTTAAAGGATTAAAAAATGTTTCGATGACAACAAGCAATGGATCTTTATATAAATATGCATATGGTTCAACATCAGACTATAATACAGCAAAAGAGGATTTGAAAGTTGTGAAAACTAAAGGATATACTTCAGCGTATATAATTGCAGTTAAAGGGGGAAAGAATATTAGTATTCAAGAAGCGCTTAAATAATTACAACAAGTCAAATATTTTATATTAAATTTGTAAAAAATACTTAAATTTTGAAAATAACACGAGAAATTAAAACTGCTATTTTAGTAATTGCCTCTATTTTATTATTTATCTGGGGCTACAGTTTTTTAAAAGGAAGAGACCTTTTTACCAATTACAAAACATTTTATGTAGAATATAAAAGTGTAGAAGGGTTAGCCACATCTGCTCCCGTTACGCTAAACGGATTAGTTATTGGTAAAGTTAGCAGCATCACAATTGATGAAAACACAGGTGTGTTATTAGTTGAATTACAGCTAAAAACGGATTTTCCAATTTCTAAATCGAGTATAGCTTCTATTTATGAGCCAGGATTTATCGGAGGAAAACAAATTGCAATTATTCCTAATTTTGAGGATAAAACATTAGCTGTTGATGGTCAAAAATTACAAGGCGGAGTAAAATTAGGCCTTACTGATAAAGTTGGAGATCAATTAGCACCACTTCAAGAAAAATTAGAAAAGTTATTGGGAAGTACTGAAAAATTAATTTCAGGATTGAATAATGTTTTGGACCCAAAAGGACAGCAGGATTTAAAACTTACATTGGCGGAATTGAGTAAGACCATTGAACAATTTCATAAAGTTTCTTTAAGCGTTAATACTTTATTGGATGCTAACAAAACTCAAATTAATGGAGTTGTAACTAATTTTAATAAAATATCCGGAAATTTTTCTAAAATATCTGATTCCTTGAATAAAGCGGATTTAGGTAAGACGGTAAAAAATCTAAATGCAACTTTAGCCAGAGTAGACGGGATCATGAGCGGTTTGGAATCTGGAAAAGGTTCTATGGGCAAATTATTGAACGATGAGGCCTTCTACCAAAACATTAAAAGTTCCACAAAAGAATTAGAGCTATTATTGCAAGATGTTAGACTTTACCCAACTCGATATGTAAATATTTCTTTGTTTGGAAAGAAAAACAAGCCTTATGTTGCTCCTGTAAACGATTCTATACCCAATGTAAAAAATTAGCAATTATGAGCTATTTAGACAATATTTTATTTGCCATTCTTTTGATAATTGGTTTTAGTTGTTTTTTCATTAACGTAAAAAAAATAATCAGAAATATAAATCTTGGTACCGATGTCAATCGTTCAGATAATCCTAAAGCACGATGGACTAATATGGCCATGATTGCTCTTGGTCAATCTAAAATGGTGAAAAGACCTATTGCTGGGATATTGCATATTATAGTCTATGTAGGTTTTGTAATTATAAACATAGAATTACTAGAAATTATTATTGATGGACTTTTTGGGACGCATCGTGTTTTTGCTTTTTTAGGAACTACGTATGATGTACTGATTGCTTCTTTCGAAATTTTGGCATTTTTAGTTTTAGTTGCCGTTTCCATTTTTTGGATTAGAAGAAATGCTATCAAATTAAAAAGATTTGTTAGCCCTGATTTAAAAGGCTGGCCTAAAAATGATGCAAACTATATTTTGTATTTTGAGGTAGTTCTAATGACATTATTTTTATTGATGAATGCATCTGATTTGCATTTACAGCAAGTGCCTGGAGGATTCTCTCATTTTATTAAAGCAGGTTCATTTCCAATAAGCCAATTTATTGAGCCATTATTTAATGGAATGTCAAATGAATTAGTAATGCTTCTTTCTGAAATATTTTGGTGGTTGCATATTACCGGGATTTTGATTTTCATGAACTATCTTTATTTTTCTAAGCATTTACACATTCTATTAGCGTTTCCAAATACGTATTTTGCAAATCTACATCCTCAAGGACAATTTGATAATTTAGAGTCCGTTACCAAGGAAGTAAAACTAATGATGGATCCTAATGCTGATCCATTTGCAGCAGCACCAGTAGATGAAAATGCGGTTCCAAGTAAATTTGGAGCCAGTGACGTTCAGGATTTAAATTGGGTTCAGTTATTGAATGCTTATACCTGTACCGAATGTGGTCGTTGTACTTCATCTTGTCCTGCGAATATAACAGGGAAAAAATTGTCTCCACGTAAGATCATGATGGATACCAGAGACCGAATGGAAGAAGTAGGAAGAAATATTGATGCCAATAAAGGGATTTTTATTCCGGATAACAAAACATTATTAAACGATTATATCACTCCTGAAGAACTTTGGGCTTGCACATCATGTAATGCGTGTGTTGAGGAATGTCCTGTAAATATTAGTCCGCTTTCAATTATCATGGATATGAGACGCTATTTAGTAATGGAGCAAAGTGCTGCACCAATGCCAATTAATGCAATGATGACTAATATAGAGAATAACGGTGCGCCATGGCAATACAATCAACAAGATCGATTGAATTGGAAGAATGAATAATTATTTAATTGGTTATTTGTTTAAGGTTTATTTAATAAAATGAAATAACAAATTTCCGTTTACTCGAATAATCAAATCAACGAATAACCGAATCAACAAAATAGTATGTCAGAGAATTTAATAGTGCCAACTATGGCCGAAATGTTAGCTCAAGGGAAACAACCAGAAGTTTTATTTTGGGTAGGTTGTGCAGGAAGTTTTGATGATAGAGCAAAGAAAATAACGAAGGCATTTGTTCGAATTTTAAATCGGACGAATGTATCTTTTGCCGTTTTAGGTACTGAAGAAAGTTGTACTGGAGATCCTGCAAAAAGAGCGGGTAATGAGTTTTTGTTTCAAATGCAAGCCATGATGAATATCGAGGTTTTGAATGCATACGAAGCAAAAAAAATTGTTACTGCTTGTCCGCATTGTTTCAATACGCTAAAAAACGAATATCCGGAATTAGGCGGAAAATATGAAGTTGTTCATCATACTGAGTTTTTGAAATCGTTGTTAGACGACGGAAGATTAACCATTGAAGGAGGACAATTCAAAGGAAAACGAATTACTTTTCATGACCCTTGCTATTTAGGAAGAGCCAATAATGTGTATGAAGCGCCAAGAGATTTGATTCTTAAATTGGATGCTGAATTAGTAGAAATGAAGCGTTCTAAAGCTAACGGTTTATGTTGTGGTGCCGGAGGTGCTCAGATGTTTAAAGATGCTGAGCCTGGAAATAAGGAAGTCAATGTTGAAAGAACCGAAGATGCATTAGAAACAAAACCAGAAATTATTGCTGCGGGTTGTCCTTTTTGTAATACGATGATGACCGATGGTATTAAAAATAAAGAAAAGGAAAGCGAAGTAAAAGTCATGGATATTGCGGAATTGATTGCGAATGCACAAGATTTATAAAATAATTAAAAATTACGAATTTTGATTTTGTAAATCAAAATTCATAACTCATAACTCATAATTACGATGTTTGTTCCATTTGAAAATTTACCCGAAGAATCTAAAATCTGGATTTATCAATCAAACAGAAAATTTTCGGATGCCGAGTTTTCTGAAATAGAAACTGCTTTGCAATCCTTTCTTGAAGGTTGGGCTGCACATGGTACCAGTTTAGAATCATCGTATCAATTAAAATACAACCGATTTATAATTATTGCCGTAAATCAGGATGTACAAGCAGCTACAGGATGTTCCATCGATTCCTCTGTGGAATTTATCCAAAGTTTGGAACAAAAATACACCGTTGATTTATTAGATAAAATGAATGTTACGTTCAAACTGGGAGAGCATATTGCACACAAGCCGTTGATTGATTTCAAGAAAATGGTAAAAGATAAAGCGGTTACTGAAAACACAATCGTTTTCAATAATTTAGTTAATAATATAGAAGAATACAATGAATCCTGGGAGGTTCCAGCTATTGACAGTTGGCACAGTCGTTTTTTTTAAACAAAATAGTTCAATGAAAAAAACAGGCATCAAAATTGTTTTTTCGTATGTCTTATTTATTTTTGTTGCTGCGGGTTGTGTTGGTACAAAAGTGAATAAGAATCAAAAAATTGTAGCCAAAGTTCCGTCCAAAATAGAAAATTTGGACAGTATACAATCGAGTAATATCCCCACACTTTTTGAATTATCTACTGAAGGTAATAAATGGGTTGACAGTGTTTACAATGCCATGACTTTAGAGGAAAAATTCGGGCAATTATTTATGGTTGCCGCTTATTCCAATAAAGATTCGGTGCATATTAAAGCTATTGATAAACTTATAGTAGATCATAAAATTGGAGGATTGATTTTCTTTCAAGGAGGTCCGGTTCGTCAAGTTATATTAACCAATCGTTTTCAATCGAAGTCAAAAATTCCTTTGTTTATAGGGATCGATGCCGAATGGGGTTTGGGCATGCGATTGGATTCTACCTACAGCTATCCTTGGAATATGACACTTGGAGCCATCCAAGATATGAAATTATTAGAGAAAGTTGGTGTTCAAATCGGGCGACAAAGCAAACGATTGGGTTTGCAATTTAACTTTGCTCCAGTTCTTGATATCAATACAAATCCCAGAAATCCCATAATAGGTTTTCGCTCATTTGGCGAAGATAAATTCAAAGTTACAGAACGCGCTATTGCTTTAATGAAAGGAGTTCAAAGTCAAGGAATCTTTTCTACCGGAAAGCATTTTCCTGGTCATGGAGATACTGAAACGGATTCACATAAAGGATTACCAACCATTAATTTTACGAAAGAAAGATTATCGGACGTTGAGTTTTATCCCTATAAAAAAATGTTTCATGAAGGACTTGCATCCGTTATGGTGGCGCATTTAAACGTTCCCAGTTTAGAATCAAAACCTAATTTTCCTTCATCTATTTCTCACAATGTGGTAACTGATATTCTTCAAAAAGAATTAGGATTCAAAGGGCTTATTTTTACAGATGCTTTGAATATGAAAAGTATAAGCAACTTTAAGCTACCTAGCGAAATCAACTTTGAAGCTTTTATGGCTGGAAACGATGTACTCTTATTTCCTGAAGATGTTCCTGCTGCGATTGAGAAATTTAAGCTTGCCTATTCCCTAAATTTATTTACTGATGAACGATTGGCTTTTTCAGTAAAGAAAATTTTGAAATTTAAGTACAAAGCCGGCTTGAATAATTTCAAACCAATTGAAACGGAAAATTTATACAACGATTTAAACTCATATGAAAATGATGCTTTACAATATGAGTTGTATGAAAATGCAATTACTGTTCTAAAAAATACAGCGGCTGTTTTGCCAATTAAAAATTTAGACAAACAAAAAATAGCCTACGTAAAAATAGGAGATGACACTAATGATGCTTTTGTTTCGACTTTAAAAAAATACGCTGACGTAACAGTAGTTGAAGATGCTGATCTCGACAGTTTACAAGTAAAATTGCAATCGTTTACAACTGTCATCATTGGATATCATAAATCAGATATAGCTTTTAGAAACGATGATTTAAAATCTAATGAATTATTTAAAATCAATTTTTTAGCTAAAAACAATAATGTAATTCTAGATGTTTTTGCAAAACCGTATTCGGTATTACCCATTACAAATTTTGATGATTTCGAAGGATTGGTTGTTTCCTATCAAAACAGTGCGATTGCACAAATAGTTTCTGCAGAACTAATTTTTGGAGCAATTGAAGCCAAAGGGAAATTACCGGTTTCTATTAATACAAGCTTTAAAGTAAATGATGGTTTAGCAACTGAAAAGTTAAATCGCTTAGGATTTACAACTCCTGAAAATGTGGGAATGAATGCTGAAATTTTATCCAAAATTGATGTCATTGCCAATAAAGCGATTAATGGCAAAATGACGCCTGGAATTCAGGTTTTAGTAGCCAGAAAAGGGAAAGTTATTTATCAAAAATCATTCGGGCATCATACGTATGATAAAACGATTAAAGTTCAAGATTCAGATATTTATGATGTTGCTTCGTTGACAAAAATTTTGGCTACGTTGCCCAATGTAATGTTGCAATACGATCAACAAAAAATAAATCTGGAAACCAAATTAGGAACAATGTCTCCCATTTTTAAAGATTCCAATAAAGCGAATATTAATTTTAAGGATTTATTGTCTCATTATGCAGGACTTGCAGCGGGAATTCCATTTTATAAAGCGACAATGGATAAGTCAAAATTTCCTTCGGAAGTTTATTTTAGAAAAACATCCGAAGAGCTGTTTTCTAAACGAATGACAGACAGTCTTTTTATAAGAAATGATTTTAGCGACACCATTATGAAAATGATTGTTAAGAGCAAGCTTTCATTGAAAAAAGAATACAAGTACAGCGATCTTACTTTTATGATTTTGAAAGATTATTTAGAAAAAACAACGGGTAAAACATTAGATGTTTTGATTCAGGAGAATTTCTACCGCTCACTCGGAATGAATAATTCCAGTTTCAATCCATTGGCTAAATTTGATAAAAACAGAATTCCTCCAACAGAAACAGATACGTATTTCCGTCATCAGCTTTTGCAAGGATATGTCAACGATTTATCTGCTGCTTTAGAAGGCGGAGTTTCGGGTCATGCTGGTGTTTTTTCAAATGCTATGGATGTGGCTAAAATAATGGAGCTTTACTTGCAAAAAGGAAATTATGGCAATCAGCAGTATTTTTCTGAAAAGACATTTGAAGATTTCAATACGTGTTATTTTTGTGCAGCAGGAAATAGGAGAGGTGTAGGTTTCGATAAACCACAATTGGGTGCGAAAGGACCTACGTGCGGTTGTGCTTCGATGACCAGTTTTGGTCATACCGGTTATACTGGAACGATGGCTTGGGCTGATCCCGAAACACAAATTGTCTATGTGTTTTTATCCAACAGAACTTTTCCAATAGCAGGTGAAAACAGATTGTCAAAAGAAAACATTCGAGAAGACATTCAAAAGGTTATTTATGAAGCAATTATAAATTAACCGAATTTTTATTAAAATGATTTTCAATACTTTTATTAGCAGTATTTAGTTAAAAATTCACCTTGTATTATAGTATATTTGAGATAAAAAAAGCTTAATGAGAAATAGGAGTACCGTTTTTACAAGAGTCATTTTAATTGTATTGCTTTTTAGCATGACTTTTGTAAATGCTCAAAATAGTGATATAAATATTCTACGGGATATTAATGTTCATAGAAATAAGAGTTTAGATCCTACTTTTAAATTAGTGACAAACAGTGCGGTTCCAATCAGTGTTGCAACTCCCATTATTCTCTATTCTGTTGGTCTAATAAAGAAAGACAGTGCCATCAAGAAACAGGCAATTTTTATAGGAGAAGCATTTTTAGTAAATGCATTTATTACTACCGCTTTGAAACATACTATAAAAAGAGACCGACCATTTGAAACCTATCCTGATATTGATCAAGTAGCGTCGACCTTGGGTTATTCATTTCCTTCGGGACATACTTCTTTAGCTTTTGCAACAGCAACATCGCTGAGTTTAGCTTATCCCAAATGGTATATTATAGCCCCATCATTTGTTTGGGCAGGTGCAGTGGGATATTCTCGAATGCATTTAGGGGTTCATTATCCAAGTGATGTATTTGCGGGAGCAATAATCGGCACTGGCTCGGCTTATCTTAGTTATAAAGTGAATAAATGGATTAATAAAAAAAGTTCTAAAAAGGACAAATAGTTGCTGAAACACTGTGATTATTGTTCGAAAACGAAAAGAATTCAAGGCTGAAACATTTAATTGTAAATAAATAATTGTTGGGTAATTATTACCAGTAATTTATGTGCTGTATCCAAAAGATAAAACATTAAATTCAACTAACTTTACAGTAATAGTAACACTTTTGGTTAGTATCAGCATTCTTCTTTTACTAAAAATAAATTATCTAAAATGACGCACAAACTTGATATGGATGATAAACAACCTTGCTGCGCTTTAGAAGAAAAAAAAGTAAATAAAGCCCAAGATACAGGATGTTGTTCTTCTCATAGTGAGTCAGAAAATCACGATGAGGAAGATCACGATCATTCTAATGGAAATGAAAGCACTTTCAGAATGTTTTTACCTTCCATAATTAGTTTTATAGGACTGCTGATTGCTTTATTGTTTGATAATTACGTTCCACAATCTTGGTTTAATGGTTGGATTCGAGTCATTTGGTATGTTTTAGCTTACGTTCCTGTAGGGTTTCCAGTGTTGAAAGAAGCGTATGAAAGCATCCGCAAAGGAGCTATTTTTTCTGAATTTTTCTTGATGGGAATCGCTACGTTAGGTGCCTTTGGAATTGGTCAATATGCCGAAGGTGTGGCTGTAATGCTATTTTACGCAATTGGTGAATTGTTCCAGATGCTAGCTGTAAAAAGAGCAAAATCGAATATAAAATCATTATTAGATCAAAGGCCTGATGTAGCAAATGTAATTGACGGAGTGAATATTGTTTCCAAAAAAGCTTCGGAAGTTACTATTGGAGAAATCATAGAATTGAAACCAGGTGAAAAATTAGCTTTAGATGGAAAATTACTTTCTGATTATGCTACTTTCAACACTGCGGCATTAACAGGAGAAAGCAAACCCGATACCAAATCTAAAGGAGAAACAATCCTGGCAGGAATGATCAATCTCAATACTATTTCTCAAGTAGAAGTAACTACAGCTTTCACCGATAGTAAATTATCAAAAATTCTGGAGATGGTTCAGCTAGCCTCTGCAAAAAAAGCGCCAACAGAATTGTTTATTCGGAAATTTGCTAAAATTTACACACCAATTGTGGTCTATCTGGCAATAGCCATTTGTGTGCTTCCAATGGTATTTATAGATAATTACATTTTTAAGGATTGGTTGTACAGAGCATTGGTTTTCTTAGTAATTTCTTGCCCTTGCGCATTGGTAATTTCTATTCCGTTAGGGTATTTTGGAGGGATTGGCGCAGCAAGTAAAAACGGAATTCTATTCAAAGGATCTACTTTTTTGGATATAATAGCATCGGTCAAAGTAGTCGTTTTTGATAAAACAGGAACATTGACTAAAGGGGTTTTCAACGTTCAAAAAGTAGTAGCTGTTGGGATTTCAGAAACTGATTTGATACAATATACAGCCGCAATAGAGACTAAATCGACACATCCCGTGGGTTCGGCAATTATAGAATTTGCCAAAGACCTTACCAAAGCTAGCATTGTAAGTGAAGTAAAGGAAATTGCTGGATTGGGACTAAAAGGTTTTGTGGATGGAAAAGAGATTTTAGTAGGAAATGCTAAGTTGATGCAAAATTACAATATCGCTTATGATACTGAAATTGATGCAATTCCTTTTACTATCATACTTGTTGCCATCAATCAAAAATATGCAGGTTATTTTATTATTGCTGATGAAGTGAAGGAAGATGCAAAAGAGGCAATTCAGAGCTTACATAAATTAAATATAGAGACCATTATGCTTTCTGGCGATAACCAATCCATAGTTTCTGTTGTTGCCAAAGAGTTGAATATGGAGCAGGCTTTTGGAAATTTATTGCCTGAAAACAAAGTTGAAAAATTAGAAGCTTTATTGAAACAAAATTTAAACGTTGCATTTGTTGGTGACGGAGTAAATGATGCTCCTGTAATTGCTTTGGCCAATGTAGGAATTGCAATGGGAGGTTTAGGTAGTGATGCCACCATTGAAACTGCCGATGTTGTCATTCAAAATGATCAACCCGCTAAGATTTATACGGCAATTAATATTGGAAAAAAGACAAAACAAATTGTTTGGCAAAATATTTTTTTAGCTTTTACCGTTAAATTAATTGTTTTAGTAATGGGAGCAGGAGGTTTAGCTACGATGTGGGAAGCTGTTTTTGCAGATGTTGGCGTCGCTTTGTTAGCAATTTTAAACGCTGTAAGAATTCAACGCATTAAGTTTTAGACTTTAAAGGATTTAACTTAAATTTCCATAAAACACATTCCTATTTTTATTAATTTCGTTTTATTAAAATACATAGATGAAAATTGCAATAGTTTGTTATCCTACCTTTGGAGGAAGTGGTGTTGTCGCAACAGAATTAGGTCTTGAATTGGCAAGACGTGGTCACGAAATCCATTTTATAACGTATAGTCAGCCTGTACGTTTGGCGCTTTTAAATCCAAATGTACATTACCACGAAGTCAATGTTCCTGAATATCCGTTATTTCATTATCAACCTTACGAATTGGCTTTGTCAAGCAAATTAGTGGATATGGTAAAGCTCTATAAAATTGAATTATTGCATGTGCATTATGCAATTCCTCATGCTTATGCGGGTTATATGGCTAAACAAATGCTGAAAGATGAGGGAATTAATATTCCGATGGTGACTACATTACACGGAACTGATATTACATTAGTTGGGAATCATCCGTTTTATAAACCAGCGGTGACTTTTAGTATTAATAAATCGGATTTTGTTACTTCGGTTTCCCAAAGTTTGAAAGATGATACCCATAAATTATTTAATGTAAAAAATGAAATTGAGGTAATTCCTAATTTTATAGAATTAGATAAAAATCTGAATGATCCAAGTACAGCCTGCCATCGTTCCGTAATGGCTAATAAAAATGAGAGAATCATTACCCATATCAGTAATTTCAGAAAAGTAAAACGAATTCCGGATATAATTAAAATTTTCTATAATATTCAAAAAGAAATTCCTGCTAAATTGATGATGGTAGGGGATGGTCCTGAAAAAGAAAAAGCAGAATATTTATGTCAGGAATTAGGAATTCAGGATAAAGTTATCTTTTTTGGAAACAGTAATGAGATCGATAAAATTTTGAGTTATACTGATTTATTCCTATTGCCATCTGAAACCGAAAGTTTTGGTCTTGCCGCTCTAGAAGCTATGGCGTGGAGTGTTCCCGTAATTTCAAGTAATTCTGGAGGTTTGCCAGAAGTAAATTTTGACGGTATTTCCGGATATTTAAGTGATGTGGGGAATACGGATGAAATGGCACAAAACGCTTTGAAAATTTTAAAAGATGATGCAACTCTTCATAAATTTAAAAAAAATGCGCTGTCTGTTGCAAAACAATTTGATATCAAGAACATCTTGCCGCTTTATGAAGCTTTATATAAAAAAGCAATAAAAAAATACACATAGATTAGATTTACATTTTTCTAAAATAAAAAAGTAGTAAAACTTTTTAAATTAATCTATCAACCAATAAAATACCGTAATGAAAAAGATAATAGTATCACTAGTGGCTTTGACTTTATTTTCCTGTGGTGCAACAATTACAAAAAGTTCCGAAAAAAATTCTTTATACGAGGTATTGACACAACAGACAAACGGTGGTGCAAGTATTCGTTTTTTTGAGATTCTTTCGGAGCCAAATGAAATAGCAATGTTACAGAACGATGAAAATCTAAAAAATAAAATCAGTTCAAATGATATTCAGACTTCTAATTTTATAGTTTTGAATATGGGAGAAAAAACATCGGGAGGTTATAGTATAGGAATTGATACTGTAGTTGAAACTGATAAAAATATTGTTATCACCATAAAAGAAACTAGTCCGGAACCAGGGAGTATGGTTACACAAGCTTTTACAAATCCTTTTTGTGTAATTAAAATAAATTCTAAGAAAGAGATTATTTTTAAATAAAAAAAATGCCACTAGAAATAGTGGCATTTTTTTTAATACATTTTGATATATTAGAATTGGTATTTAAGAGCTAAAGCTACATCAGAACCATAATTGTTTCTGTAATAGTCACTGCTACCAAATTCAGGTCTGAAATCTAAAGAGATTAACAATGGGATGTCAAAATTATATTCGATACCTATATCTCCAGCAGCAAATGCAAAAGTTCCATTATTATAATCTCTATTGTCATAATAATCTCTGTTGTAGGTTCCTACACCACCACCAATACCTGCATACCAGTTGAATCCGCCTTCAATATTCCATACCCATTGATATAAAGCAGTTAATTTGATAGCATTGTCATCATAATTATCGTTTTTATAATTATTTCTATTTCTCCAACCTAAATCTAACTCTAAACGATTGTTGTTTGACAATCCTCTTTGATACGTTATTTCAGTTCCAAAACCACCACTGTCACCAAAACGTAGACCGATAGCATTTTTAGAAACATCTTGTGCTTGTGCGGTAAATGCTAATCCAATTAACATTATTGCAGATAAAATAATTTTTTTCATAAGTAAGTTTTTATAGATGCAAATGTAAGATTTAGTAGGACATGAATTTTATAAAATTTTAAAGAAAAGTTATATAATTTACGTTTTTAGAATTTTGATAGTTTTTTATATTGGCATTACAGAAGGATATTTTGTTTAGAGAAAAGCACTGAAGCCAGGATTTGATTACTCAAAATATCTTCCATTTCAAAAAGGTTTTCTTCTTCAGCATAGTTTGCTTCAGAATAGCTATATAATTTCCAACGTTTTTTATTGTACTCCAATGCTGTTAAGTTTTCTACCCAATCTCCTGAATTCAAATATAAAGTAGTCCCATTTTTATTTTCTTTATGAATCATTTTTGGTTCATGAATGTGTCCACAAATGACATAGTCGTATTTTTTTTCGATAGCTAATTCAGTTGCGGTTTTCTCAAAATCAGAAATGTGCTTAACCGCTTTTTTTACACTCGCCTTTATTTTTTTAGAAAAAGAATACGGCTCTCTTCCTATTTTAGACAAACACCAATTTACAAATCGGTTTGAAAGTATTAAATAATCATAGCCTAAACCGCCAAGTTTGGCAATCCATTTTGAGTGTTGCACAGAAGCATCAAAAACATCACCGTGAAATATCCAGGCTTTTTTATCATCAAGGTCTAATACTAACTTGTCCACTAATGCAAAATTACCCATATTCATATCACTAAATTTCCGGAGCATTTCGTCATGATTTCCTGTAATGTAGTAAACCTTCGTTCCTTTCGAAGCAAAACTTATAATTTTTTGTATGACTTTTAAATGTGCTTTTGGAAAATACGATTTTCGAAACTGCCATACATCTATAATATCACCGTTTAAGACTAGCGTTTTAGGTTTTATAGAAGATAAATAATTATAAAGTTCTTTAGCATGACTACCAAAAGTTCCAAGGTGTACATCAGAAATCACCACTAACTCGACTTTTCTTTTTTTCAATGTATTTGAATTTGAAGTTTACCAAATTAATAGAATTATTAGCAATAGCAATCGAGTTAAAGGTTAAGAAATCCAAGACAAGATTAAATTAATATCAACAAATGTGAAATGTTTCCTAAAACTTTAAACTTTAAACTTTTGAACTTTAAACTAAAATGGTACTTTTGTTCAAAACTAATTATAATGGCAGGTAATAGCTACGGAACACTATTTAGAATAACAACTTTTGGAGAATCACATGGTGAAGCATTAGGCGGTATAATAGATGGTTGCCCTCCTGGAATAACTATAGATTTAGATGCAATTCAGTTTGAAATGTCAAGGCGAAAGCCAGGTCAATCGGCTATAGTTACCCAACGTAAAGAGCCGGATGATGTTCAATTTTTATCCGGAATATTTGAAGGTAAAACTACAGGAACACCAATAGGTTTTATTATTCCCAATACCAATCAAAAATCAGACGATTACTCTCATATAAAAGATAATTACAGACCCAGTCATGCTGATTATGTATATGAAAAAAAATATGGTGTTCGTGATTACCGCGGTGGAGGACGAAGTTCTGCTCGTGAAACGGCTAGTAGAGTAGTAGCTGGGGCGGTAGCAAAACAAATGTTATCAGAAATAAAAATTAATGCTTACGTTTCTTCTGTAGGTCCTATTGTTTTAGAAAAACCATACCAAGAATTAGACTTTTCAAAAACCGAAAATAATCCTGTTCGTTGTCCTGATGAGGAATCAGCGGTAATTATGGAGGAATATATTCGTGATATTCGCAAACAAGGCGACACTGTCGGTGGAACTGTAACCTGCGTGATTCAAAATGTGCCTATTGGTTTAGGAGAACCTGTTTTTGACAAACTTCATGCTGAATTGGGTAAAGCAATGCTTTCTATTAATGCCGTAAAAGGATTTGAGTTTGGAAGTGGTTTTGATGGAGCAAGGATGAAAGGAAGCGAGCACAATGATTTATACAATCCAGATGGAACGACTAAAACTAATCTTTCAGGTGGGATTCAAGGCGGAATTAGTAATGGAATGGATATTTATTTCCGTGTGGCATTTAAGCCTGTTGCTACCATTATGCAAAAACAAGAATCATTGGATAATAAAGGAAGTATAACTGAAATGACTGGTAAAGGACGACATGATCCTTGTGTTGTGCCGCGTGCAGTACCTATCGTTGAGGCAATGGCAGCCATTGTATTAGCTGATTTTTATTTGATAAACAAAACCTATTAATATTAATTTTTGAAGCTTTTCCTGCTTTACAATAATTCTTTCCTTGCTTGACAGCAAACGAGAAAAGAATTATTGTAAAGAAAATTAACTTAACACGTATAAAACTGTAGTAACCAGGACAAGGGCTAAAACCTAACAATCAATTTAATGAATACCAAAACAACTAAAAAGCCATCTTTTTTTTCAGGATTAACGGGACAAATATTAATTGCGATGGTTTTAGGTGCTATATTAGGCATTGTAATTCATAATTCCATTTCGCCAGAAGCTGCTCAAGGTTTTAGCGCAAAAATTAAAATTCTGGCAACAGTTTTTATTCGATTAGTCCAAATGATTATCTCGCCATTAGTTTTCACAACACTTGTTGTAGGAATTGCAAAACTGGGCGATATTAAAGCTGTTGGAAGAATTGGAGGGAAAGCAATGGGTTGGTTTTTTACAGCTTCTTTTGTTTCCTTATTATTGGGAATGTTTTTTGTAAACATACTGCAACCGGGAGTTGGTCTTAATTTATCAAATGTTGACTTAACTTCTGTCTCTGAAGTTACTGCAAAAACTCAAAATATATCTTTTGACAATTTCATTGAGCACATTGTACCCAAAAGTATTTTTGAGGCAATGGCTACCAATGAAATTTTACAAATTGTGATTTTCTCTATTTTCTTTGGTTTGGCTGCGGCTTCCCTGGGAGATTTTGTAAAGCCTGTTACCAATGCTTTAGATAAAACGTCTCATATTGTTCTTAAAATGGTAAATTATGTAATGAAGTTTGCTCCAATAGGAGTTTTTGGAGCTATTGCAGGAGTTTTTGCCGTAAGGGATTTTCAGGAATTAGCAATTACCTATTTCAAATTCTTTGGTTCATTCTTAATTGGAATTTCATCACTTTGGCTAGTATTAATTCTGGTAGGTTACATTTTTCTAAAAAGTAGAATGACTGTTTTACTTAAAAGAATTGTCAGTCCTTTGATTATTGCTTTTGGAACAACCAGCAGTGAAGCAGTTTTTCCAAAATTGACAGAGGAATTAGAACGTTTTGGAGTAAAAGACAGAATCGTTTCTTTCATGTTGCCATTAGGTTATTCATTTAATCTAGATGGAAGTATGATGTACATGACCTTTGCCAGTATTTTTATTGCTCAAGCCTACGGAATTGATTTGGATTTAGGAACACAAATGACCATGCTTTTGGTTTTGATGCTTACCAGTAAAGGAATTGCAGGTGTTCCAAGAGCAAGTTTAGTTGTAGTTGCCGCTACTTGTGGTATGTTTGATATTCCAATTGAAGGAATAGCATTAATTTTACCTATTGATCATTTTTGTGATATGTTTCGTAGTGCAACAAATGTTTTAGGAAATGCCTTGGCAACCTCAGTTGTAGGACAATGGGAAGGTGATGATGAAAATGAAACTCTGGTTTCAGAATAGTTATAAAACGCTAAGTTTTCCCAGTAAATCATAGAGTAAACCTGTTCAATTAGTTGAGCAGGTTTTTTTTCATTTAAAAATTCAGATTTTTAATTATTTTATATTTTAAAGAGTTGCATTACTGTTTTTTAAAATGTGTCTATTCCGTTTTGTTTTAATAGATAACACCTCGTTATTCTTCTTCTTTTTTTATTAAAAAAATGTATATTTGGTAAACTTTAATTGTTTATGCATCATTTACGTATTGTTTTATTGCTATTGTTTGGGTTAAATTATTTTGTAGGTCATTCAATTGCACAACCAAAAACATATTCTAAGAAAGAAATCACTAAACTTACGGATGAAGCTTACCAAGACTTAAAGGATGCTAATTTTGAAAAATCTTTGGATATTTCTAAATTAGCACTTCGTTCCTCTATTGATTCTAATGATTTACATATCCAACGCCTTTAATCAATGGATTTGAAACTATCAGAATGATTCGTCAAAAAGGCATGTATATACCAATAGTTGCATTAACGGCATTTGATAAAGCAGAAATAATCGAAGAAGCTCTTTCGGCCGGAATCAATGATATCATCATAAAGCCTTTTGATTCGATTAAATTATTTGAAATCATCAGTATTCTAATATCAAAACCTAAAAGTATAGCTTAATTTATAGTTGTATAATTTTGTTTTTTAAAATTGCTTTGTGAGAAATTTAAATTTTAATAAAAATGCCTTTTGTTTTTTTGACAAAAGGCATTACTTACAGATTAAAATTTAAGAGTAGTTTCTAATTAATACCAGCGTTTTTTATTTTGCTTAGAAACTTCTGATTTTCTCGATTTATGGGCTCCACCACTACGGTTTGAATTTTTTTGTTGTGAACCTGGTGCTGTTTCCGGACTTCCAGAATGCCAATGATAAGGATGATCATTTACAGTTTTCACATCCACTTTTATTAGTTTTTGGATTTCTTTCCAATAGGTATGTTCGTCCTTACTGCAAAAAGAGATTGCAATACCACCGTTTCCGGCACGACCGGTTCTACCTATACGGTGAACGTAAGTTTCAGGAACATTAGGTAAATCAAAATTAATTACAACGGGCAATTGGTCAATATCAATTCCTCTGGCTGCAATATCAGTCGCTACGAGAACACCCACTTCTTTGTTTTTAAAAGCGTCCAAAACGCGTTGTCTTGCATTTTGTGATTTGTCACCATGAATGGCTTCTGCAGCAATATTGTTTTTTCGTAATGCTTTTACAACATTATCAGCACCATGTTTGGTTCTTGAAAAAACCAAAACATCAGAAAGATTTTCATTTTTAATTAAATGATAGAGTAAGTTTCTTTTTTCTGTTTTTTCAACAAAATAAACGCGTTGTTCTACATTTTCGGCAGTAGAAGATACTGGAGAAACGGTTACTGTTGCAGGATCAGTCAAAAACATTTCAGCTAATTCGCGGATAGCGATTGGCATCGTAGCGGAGAAAAATAATGTTTGTCTGTTTTTTGGCGTAAGCTTTACAATTTTTTTTACATCATTTACAAATCCCATATCTAGCATTTGATCTGCTTCGTCAAGAACTAAAGCATGCAAATGGTCTAAATCGATAAAACCTTGTTTGTGTAAATCAAGAAGTCTTCCAGGTGTTGCAATCAAAATATCGACACCGTTTTTTAAAGCATCTACTTGAGGATTTTGTGAAACTCCACCAAAAATGGTAAGTTGTGTCAGGTTGGTGTATTTTCCGTAGGTATCAAAGCTTTGTCCAATTTGAACGGCTAATTCTCTTGTAGGAGTAACTACTAAAGCACGAATTTGTTTGGCTTTTTTCGAAGAACCTACAATTCGGTGCAATTGATGTATTATTGGAATAGCAAATGCGCCAGTTTTTCCAGTTCCGGTTTGTGCGCAACCTATTAAATCTCTTCCAGATAATACAATTGGAATAGATTGTTCTTGAATGGGAGTTGGATTAAGATAGCCTTGTTCAAATACGGCTCTTTGTATACTTTTTGAGAGTGATAAATCTTCGAATAACATATTTTTGGTATTAAATATCATGTAATAAGTACATAAATAGTACAGCAAAGATAGTATTATTATTTTTGATGATATTTATATGGTGTTTTGTTGATGAATTTGTTAATTTTAATTCCAGAAATTCATCAACAAAACAGTCTAAAGAGTATTAGATTTAATAAAATCAGTTACTAAATATCCTATAAGTTTACCTATTAAATGGTTGTTTTTTTCTTCTCCTAAATCTGGGGCACCCTCGCAAATGTGTAAATAGGTTGCATTTTTGTTTTTTCCAAAATAGGATATAAACTGTCGTAATTGCTCCACTGAAAAACCACTCAAAGTCATTGCGCTACAAGCAATATTAGGAATCGAATCTAAATCGATCTCAATGCCAAAAAAGTCATCATTGATAAACTCTAAGGCTTGAGCCATTTCTGGATTAAAATCTTTTTCTTTTCTAATGTTTATGCTATCATAAGTAGTGTAGCGTACGCGATCTTCTATTTTTTTAATTATATCCAATACACTTTTGGAAGTATAATTTTCGTGTAAACCAAAAATAAAATATTTCTTTAAAAACCCTTCTTCAAACGCATACGAAAAACCATTACCGCTGTGACGTCCTTCTAAAATTCTAAAATCAGAATGGGCATCAAAATTGATAGCATTGATAGGTTTCCCTTTAGCAAGTGCAGCTCCTTTTATATTTCCATACGAGTTATTATGTCCGCCACCTATAATTATAGGAATTTTACCTAGTTTTATGATGTTGAATATTATATGAGAAACATCTTTATCGATTTTTTCTACTAATTGACTTAATTTAGATCGATCGTCAATGTCATTAAAATCCAAATGTTCCACTTCTTTCATTTCGACACTTACATTCAATTGACCTAAAACAAAAAGTTGGCTTCCTTTACAAAATCGATTGTGCTGAATATTTGCAATACTTTTAATGGCGCTATCCCAAGCTGATGCTGCACCAGGCCTGCCATAATTAGCTCTTATGCCTATGTCTTCTGGAATTCCAAACAATACGTATTTTGCATCGCAAGTTTTAAGAAACTCAACAGGATCGGTCTCTTTTGGAACAGTGATCATTTTCTCTCCAAATTTTATTTCACCACTTCTATGGTTCGTAATTTTTGCAAGATCTTTGATAGTAAATGGGATAATTTTTTCCATTAAAAAAATATTTTTTTTCCCCAAAAATAATATAATTACGTTAACATACGTTATTACGTGGTTATATATTGTTAAATTTGTAAAATAAATTAAATTAAATTAAAAGATGGAAAATCAAAAAAGCAGTTCAAGTCTTAAAGCGGTTATAGCAGTATTAGCTATTTTATTAGTGGGAAGTTTAGTTTATATTTTTAAAATGACGTCAGATACCGAGATCGTAAAAACAGAATTGAAAACTACATTAACTGAAAAAGAATCAGTTATGAAAGATTTACAAGAATTAAAATCAACGTATGATGCTGCAATTGCAGAAAATACATCAATGTCTGATGAGTTAATTCAAGAAAGAGATAAAGTGGTAAACTTAATGTCTGATTTGAGTAAATCTAAAGGCGATGTAGCTACTATGTCAAAGTATAAAACACAATTTAATGCCTTACAGGGAAATATGAAGGTTTTAATGGCTGAAAATGACAACTTAAAAAAAGCAAATACGACACTTACTACACAACGTGATAGTACAGTTGTAGTACTAGGAGAAACTAAAAAGAATGTTGAAGCATTGACAGGTCAAAATGAAGAATTATCTAAAGCTGTTGAAAAAGGGTCGAAATTGACGGTTTTAAACACTAGAGGTTCTGCTTTTAAATTAAGAAGTTCAGGAAAACAAATTGAAACTGATAAAGCCAGCAGAGCGGATGTTCTTAGAGTTAATTTTACTATTGCTGAAAATCAAATTGCAATGTCTGGAGACAAAATGTATTATGTTCAAGTAATTGACAGCAAAAACAATGTTTTAGGAGATAAAAAAACAGAAACTTTTGGAGACAATACATTAACCTATAGTTTTTTGACTAATGTTAAATATGAAAACAAAACGATCAATGTTTCTGAAGATTTAAAAGGAAAAGATTTTGCTAAAGGGACTTACTACATCAATATTTTCGATAGAGATATATTGGTTTCTAAAACAAGTTTTGTTTTAAGATAACAACAATAGTTGATTTAATAAAAAAAGGGGAACATTACGTTCCTCTTTTTTTATTCAAAAATTTCACCTTCTATTAATACAGTATCAATTAGATTGCTGCCAAAAGCGTATGGTAACTGATAATAGGAGGAAATAGGTTTTGTTAGGATTAGGTTAGCTCTTTTACCAATCGTTATGCTTCCGTGGGTTGCTGAAATCCCCATAGCGTAGGCTCCGTTGATTGTGGCTGCATTTATAGCTTCTTCGGGAGTCATTTTCATTTTGATGCACGCAGTTGCAACCACAAAATTCATATTTCCGGATGGAGTAGAGCCAGGATTATAGTCCGTGGCGAGAGCCAGAGGTAGTCCAGCAGCTATCATTTCTCGTGCTGGCGTATACGGTATACTCAGGAAATAAGAACAGGATGGCAAAGCAACAGGCATTGTTTCGGTATTTTTTAAAGCTTCAATATCTTCTGCTGTCACAACTTCTAGATGGTCAACAGAAAGCGCATTGTATTTAATTCCAGCCTGGATTCCACCAATTGAATTGAATTGATTGACATGTATTTTTGGCTTTAAGCCAAATTTAATTCCAGCTTCCATGATTTGTTGGGTTTCATCAACAGTAAAATAACCGGTTTCACAAAATACATCTATGAATTCTGCCAATTTATTTTTGGCAATTTCTGGAAGCATTTCGTTAATGATTAAATCGATATAACCTTGATGATTTGATGCGTATTCCAATGGAAAAGCATGAGCGCCAAGAAAAGTTGCTTTTATGGTTATTGGATAATTTTGAGCTAATCGCTGTATCACGCAAAGCATTTTCAATTCACCATCAAATGTCAATCCGTACCCCGATTTGATTTCTACAGCTCCAGTTCCTAAACGGATGACTTCTTCTAATCTAGCTTTGGATTGGTTGTAGATTTCTTCTTCAGAGGATTCATTGAGTTTTTTAGCTGAATTTAAGATTCCACCGCCACGATTGGCAATTTCTTCATAGGTCATGCCATTGATTCGATCTACAAATTCCTGTTCCCGATTACCGGCATAAACAAGATGAGAATGACTGTCGCACCAAGAGGGTAAAACCATTTTTCCGGTGGCATCAATCGTCTTGTTAGCAGGTATTTGAGGTAGATTATCCATCGTGCCAAAATCAGCAATTAAGTTGTCTTTAATTACTAAATAAGCATTTTTGAGAGTTGGAAGTATTGCCATTTCGGCACCCGAAATTTTAGTGGTAGTTGTTTCCCGAACCTGAAGTAATTCCTTTATATTAATGATTAATGTTGTCATTTTAGATGATAATTACTCTGAAACTTTGATTTCAAACATTTTGTTCCAGTTTTTACCGGTTACAAAAATGGTTTTTGTTTTTGGGTTGTAAGCAATTCCGTTTAAAACGTCAGTATCTTCTAATTTTGCAATTTTTGTAGTCAAATCTGCGAGATTTATTATTCCTTCTACGGCTCCATTTTTAGGATTGATAACCGCAATTGCATCTTTTTGGTACACATTTCCATAAATTTTTCCATCAATCCATTCCAGTTCATTAACTCCTTTTACTTTAGATTTTAAAGAGTAAACATTGATATGGTCAATTGCTTTAAAAGTTTCTGGATTTAATACATGTATGGTTTCAGAACTATCTGTCATATATAAACTTTTACCATCATTGGTTAAACCCCAGCCTTCCATTTTTTTGTAATATGGAACTGTTTTTTCTTTTTTGAAGGTATCTGCATTATAAACATACCCTTCATTATTTTGATACGTCAGTTGGTATACTTTGTTATTTAGAATCGTAATCCCTTCGCCAAAATATTTAGCATCCAATTCCACTTTTTTATAAACTTCGCCCGTTTTATAATTTGTTTTTCTTAAGCTGGAAATCCCTCTCTTTCCTGATGGACCTGAACCATTTCCTGTTCCTTCATAAAGCGTATCTCGGTAAAATTCTAATCCTTGAGTGTACGCTTGAATATCGTGCGGATACGTATTTACGAGGGTATATTTTAATAATTTTGGCTGAATATTAGAAACTAATTCCACTCTTGTAGTAGCTTCTGAGTTTTGCCCCTCATAATATACTAAAGCTTTTAGGTTTTGATAGCCGAGTTTTTGATCTTTTAATTCAAAAGTTAATTTGTCAGTTCCTTTTTTGGAACCAATTCTTGTATCATTTACATAGTAAATAATGCTGTCTATAGTTTTTGAATTGGAGTTTAAAATTTCCAAAGAAAGGGCTTCTTGAGGCTGGTATTGTTCCTTAAATTTTGAATTATCAAAGGTAAATAAAGAATTTTCATCTTTTTTTGTATCTTCACAATTAACTAGTACAGTTCCTAATAAAATGATAGATAGTATGTTATAATTTTTCATAGTGTAAAATTTGAATACCCCAATATACAACGTTATTTTATAGGTGCAAAGCACTTGCAAAAATATAAAAAGGTTGTATATTTGCACCGGCAAGTCCTACACGACCAGCTCCTGCAGACTCCCCCAGGATGGGAACATAGCAAGGGTACGTGGTTGAGCGGTGCGATGTAGGTCGCTTGCCATTTTTTTAATCTGAATTTATTTCAGGTTCTTTTCGAAATTCAAACAAATAAGTAGTCTTCCTTCGGGAGGATTTTTTTATTTTTGGACAATTCTAACTGCAGTTGGTTTTAGCTTTTTTGTAGTTGTACAAGATGTCAAAAACGTTAAACGTTAAACCTTAAACAAAATAAATGAATAAAGTAGTTCTAATTACAGGAGGTTCTTCAGGAATAGGGAAAGCTATTGGCGAGTTTTTACATCAAAAAGGTTTTATTGTTTATGGAACCAGCCGAAATCCGGAACGAATTTTAAATTCGGTTTTCCCTTTAGTAGCTTTAGACGTTCGAGATACGGATTCGATTCATGCGGCTGTTGCCAAAGTAATTGCTATTTCAGGAAGACTTGATGTTGTAATTAATAATGCGGGTGTTGGGATTACAGGACCGCTGGAAGAAATTCCAATGCAGGAGATTAAAAATAATTTTGAGACAAATTTATTTGGACCAATTGAAGTGATGAAAGCCGTGTTGCCACAAATGCGTTCACAACAATCAGGTTTAATCATTAATATTACTTCGATTGCTGGGTATATGGGTTTGCCATATCGAAGTGTTTATTCTGCTTCAAAAGGAGCATTAGAACTCATTACGGAAGCATTGCGTATGGAAGTGAAGTCGTTTGGTGTTCATATTACCAATGTGGCTCCGGGAGATTTCGCGACTAATATTGCTTCGGGGCGTTTTCATGCTCCGGTTATTAAAGGTTCTGCTTATGAAAATCTCTATGGAAATATATTAAAGACTATGGATGAACATGTGGATAGTGGCAGTAATCCAAACGAAATGGCAGAAGCGGTGTATAAAATTATACAAACGCCGAATCCTAAAATTCATTATAAAGTAGGTGTTTTTATGCAAAAGTTTTCGATTGTTTTGAAACGAATACTTCCTGATAAAGTGTATGAAAAAATGCTTATGAATCATTATAAGTTGTAATAACGTATTTTCGTCTTAAATTGCCTTAATGCTAGCGTGAATGAGCCTTATGGTTATTAAATAGGGGATTCTTAATTAACCTAAAAAGACTGAAAAGGCATTAAAAAGCAATAAAAAGCAATAATATATACACAAAACTATACACATATTAATTATTTGTGTTATCTTTATTACTTAATGATTGAGTATATGAAAGCACCAGTTTTTGAGTTAAGGGGGAAGAGCATTCAGTGTAGGGCTACAAATGGAGTAAAGAACGTTGTTAGGCTCTCGACTGGGCTGTCCGTAGGCGTAAGTCGTTGGGATGTTAAAAAGCAAGCCACCATTGGTATAACCGCTGAGGAAAAGAAAACCAATTCTACTTTGCGTAAAATAACCGATTTGGTTGAGGCAGATGCAACGATTAATAAACTTACTTCCGAATGGCTAAAAGATATTATTAACGAAGCCAGCGGAAAAGCAAATATAAAAGACAGGCTATTGTTTCTAAATATATGCAGCATGTATATTGATAGTAAAAGCGAGCTGGCGCGTAATACCTTAAGCGCTTACAACCGTGCATTTGACTTGCTAACTGAATTTATAGACAATAATAAAGTTTACGTTATTGAGGTTGATACTACCTTTATGCATGACTTTAAAAGATGGCTGCGCAGTGTTAAATTCATTTCTAATAACTCGGCAATCCAACATACTCGTTTTATTAATACTGTGCTTAATTATTGTGTAGAGGTAAAAGGATTTGATGTTTCGAAAATGCGCTCTTATAAAGAATCAGGCAAGGCAAAAAAGAGGGGTGAAATTGTAATGCTTTACCCAGCCGAGATACAGTCTATTAAGTATTTGAAGGATTTGCCAGAGCATTTAGAAAACTCTCGGATATGGTTGTTGATTGGAATCGAGATAGGGCAGAGAGCAGGAGATTTACTTTCTATCACTTCCTCTAATATCAAAGGCAACAGGCTCTATTTAACGCAGCAAAAAACCGGTAAGGACGTGATTGTACCATTGACACAAGATACGATTGATTTGATACATTCTATCGCTTACCAAATTGATGTTACTTCTTTGAACAGAAACATTAAGAAGCTGTGCGAGATTGCTGAGATTAATGCTCCTGTTCTTTATAAACAAAATATTAAAGGTGTGGAAACTTTGGTTTCTGTCCCAAAGCATATCGCAATCGGAACTCACGCGATGAGACGAACCTATGCCACAAGTAAGTATGGTAAAATTTCAAATGCATTAATTATGTCCGTTACGGGGCATAGCACCGAAGCAATGCTTATAAAATATATTGGTCTTAGTGATGAGGAAATTGCGACTCTTTACGAAGAGGCTAGGGACAAGTTATAGTGTAACACAGTTTTTTTTTTTTTTTTTTTTTTTTTTTTCTCAATGAATTTCGGGATTCTAACGCCCGATTAACAATCAGCTCCACTTCTTCTCAAGAAAGCAAAATTGAACAAGATGTTCGTTTTCTAAAGAAGAAGTGGAGTTTTTTTATGCTGCTTATTATAACTACTTTCTATCTATAGCAAGAAAACTCAAATATCACCAAAACTGGGTATAGGATTTCCTTAGTATATATCGTTCATTTACGAATTGCTTGGTCATTGTGGTTTTCCACATTCTGGTAGTATTTTTTTTCAATACCTTAGCGAACTACTATAGATAATAATTATTAAATACAGAATGGCAAAGACCCCTATAAAAGCTGATATCAATTTTGAACAGGAATTGTGGAAAGCGGCTAACGAGCTTTATGGTGTAGTAGCTGAGAATTAGTACAAAGATTATGTACTTCCCTTAATTTTCCTGAAACACATGTCTGAGCGCTATGAGATTCGTAAAGACGAGTTACTGGATTTAGTCGGCTTTTCGTTTCGCTTCAAGTTTTCGTTAAACCGAAATCTGAAAGGTTACAATTTCCCCGCCATCTCAAGGTAGCTAAACGTTATCAGTCATTTTATTAACAACCTTGCAAATATTAAACCACAGGTAAAAATAACTAGCATTTAAAGACATGAACGAAATAATTTGCCCAAATTGTAAGAAAGCTTTTAAAGTTGATGAAGCTGGTTTTGCTGACATACTTAAACAAGTGCGAGACCACCAATTTGAAGAAGAATTGCAGACACGACTAAATCTTGCCGACAAAGAGAAAGAAAGTGCCGTAAAACTCGCTGAAGCTAATGTTAGATATTCTTTGCAAGAACAACTCGCAAAGTAAGGACAAGGAATTGACTGAACTTAAAGCTCAGAAGGACATTGAACTGTCTCAAAAATTAGCCCAAAAAGAAACTGAGCTACTACAACTCAAATCCAAAATTGATAATGCAGAAGTTGAAAAAAAACTTGCTATTAATGAAGCCACTCAAAAAGCTGAAAGGGAACGTGATAATTTGGCTAACGATTTAAAAATAAAAGACACCGAAAAACAACTTCTTGAAAAATCATTAAGTGAAAAGTATTCGGCAGAACTAAAGGAAAAGGATGCAATCATTAAGCATAAGGACGAGGAGATTGCACTTAGAAAGGATATGAAGTTAAAACTATCAACAAAAATGGTAGGCGAAACACTTGAACAGCATTGCGAGACCGAGTTTAACAAACTTAGAGCAACAGCTTTTCAAAAAGCATATTTTGAAAAAGATAACGACTCAAAATCCGGTAGTAAAGGTGATTTTATTTACAGGGAAACTGACGAAGGGGGTAACGAAATCATTTCAATAATGTTTGAAATGAAAAATGAAGGAGACGAAACAGCCACGAAAAAAAGAAATGAGGATTTTTTTAAAGAATTGGACAAAGACCGGACAGAGAAAAAATGCGAGTACGCTGTTCTTGTTTCTCTTTTAGAACCAGAAAGTGAGTTTTATAATCTAGGAATTGTTGATGTATCGCATAAATACAACAAGATGTATGTTGTACGACCTCAATTTTTCATTCCAATAATTACACTACTTCGTAATGCTGCAATGAATGGTATGCAATATAAAGCAGCACTGGCTTTAGAAAGGAATCAAAATATTGACATAACTAATTTTGAAGAAAAGATAAATTCTTTCAAAGATGGTTTTGGAAGAAATTACGAACTAGCAAGTCGCAAATTTAAAATTGCAATTGAAGAAATAGATAAGACTATTGACCACCTTCAAAAAACCAAAGACGCTTTGTTATCATCAGACAACAACCTTCGACTTGCTAATCAAAAAGCCGAAGATTTAACCATTAAAAAATTAACTCACGGTAACCCTACAATGAAAGCAAAGTTTGACGAACTTAAATAGAAAAAATAAATCATGCAAGAACAAGCAACTCTTAAAATAAACAAGCAGACACTTCCATTTTTAAACATCTCTTTGTATCTGAACGATATTAAGCCCGTTCGGTCGTTGACTATTGAAAACACTTCTGAAACAGATTCTGCTCAACTTGAAATAAGCATAACTGCTGACCTTCCTTGCATTGAGCCGTTTAATTACAGTATCTCAACCGTTCCTGCTGAAAAAGACGTGAAAATTCCGTTAGAAAGTTTAAAAGTCAACCGTGATTTTCTTAACAAGCTGTCTGAAACCGAAAAAGCAAATATCACAATAGAAGTTGTTGAAAAAGAAATTTCAATATGCAAAGAAACCTTTTCTATAAATGTTTACCCTTTAGAGCATTTTGGAGGGTTTCAAGTATTGCCAGAACTGATAGCAGCGTATGTTACTCCCAATCATCCTTACATATACCACATTAAAAGAAAAGCAATTGAAACTTTAGAAAAGCAAGGATTAAGAACGGCTTTTGAAGGTTATCAGAACAATGATCCAGAACGTGTATTGCAAATGATGTCAGCAATATATTCCGCCATTCAAAGCGAGGAAATTGTTTATAGTTCTTTACCTCCAGGTTATGAAGAAACGGGACAAAGGTTACGTTTACTTAATACCATTCAACAGGAAAAGTTCGGAAACTGTATTGACATAAGTTTATTGTTTGCCGCTTGCTTGGAAGCAGTTGACCTAAATCCTATTCTAATTATTGTTCGTGGTCATGCTTTTGTTAGTTGCTGGTTACAAGACGAGAAGTTTTCTGAAATTATTAATGACGATAAAACTGCAATTACTAAACGACTTTCTAAAGGCATACGTGAAATGGCAGCAGTTGAAGCAGTAAGTGTATGTAAAGGAAATAATATAAAATTCAGTGATGCACTGAATGCAGGCGAAGCACAATTAGTTCAAAAAGAAGATTTTCTGCTATCAGTAGATATAAAACGTGCAAGAACTCTCCGGATTCGTCCATTGCCTCTGCTAACAAACTCAACACGAACACAATTAGATGAAGAAGCTATAAAGCAAACAGAGACGGCTGATATGGAAAACCGTTTTGAGATTGGCACTATTTATCAAGACGAATTATTGCAAGGCAAACAACCAAAAACCAAGCAAAAAATATGGGAACGTAAACTTCTAGATTTATCACTTCGCAACAACTTACTGAATCTGCATATCACCCGCAATATGCTGCAGTTGGTAGATATTGATATCAGTAGTTTAGAAGACACTTTATCGGAGGGAAAAAGTTTTTCGATTATGCCTAATCCGAATGCGGAGGTCTTACGCAAGTATAACCTTTTCTCACAGCCGCTTCATAAATCGTCTCCATTATATCAAACGGCAACTGATGAATTGAAATACAATAGACTACTTACTCACTATCATCAACAAGACTTAGACAATATTCTCTCTTACATTCACAAAAATGCAAAGCAAGCAATTGAAGAAAACGGTTCAAGTACATTATATCTTGCCGTTGGGTTATTGAAATGGTATGATCGTAAAACTCCCGAGCAGCCACGTCTTTCGCCAGTGCTTCTGGTTCCTGTAGAAATCAGCCGGAGGTCAGTAAACAGCAAGTTTGTATTGAAAAGCCGTGAAGAAGAAACCATGATAAACATCACATTGGTAGAATTTCTTCGTCAAGAGTATGAACTGAATTTGAGTGCATTGGAACAACTACCTACTGACGAGAAGGGAGTTGATGTAGCAAAAGTAATGGGCATTCTTCGTAGAGCCGTTATGCAGTTAAAAGGTTGGGATGTACAGGAGCAATTAGTGTTAGGTAATTTTTCTTTCAGCAAACTGATTCTGTGGAAAGACATTGTAGAGCACGAGGAAGATTTGCTAAAAAGCGATATGGTGCGTAGTTTAGTAGATGGCAGATTAGTATTCAATGAAAATCACGAACCGTATTCTATTAACGATTTTGACAATGTTAATTCAGAGTCTATCATGCTACCCATACCAGCCGATGTATCGCAAATGGCGGCGGTGCTTGCCGCACAGCAAGGTCGTAGTTTTGTTTTGCACGGACCTCCAGGAACTGGAAAATCTCAAACCATTACCAACATTATTGCCGATGCCTTATATCGTGGAAAAAGAGTTTTATTTGTAGCAGCAAAAAAAGCGGCTTTAGATGTTGTTCATAGACGATTAGAGCAAATTGGACTTGACCCATTTACATTGGAGCTACACTCCAATAAATCTAAAAAGTCCGATGTGTTGCAGCAAATGGCAAAATCAATTGAAACATCAAAACTTGCACGAACCGTCGATTTTCAGCAAGAGGGACAACGGTTAGACGATGCTAAGAAAGCTATCAGCAATTATGTAAATGTATTGCACCAAAAGCAACAAGTTGGTTGGAGTTTATACGATAGTATTACCGCCTTAGAAAATTATAGTGACAAGGTTTTTCCGAAAAGTTTCATTTCTGAAACCGTTTTGCTACAATTGAATGCAACACTTTGGCAACAATGGACAGATTGGCTTCCACAATTCCAATCTATAATAAAACTACTTGTTCACCCTTCTGAAAATCCTTTGACTGCTTTGAATTTACAGCAGTATTCTCCTTCTGTAAATGATGAAATTTTAATACAAACACAAAAATTATTAATCCTCTTGCCTGATGTACAAAGCAAATCGCAGTCGTTAGCTAAGGCAATACATTTCCCTTTTCCTATACAAGCTAAAACTGAGTGGGAACAATTTAATGAGATAATAAATACCTTAGAAAATTTACCGAATATTCCTTTGGAACTTGTACGCTACTTATCCGACAAAGAAAATCACAGTCTCTATGAAGAATGGAGTAAGGCATATGGTCAATATCTGACAGTTCTAAACAGTATTTTAAAAAATTACAATCGCAATGTTTTATCCACAAATATTTCCGCAACAGAAATAGAATGGAAACAGGCACAACAAAGTTGGTTCTTCCCTAAATGGCTAAAGAAAAGAAAGATAAAAAAGCAGTTAGCCGTTTTTAGAAAAGCTCCTTTTAATGAAGAAAGCGAATTAGAGCAACTTTTTTCCTATAACAATCAGTTGCAAGAGGTGCAAAGTCTTTTGCAACAAAGCCGCTTTAGCCCTGTACAACAGTCATTGAAAAATTTATTCAAAGAAGAACAAACAGATTTATCTGATATTGACAATAAAGCTTTATTGATTCAACATCTAAGCAGTTTAACAAACGATTGGGAGCGTAATGGACTTGGCAAATGGGTTCAGGTTTGGCAAGAAAAAAACTTACTGTATCTAGATGAAGTTAAGGAGGGTAACTTTGCTGCCATTACAGAGCTCATACAAACAACAACAACGTTAAACGAACAAAAGAAAAATTACGAAACACTTACGGCGATTAATTTCCAACAAAAAGAAAACTGGCTAAATGAAACTGTAATACAACTACAAAAAATACAAGCACACCTTCCTCAATTAAGAATTTGGATGAACTATGTTCAACTCCGTTATCAAGGCGAGGGTTTGAGTTTGCAATGGCTGATAAGTGATTACGAAAACAAATTGTGTGATTCTGAAAACATAGCCGATTACTTTAATTACACTGCCCACGCTTCCATTGCAAAAAGGATTATCTCGCAACACGAATCATTAAGTTTATTCAATGTGGGCTTATTTGAAAGTAAAATTCAACAGTATAAAAAAATTGCAAAGGACTTTCAAAACCTCTCCATTCAAGAATTACGAATGAAGTTAGCGGCACAGTTACCCAACACTACAGCCGAAGCAATGCAAAGTTCAGAAATTGGAATTTTACAACGAGCCATCAAAAACAAAGGCAGGGGATTGAGTATCAGAAAATTGTTTGACCAAATCCCTGCATTACTACCCCGTATTGCTCCTTGTATGCTTATGAGTCCAATTTCAGTAGCACAGTATTTTGATGTGAATACAAAACATTTTGACATCGTAATTTTTGACGAGGCATCGCAGTTACCAACCTGCGAAGCAGTAAGTGCCTTGGCAAGAGCAAAACAATGCGTAATTGTAGGGGACCCGAAACAAATGCCACCAACCTCATTTTTCAGCACCGTAAAGTTGGACGAAGAAAATATGGATGTGGAAGATTTAGAAAGTATTTTAGATGATTGTTTGTCGTTGTCAGTGCCTTCAAAATATTTGTTGCGACATTATCGAAGTAAGCACGAAAGTCTAATTGCTTTCAGCAATGTAAATTATTACGAAAACAAACTTCTTACATTCCCTTCCTTTGATGATTTGAACCGTAAAGTAAAGCATCATCCCGTAAAAGGATTTTATGATAAAGGTAAAACACGCACAAATAAATTTGAAGCAGATGAAATTGTGCAATACATTAAAACACATTACAGCGATTCACAAAAACGGAAATTGAGTTTAGGTGTTGTTACTTTCAGTCAAACACAACAGAATCTAATAGAAGACAAACTACAAAAACTTTTTATGTCTGACCCGAAATTGGAAGAATTTGCCAATGAAAGCAATGAGCCATTGTTTGTGAAAAACTTAGAAAATGTCCAGGGTGATGAACGTGATATTATTCTATTTTCAGTGTGCTATGCTCCTAATGAAGAAGGTAAAATGAGTATGAATTTTGGTCCATTAAATCGTGATGGTGGCTGGCGTAGATTAAATGTCGCTGTAACTCGTGCACGCTATGAAATGCACATATTCGTTACATTGCAAACAGACCAAATAGATTTAAGCCGCACATCAGCCGAAGGTGTAGCAGGATTGAAGGCATTTTTACAGTTTGCAGAAAAAGGACATTTAAGTGTTCGTCCCGAAGATGTTCAGGAAACCTTGAACAAGCAACACTTATCAACATCTATTAGTAAAAAATTACAGGAAAAAGGATTAGTTGTAAAGTGTAATATTGGCACTTCGGGATTTAAAGTGGATATTGGTATTGTTCACCCCGATAAACCGCAACAATATATTTTGGGAATTGTGGTTGACGGACATTACTACTATAATGCTCACACAACCAACGACAGAGAAATGGTAATGCCATCCGTGCTTAAAGCTTTAGGTTGGGATATTCATCGCATTTGGACAATTGACTGGCGTGAAAACTCAGATAAAATTATTGATGCTATAATTGAAAAAGTAAAGCAACTGCAAACACAGCCGGAAGTTAAAGTAGAGATTATTACTGAAGCTTTATTTGAACCTGCATTTGAGTCAATTAAAGCAATGCCCGAAGCGGTTTTACCAATGAATGTTACAACAAAGCAAAATCCTTATACTGCCCAAGCCCTAACGCCTATTTTTAATGCTAACAGTGAAACAATATATGAGTTTCAAAACCGTAATACCATAAAGCAACAGATACAATCATTAGTGGATACAGAGGTTCCTATAAGTAAAAGTTTATTATATAAAAAAGTATTGCAAGCGTGGAACACCAGTCGCGCAGGGGCAAAATTAGACAAACACTTGGAAGGAATTATCAAAGAGATGAATATAGTTCAGACAATACATCATCAACCTTTTTATTGGAGCGACAATACAACTTTAGATTACTACCGCAGCAACGACATAGAAAAACGTATAATGGAGGACATTGCTCCTGAAGAAGTTTTAGTTGCTTTACAGGAAGTTTTAACAAATAATCTGAGCATTGAGGAAGCTGAACTTTTTCGTTACTTGGCTCGGACTTTTGGTTTTGCCAAAGTAGGCAAGCAGATTGATATAATATTGCGTTATGTCGTTGATACAGCAGTAGAACAAGGTAAAGCGAAAAGAGAAAACGACAGAATAAAATTGGTTGACAAATAAACCATCATCGCTGAATTAGTAGAGAGCCAAACTACTTCAAGAAGAAGACCACCGAAACAAAGAATTAGGCTTATCAGACGAAGAATTAGCTTTCTATGATATACTAGCTTCAAAAAAGGATATTATCAAAGAAGCAGGCCCTGTTCAGGATATTGTACACGGAGTAGTCAAAGCAGTTAAAAACAACTTGCAGATAGACTGGATGAACAAAGAAGATGCTAAAGCAAGCATACGACTAGCCGTAAAAAAAGAATTGAGAGGAAAAGTAAACATTAACGAACTCAACAACATTCTCCAGGAAATAATGGATCAGGCAGAAGGCCAGTATGCTGAGTGGAGGGCGTAGATAGGTTTATAAAGGTTGTTAGTTGTTTATAGAGTTCCAGAAGCATTTGTATGAGGAGAAGGTGGCGTAAAGGCAGTTTTCATTGAACATTTTCGGTATAATAGTAACAGCAGCTTGTCAAGCGGTCTCTTTCCTTTCGATTGCTTCGTTACATTTGGCTTTTCCAGTCAATCATTCTTCTCTCCATTCCAAAGACCATTTGCCCCCAAAAATAGAGCACCTCAAAAAAGAGAAGCTCTTTTTTTGTTGTCTGCATTCCCAATTTTCACACGCCCTCTCAAGTCATTCGTAGAAGCTACCACATCCACAACACAGCTTCATCTCATTTCTCTCCGTAAACTTCGATTCATTCAATTCAGCAGTGCAATGCCTGTCGCTTCTGTTTTGCAGCGGCTCGCTCTTTCGCACAGCCATCAGGGTTGGCTCCGTTCAGTAAAAACTTCACTTTGCCTTAAATCTTTGTTGGCCTAACGGCTGACTTATATTTTTTCCCTGCCGTTTCACGCTCTCAGTACTGCACTCCACTTCGCATGCTACGCTTCGTTCCCGTCCTGAGGTGACTGTTCGATATCCGCGAACACCGCCACCCGTTTACCAAAAAAAGCTTTCTATGGGTTGGAGTAAATAACGCTTTTTTTGCTTCACTTGGGGTGTTATTGTAGTTGTAAATAGTTCAATCGCCACAAGGCTATGCTCATTTTTTCGGAAGACTGCCAAGGAGAATTTATCTAAAAAACAACTTTTCGCAATGGCACCCTTCCAAAAAAATCGAGCGAACAATTAAAGCCAATCAGCAAAGTCTAGTTATTAATTTACGCTTTTGGCTTTTTTGATAGCATATAAGCCCCGCCCCAATTTTATATACCGAACCCTATTTATATTATAAGCGGGGTAGATCAGTTTTAGAGGACCTTTTTTGCTTATTATAACCATCTTTATAGCTCGGGTTTTAATAAGGATAAGCTTTTACTCGAGTGTCGTCGCTTTCTTAGCTGTATAAGCTCTTAAGTGAGTCCCTTTTCAACAGCTAGTAGGTGGTTTTACCGCAATTTAAAGTTATATAGGGAGGTTTCTGACCTTAAATTTTGGTGTTTGCAACATCAAAAAAAAAAAATATGAGGAGTATAAAAGCAGTGATGCACTACCTTAGTACGCCGCCCCGTCTAATTATAGGGAAAATGAAAATGGCAGTCGAGTCCTTGGGGTAGTAAATTTAGGAGACAGTAGGCTTAGCAAGGATGTGGTAAGCTTTTCAAAAATAACTTACTACACTTTTTCCACAGTGGTAGCAAGGGTTACCAGGGAAAAATGAGTGTAGTAAGATAGTTTTCTGTCAACTTTAGGATCAGTGCACTTTTATCATATACGAAGGGAGACGACTTATATCCTAGTATTGTATTACTAGGACTATAATAAGTGTAAATAACTTACTACACTTACTACATCCTTGTTAAGTCCTATTTTCATTAGTAAGTATGTAGTAGGAGTTATTAGAAAAGCTTTCTACACTCTTACTACATTTTAGTTATAGACCTGGCGGTGTATCTGTTTCTTTCATTATATTATCAAGATGATTTAAGAACTCGGGTATACTAGTCGGGGCTCCAATACTTCCACTACTATCCCCTAATTGAATTTTATATTTTTTTGCTACGTGCTTGCCATTTCTTATACTTATTGGTTCATAGTCCAGCTTTTTTAGGGAGATGCCTACACGTTGTACAGTCATTCTTTGTTTGGTCAAAGTCTCTAAGTATATTAGAATCTCACTTGCAGTCACTGAAGATGTTGTAGACGGCACCAACTTGTCTCTAATCAAGGATAGTGTTATATCCTCGACCTCGTATTTTAAGTTCTCATCTGTCTGTAAAAGTTTTTCGTCATCAGTTAAGGAACTAGTCTCTCCATTCATATGGTATTCGTATATTACACGCCAAACATCATACATATCTATTTTTTTTGCTTTTTCAAAGTCGAACCCCTGCATATCAATAGCAAGAAATCTATTATTTCCAGTGGGGTCGGTTAACATCTGCTCACTGTTTGTGGTACCCATTATTATTGCCGATCTATACATTTGGGTTTTAAATCTACCATAAGGTAAACGTTCCGATATGTCGTAGGAACTAGTTATGTTTTTGAAGTCTGCTAGAGAACCTTTATTCGCAAGAATACACTCAAACTCATCAAAACAAGCCACAAATTGACTACAAAGGGAGACTTTTGCATCTGTTAGCTTGAATGAATTAAAGGAGGTGACTTTTCCATATTCTCTAAGGTCATTTGGTAATATACCTTTGGTTAGAGCCGTTTTTCCTGAGTCCTGTTTTCCTGCGAGTACAAGTACATTTTTGGTTATCCATTTATTGCTATACATATCAAACAGCCCAAGCATCCACCGTTTTAGATAGGTTTTAAGTAAGGACTTTTCCATAGATGTCTCAAAGCAGCTCACGAAATTGTCTAAGCAGCTCTCGTCGTATTTTCTAATCTTTAATGCAACAATAAATTCGGCTATAGGATGGTATTTTTTTTTATATGCCTCCGTTTCCAGAACTGTTTGTATGGTATCCTTTGTGATATTAATACGATAATAGTTGGCACATTCAACACGTAAAGTAGAAGCGATATGGTCTGATATCGGAATCCTATCGAATTCAATAAGTCCTGTCATTTCGTTTAGAGATATGTTTCTGTTAGCTGAAATATAACTTTCAACTCGCGGGAACGGAGACTTTGACTCTTCCTTCCCATTAGTTTTGCTTTTTCTTACTGCCTTCGAACTTTGTGGAATTATAGCAACAGCCTCTAGATGTTTGGCGGCTTTTATTTCTGATTGTGATCGTTCTAATATCAAATCAATAGGCTTTTGAGCCTTGTCTTGTGGTTTCGTAATATCCATGACTAATTGATTTTCGTTAGTGAGGCAAGTACTTCATTTCTCTTGTAAAACACACGTGATCCAATCCCGTAAGCGGGTATTGTTGTATCTCTAGTAAATTTCTTGAGGGTGTTTAGAGTAATGCCTAATAGCTCGGCAGTTTCAACTCGTGACAAGAGTGTTTCCGGTGTTGGCTCATTGGCCTGCATCTTTGCTTCGATACGTTCCAACGCTTTGGCTAGGTCTTCAAATGGATTAGACATTGTAAATCCTTTTTAAGTGTCCTCTACCTCTTGTATAGGTTGATAAAAATAAGTCAATTTCCTCTTTTAGATAGAGTGTGGCTTTTGGGGATTCATGACAGGGTTTGATACAGCCAATTTTTTTCCAACGGGAAACTGTCATACGGGTGCATTCTGCTTTTTCAGCAACTTGTTTTGAAGTGTAAAACATTTTTGGTTTAGTTTATGAAACTGAAACCTTTTTTTTGAGTAGATTTGCAGAAGTAAAATGTCCTAGAAGATTTTTTACCTTATTGCATAGGGCTCGGCTCAAAAGTCGGGCTTTTTGTTTCTGTTAATTATGTAAATGTATTGACTATGGAAACAATACAAAAGTTATGTTATTAACGATATTTTCATTTTTAAGTAAATTCTGATATTAATTTAAGTTTTTTTAGAAATTTTATTTTTCTACAGAGCCTGTAAGGTCATTTTTAATCTTTTTAGTAATTGTTAATAACTTTATCTTTGATAAAATATGTAATATGCAGATACACATAGTACACAAAACCATACACAAGTACGTTACGAAGTCTTATTGTATATGGTTTGAATCATTATAAGTTGTAATTTTGCACCGAATTTATTGATTTTATGCTTGCGTGAGGGATTGCAGTGAAATCCCATGCTTTTTAGCGTGGATTGAAACGGAAAGCCCGACCCGAAGTTTTTACGAAGGGTCACGCCCAAAGAATTAGAAACACACAATTAAATAAATATATTATGAAGTTTTTTATTGACACGGCTAATTTAGCTCAAATTGAGGAAGCACAAGCATTAGGCGTTTTGGATGGTGTTACAACTAATCCAACATTAATGGCAAAAGAGGGAATCACTGGAAAAAATAGCATTTTGAAACATTACGTTGATATTTGTAATCTTGTTGATGGAGATGTAAGTGCTGAAGTAAATGCTTTGGATTTTGACGGAATGGTTAAAGAAGGGGAAGAATTAGCGGATTTACACGAGCAAATTGTGGTAAAATTGCCGATGACTAAAGAGGGAGTTATGGCTGCTAAATACTTTTCGGATAAAGGTATAAAAACGAATGTAACTTTAGTATTCTCGGCTGGTCAGGCTTTATTGGCTGCCAAAGCGGGAGCTACTTATGTTTCTCCGTTTATTGGTCGTTTGGATGATATTTCAACAGACGGTTTAGCTTTGATTGAAGAAATAAGATTAATTTATGATAACTACGGTTACGAAACTCAGATTCTTGCTGCTTCAGTGCGTCACACGATGCACATTGTAAACTGTGCGAAAATTGGTGCTGATGTGATCACCGGACCATTGTCTGCAATTTACGGTTTATTGAAACACCCATTGACTGATATTGGATTAGCACAGTTTGTTGCCGATTTCGAGAAAGGAAATAAATAGATTTGAGATTGCAGATCACCGATTTTTAATTTGATGATCTCGAAATAAATAAAAACTCCCATTATGCTTAGCAAAATGGGAGTTTTTTTGTTGGTTTGGTTTTGGTTAGTTTGTGCTAAAATTAGTGAGATCCACCAACTTCCACTTCTTTTCCGATTCCTTGTTTTTCTAGAATTCCAATTACTTTCCATCCGTAGAATGCGATGAAAGCAAAACATAAAACAGGAATAAAGTAAGAAGCATGAATTCCAATAATATCCGCGAGTTTTCCTTGTAGTGGAGGGATAATTCCACCACCTAAAATCATCATTACTAAGAAAGCAGAACCTTGGGAAGTGTATTTTCCTAAACCTGCAATTGCCAATGAGAAAATAGATGGCCACATAATGCTTAAGAATAATCCACCGCTCATAAAAGCAAAAATTGCGATTGTTCCAGTAGTAAATAAACCAATAAGCATGGCTGTCATTCCCATTAAACCAAAAATCATAAGTGTTCTTGAAGGTTGGTCTTTTCCTAAAAAGAAACCAGCGATTTGAAATAAAATTACAAATGCATATGCATATAAAGGCGTTACATCTTGTCCGGAAATAGCATTAGCAGCTAATACCACTCCAAAAGCTACATAAGGAACTACGATCAGTAAAATTTTCTTTAATTGTGATGATGGATTGAAAACCGTAATTGCTCCTGCCCAACGTCCGATCATTAAACTTCCCCAATACATAGACATGTAAGGTGCTAAAGCTGGTCCAGAAATAGAACCAAAATCAGCGGTTACCAATAATTCACCAAGGTTACTTCCTATAGTTACTTCGACACCCACATAAGCGAAAAGGGCTAACATTCCCAATACTAATTGCGGGTATTTCATGGCTCCCCATCCTTCAGGATTTTTTTGAGCCGTTGTGTTTGCGAAGAACAATCCAATAACAACTACCAAAAGTGTGGAAACCGTTAAGCCTAATCCTAAATAATCCTTTTCTTTATTTTCAATAAAACGAGCGATAAATTCAGGTTCTTCATAACGAGAAAAGATGTACGCAAATATAGCGACCAAAATCACAGTGATGGCAATTAGGGTTTTCATTGCTTTGTTCGCGGTTTCAAAAGAAGAATCACTTTTTCCTGCTGGTAATTTTTTAGAAAAATGGAATAAAGCTGCTGCCAATAAAAATAGTCCTCCAACAAATACATAAAGGATTCTCATAGAATCTAATGAATCCGGTTTTTGAGCAAATTCTTCAATATTTATACCTGCACTAACTCCAAATAAGGCGATCGAAACCACTATTGGTCCTACCGTGGTTCCCAATGAGTTGATTCCTCCGGCAAAATTCAGTCTGCTAGATGCTGAATGTGGTTCACCAAGAGAAGCTGCGAAAGGCTGTGCCGATGTTTGTTGTAATGAGAAACCAAGTGCTACAATAAATAATGCGCCAAGAATGAATAAATAACTTCCTTGTGTTACTGCCAATATCATAAGTACAGCACCAAATGTACTTATCAAAAGCCCGTATATAATTCCTTTCTTGAATCCCCAATTATTTAAAATATCCTTTTTTGCAATGCTGCTAAAAATAAATAGAAGTAATGCCCCAATATAATATGCTCCGTAAAATGCAAAATCAATAAGTTGACTTTGAAATTGATCTAAGCCAAATTTAGCTTTGCAAAATGGAATAAAAATCCCGTTTGATGCTCCAATAAAACCCCAAAAGAAAAATACGGTAATAAGCGTATAAAGCGCGGAATTGTTAGCTTTTGTTTGTTCTGAATTCATAAATATAAATTGGTTAGTGGTTGTTGTAAAAATATTTTTATTGCTGTACGACCGTAAATATATTTGTTAAGTAAACTAAAAAAAAATTATTTAGAATAAATATTGTTAGAATTATAGAATAATCACTTTTTGTTATAAAACGATGCTTTTTTTTTGAATATTTTCCTAATTCCTGCATTAGAATTAATTTTCCATTTTCTGTGAAATACCCTTACCTAATAGAAATGGTACGCTTTTTCTAGAATTCGATAAAATTTAGCATTTGATTTAAAGAATTAGATATCTGCGATTTTAATTTTTTTTCCACTCTTTTAAAAAAACCTATCTTTATAAATCAGTATAAAAAACGACATATGAAAAGTGCTTTAGAAATTAAACCTGACATCAGTTATAAAAGTGCCGGTAAATTTGAGGAAACGAGATTTGAAAAAATTCACAATGAAATTTTTAAAAACTCAGTAGAAGCATCTGTGATTGTCGCTCAAGAAATGGCACAATTAATTAGATCGAAACAAGAAGAAAATAAACCTTGTGTTCTAGGTTTGGCAACAGGATCTTCACCAATAAAAGTGTATGAAGAATTGGTACGAATGCATAAAGAAGAAGGACTTAGTTTTAGTAATGTAATCACTTTTAATTTGGATGAATATTATCCAATGACAAAAGAGAACAATCAGAGTTATCATTATTTCATGCACCAGCATCTTTTTAATTATATTGATATCAATCCGGAAAATGTAAATATTCCAGACGGAACGGTGGTTATCGATGAACTGAATCAATATTGCATTGATTATGAAATGAAAATAAAAAATGCAGGTGGACTCGATTTTCAATTATTAGGAATTGGACGTACAGGTCATGTTGGTTTCAACGAACCAGGTTCGCATATCAATTCAGGAACTCGAATAATTACTTTGGATCATATTACCAGAGTAGATGCTTCCTCAGATTTTAATGGAATTGATAATGTTCCTAAAAGAGCACTTACGATGGGAGTTTCTACAATTCTCAGGTCTAAAAGAATTGTATTGATGGCTTGGGGACAAAATAAAGCCGATATTATAAAAAGAACTATTCAAGGAGACATCAGTTCTGAAGTTCCTGCTACTTTTTTGCAAAATCACACCAATACCACTTTTGTTCTGGACCAATCGGCTGCTTCAGAATTAACCCGATTCAAAACGCCTTGGTTGGTGGGAGAATGCATTTGGACTCAAGAATTAAAAAGTAAAGCTATCGTTTGGCTGTGCCAAAAAACAGATCAATCCATTTTAAAACTAACCGACAGGGATTACAATAATAATGGAATGTCTGATCTTTTGGCTTTAGAAGGTTCCGCTTACGATTTAAATATCAATATGTTTAATGTATTGCAACATACGATAACTGGATGGCCAGGAGGAAAACCCAATACGGATGATACATATAGACCGGAACGCGCTAATCCTGCTAAGAAAAGAGTAATCCTTTTTAGTCCGCATCCAGATGATGATGTAATTTCTATGGGAGGAACTTTTTCAAAATTGATAAAACAAGGACATGATGTTCATGTGGTGTATCAAACTTCAGGAAATATAGCCGTTACTGATGATGAAGCTTTAAAATTTGCCGAAGTTTGCAACGATTTTATAGGGACCGATGATGCTAAAATTAATTTTAACGCAGTTATCGATTTTCTAAATTACAAAACAGAAAACCAGATAGATTCATTAGAGGTTCGAAAATTAAAAGGTTTAATCAGAAGACGTGAATCGTATGCTGCCACAAGATATATTGGATTAAAAGAGGAGAATATTCATTTTCTAGACCTGCCTTTCTATGAAACGGGTCAGATAAAGAAAAATCCATTAGGGACAGCTGATGTTGCCATTGTAAAGAATATCATCGCAAAAATAAAACCCCATCAGGTTTTTGCTGCGGGAGACCTTGCTGATCCGCATGGAACGCATGAAGTTTGCTTGAATGCAATTTTCGCGGCAATGAAACAACTGAAACCGGAGCCTTACATGAATGATTGTTGGTTGTGGTTGTATAGAGGTGCTTGGCATGAATGGGATATTCACGAAATTGATATGGCAGTTCCTTTAAGTCCAGATGAAGTTTTACTAAAAAGACACGCCATTTTGTACCATCAATCTCAAAAAGATAGAGTAATGTTTCAAGGAAACGATTCCAGAGAATTTTGGGTAAGAGCGGAAGACCGTAATAAAAATACAGCAAAATTATATGATAATCTTGGTCTTGCAGAGTACGAAGCTATCGAAGCTTTCAAGCGTTTCGATTATTAAAATTAACTTTATAAACGGATAAATAACATGAAATTAATTCTAATCCTATTATTCTCTGCTTTTGTTTCGAATGCTCAAATGCAAAAAGAACAATTAGATCTTATGCCGTGGCCACAAAATATAAATTTGACTGCTGGTACTTTTGCTTTAAGCAAAAGTTTTAAAGTAAATATTACCGGTAACCCAAATCCTAGAATTTTTATAGGAGCAACTCGTTTTTTACGAAGATTGGACGGCAGAACAGGATTGTTCTTGGAGCAAAGTTTTTTGACGAAAATCAACGAAAGTCCAGCAGCAGAATTGCAAATTAATTGTGTTCGCAACGGGAAAATAGAAATAAATGAGGATGAAAGTTATACACTAATTATTGCTTCCAATAAAATAACAATCAATGCGACGTCTGATTTAGGTGCGCTCCATGGCTTAGAAACGCTGTTGCAATTACTGCAAAATAACAGCACTTCGTATTATTTTCCTACGGTTGAAATTACAGATTCACCAAGATTTACCTGGAGAGGATTGATGATTGACGGCGCGCGAAATTTTCAGCCGGTGGATGTAATTAAAAGAAATCTTGATGCAATGGCTGCGATGAAAATGAATGTTTTTCATTGGCATTTAGCAGATGATCAAGGATGGAGAATTGAAATGAAAAAACATCCAAAATTAACTGAATTGGCTTCGGATGGAAATTATTATACTCAGGAAGAAATCAAAAATATTGTGAAATATGCGGATCAAAGAGGGATTTTAGTTATACCGGAAATAGATGTCCCGGGCCATGCTTCGGCATTCCTTACCGCATATCCTGAAGTAGGAAGTAAAGTAAGTGATGGAAAAGTCACCTATGAAGTGCAAAGAAATTCAGGGGTTTTCAATGCAACTTTAGATCCTTCAAATCCAAAAACGTATCAATTGTTAAGCGAAATTTTTGACGAAGTTTGCCCTTTATTTCCAGGGGCTTATTTTCATATTGGAGGTGATGAAAATAATGGGAAAGAGTGGAATTCAAATCCTAAAATACAGGAATTTAAGAAAAAAAATAACTTGGAGAACAACCATGATTTGCAAACGTATTTTAACATGCAGTTACTTCCAATGTTGAAAAAGCACAACAAAAAATTGATGGGCTGGGAAGAAATAATGACCGGAAACATGTCTAAAGATGCCATAATTCATGCCTGGAGAGGAACAAATGAAGGTCTTGCTTCTGGAGGCTCGTTAATTAAAGCAGCAAAAAGTGGTTTTAATAGTGTTTTGTCCAATGGGTATTATATTGACTTAATGCTTGGTATTGAAAGTCATTATTTGAATGATCCCATACCAAAAAACAGTATTCTGAGTCCGGAAGAAAAAGCAAGGGTTTTAGGGGGAGAAGCGGCCATGTGGAGCGAACTGGTTACGCCATTAAATATCGATTCAAGGATTTGGCCACGATCCGCAGCTATTGCAGAGCGATTGTGGTCTAGTGAGGAGGTGACGAATATGAAAAGCTTACGCAAAAGGTTGAAAACAATTTCTTTTAGATTAGAAGAACTTGGAATTACGCACATTAGAAACAAAGAAGTAATTCTGAGAAACATCAGTAACAATCAAGACACACGTGCTTTAAATGATTTTTCGAACCTTTGTGAACCACTGAAAAATTATAAACGAAACGGTGGCGGAAAAAAATACCGCATGCACTCTCCATTAACTTTATTTGCGGATGCCTGTACTGCAGATGCATCAGATGTTTTTGATTTTGATACTGCCGTAAACAATTATTTAGAAAATAAAAGTCAAGAAAACCAAATTTTGGTGGCCAATTTTTTGATAAAATGGATCGCCATGAATAGTGATTTAATTGGATTAAGTGCAAATGCTCCACTGGTGCAGCCGCTTTTACCATTGTCTAAAAGTTTAAGTGATTTATCTCAGCAGCTTTTACTTAAAATTGATAAAAAACAAACGATAAATCCAACGGTATTGAATGATTTATTTGAGCAATGTAATTCTAGAAGTCCTGCTGATGTAGAATTAGCGGTCTACGGCAGTTTAAAAAAGTTATTTTAAATAAAAAAATCTGATGAAATTTTATACGAATTAATGTCATATTCTATAAATTGAAACAATTAAAAACGGATTTTTTTGGAATTCATTAAATCAGTATTTTTTTTCGTATTTTTGCAAAAATTTTATAAAAAAATATTCATGTTAACAGTTAATAATTTATCAGTTCAGTTTGGCAAACGAATTTTGTTTGACGAAGTAAATACGACCTTCACACACGGGAATATATACGGAGTTATTGGAGCCAACGGTGCTGGAAAATCTACTTTTCTTAAAATAATTGCTGGTGAAATGGATCCTACATCGGGACATATTCATTTGGAACCAGGAAAACGTATGTCGGTTTTGAACCAAAATCATAATATGTTTGATGAGAGTACCGTTCTGGAGACCGTTATGATGGGGAATAAAGCCTTGTATGCGATTAAAAAAGAAATGGATGCTTTGTATTTAGATTACAATGATTCAAATGCAGATAGAATAGGAGAGTTGCAAGTGCAATTTGAAGAAATGAATGGATGGAATGCCGATTCGGATGCAGCATCGATGTTGTCAAACCTTGGTATTACTGAAGAATACCATTATACTTTAATGGGAGATTTGGAAGGAAAGATAAAAGTTCGTGTCCTTTTGGCACAAGCGCTTTTTGGAAATCCAGATTTACTTATTATGGATGAGCCTACCAATGATCTGGATTTTGAAACCATAGCTTGGTTAGAGAATTTTTTGGCAAATTATGAAAATACTGTAATCGTAGTTTCTCACGACAGACACTTTTTAGATTCAGTTTGTACACATATATCGGATATTGATTTCAGTAAAATAAATCATTATTCAGGAAATTATACTTTTTGGTATGAATCAAGCCAATTAGCGGCGAAGCAACGCGCACAACAAAATAAAAAAGCGGAAGAAAAGAAACAGGAATTAGAAGAATTTATTCGTCGTTTTAGTGCGAATGTAGCCAAATCAAAACAAGCTACTTCTCGTAAAAAAATGATTAGCAAGTTGAATATTTCCGAAATAAAACCTTCAAGCCGTCGCTATCCTGCGATTATTTTTGACCAAGAGCGTGAAGCAGGGGATCAAATCTTGAATGTACAGAATTTAAGTACTTCAATTGATGGCGAAATTTTGTTTCAGGGAGTTGATTTGAATATGGCAAAAGGCGATAAAATTGTTCTTTTTTCGAAAGATTCCCGTGCAACAACCGCTTTCTACGAAATTTTAAACGGAAATAAAAAAGCGGATTCGGGAACTTATGACTGGGGAGTTACTACGAACCAAGCCTATTTGCCGGTAGAAAACCATTCATTTTTTGAGAGTGATTATTCACTTGTAGATTGGTTGCGTCAATGGGTAAAAACAGAGGAAGAGCGTGATGAAGTTAACATTCGTAGTTTTCTTGGGAAAATGATTTTCTCTGGAGAAGAAGCCTTGAAAACTTGTAGAGTATTATCTGGAGGAGAAAAAGTACGTTGTATGTTGTCCCGAATGATGATGGAAAGAGCGAATGTTCTTATGCTGGACGAACCTACGAATCACTTGGATTTAGAGTCCATTACAGCCTTTAATAATTCATTGAAAAACTTCAAAGGATCTGTGATTTTTACTACTCATGATCATGAGTTTTCTCAAACGGTTGCTAATAGAGTAATTGAATTGACGCCAAATGGAGCGATTGACCGTTACATGACATTTGATGACTATCTTGATGATGAAAAAGTTAAGGAATTAAGAACTAAGATGTATGCAAAATAAAAGTAATACTGTTTAATACTAAAAAATCTCCCGCAATTTGTGGGAGATTTTTTGTTTAATGGATATTCACTAATAGGATTAAAATTATTAGTATCTACTTTCTTTTAAAAATTTTACTTATGATGAAAGCAATAATCGCTAATACTGCAATCACAATAAAAACGCCAACACCAACACCCGCTTTAAATATACCTTCTATAATTGAACAACTTGTAAACGATAGTAACACTATTAAAAGCATTAACAATCTAGTTAGTTTTTTTTGCATGATTTTTATCTTTAATTAGAAATATAAAATTACTAAATTGAATCGCTTGTTTGTTATATAATTTCTACTGTTTCTTGTAAAATTTTTTAATAGTTTTAATAAAAATCACAAAATGTAACTTTCCAACTATTTTTTAAACTACTATTTTATTTAAAAAAATATATTTTTGAATTTTACTATTTCTGTTTAAATCAAGCTATCAAGATGACCAATATTACTTTAAATTTAAAATCTCCCAGAATAGAAGTGGTAGATGCCTTACGTGGTTTTGCCATTATGTCTATTATGTTACTTCACAATGTAGAACATTTTGAATATTATCATTTGCCTGAAAATTTTCCAGCTTGGCTTGTTGCTTTGGATAAAATAGTTTGGGATTCTTTATTTTTTCTTTTTGGAGGAAAATCGTATGCCATTTTTGCGCTTCTTTTTGGGTTTAGTTTTTACATTCAAAATGACAACCAAGCTAAAAAAGGAAATGATTTCCGAGGGCGATTTTTTTGGCGGATGGCATTATTATTTGTTTTTGGGCTTATAAATACTGCATTTTATCAAGGAGATATTCTGACATTATATGCTTTTCTGGGACTTTTATTGATACCGGTTGTTAACTGGAGTAACAAAGCTATTTTTATTACGGCTGTTATTTTGATACTGCAACCTTTAGAATGGGCAAGGTGTATTTATTATGTGCTGAATCCGGATTATGTAGCGCCACCTAATTTGTCTAATGGTTATTATGAAAGCATTGGGTTTTATATGAAAAATGGTTCTTTCATCGATTATGTAGTTGGAAACTTGACATTAGGAAAAATCGCTTCTTTATTATGGTCTTGGGAAAATGGAAGGTTTTTTCAGGCTCCCGCATTATTTATGTTTGGAATGTTATTAGGTCGAAAAAAACTTTTTAATGCAACCCATACGAACCAACACTTTTGGAAAAAAGTATTGCTATATTCAAGTATTTTATTTATCCCATTATTTGTTTTAAAGACGCATACCGTAGCTGTAATTGAAAGAATAACACTATCTAACACACTCACTGTTATATTTGCTTCTTGGTCTAACGTAGCATTTATGTTAGTCCTCGTTTCAGGATTTGTTTTGTTGTATCAAAAGGATTCTGTTCATAAAGTGTTTTCTAAGCTTATTCCTTTCGGAAAAATGAGTTTGACTAATTACATCATGCAATCTATGATAGGTTCCTTTATTTATTACCGATATGGATTAGGATTTTTTGAATATACAGGCGCAACATATTGTTTATTGATAGGGATTGTATTATTTATTATCCAATTGTTATTTTGCACTTGGTGGCTTAAAACTCATAAACAAGGACCTTTAGAAACTATTTGGCATAAAGCTACCTGGATTTCATGGGGTAAATAAGAAAGGCCTCTATTTTCTCTGTTTATAATTATAAAATCATAAATCGGAATTCGTATATTTGCACAACCAAACAACACACTTTACAATGAGTCAAAAAGTATTACTTACTGCAAAAGAAGTTACTATCATATTACATCGTTTGGCCTGTCAATTAATTGAAAAACACTTAGATTTTTCAGACACTATTTTAGTAGGTATTCAACCAAGGGGCGTTTTTTTAGCAGAACGGTTGAAAGAAATATTAGAAAAAGAATACCTAACACCTGAAATTCAATTGGGCTATTTGGATATTACCTTTTTTAGAGATGATTTCCGAAGAACAGATAAGCCATTAGAAGCAAATAAAACCAAAATTAATTTTATCGTTGAAAACAAAAAAGTTATTTTCATTGATGATGTTTTATTTACAGGACGAAGCATTCGTTCCGCTTTGACAGCCATCCAATCTTTTGGCAGACCATCAGAAATTGAACTTCTAGTTTTGATTGACAGACGTTTTAGCCGTAATTTACCTATTCAACCGGATTACAGAGGAAGACAGGTAGATGCCATAAATAACGAAAAAGTGAAAGTCAGTTGGAAGGAAAATGACGGTGAAGATGGTGTCTATTTAATTACAAGTTAGATTATAATTTATTTAAAAGGCTAACATTAAAAACTAATAATCGTAAAAAGAAATGAAAGAATTAAGCGTAAATCATTTATTAGGAATAAAATACATCAACAAGAATGATATTGACCTAATTTTTGAAACAGCCGATCATTTTAAAGAAGTTATCAATCGACCAATTAAGAAAGTTCCTTCCTTACGAGACATTACCATTGCCAATATTTTTTTCGAAAATAGTACTAGAACAAAACTCTCTTTTGAATTAGCCCAAAAACGTTTGTCTGCCGATGTTATTAGCTTTTCGGCAGCACAATCTTCAGTCAAAAAAGGGGAAACTCTAATAGATACCGTTAATAATATACTTTCGATGAAAGTAGATATGGTAGTCATGCGACATGCTAATCCCGGTGCTGCTTATTTTCTTTCCAAAAACGTAAAAGCCAGTATTGTAAACGCAGGTGATGGTGCACATGAGCATCCTACACAAGCTTTATTAGACAGTTATTCAATTAGAGAAAAACTAGGAGAGGTAGCTGGAAAAAAAGTAGTGATTGTAGGTGATGTTTTACACTCCAGAGTTGCGTTGTCAAATATATATGCGTTGCAAATGCAAGGAGCAGAGGTAAAAGTTTGCGGACCAAAAACGTTGATTCCAAGATACATTGAGTCGCTTGGTGTTACAGTAGAACCAAATTTGAGAAAAGCGCTTGAATGGTGTGATGTGGCGAATATGTTACGCGTGCAAAATGAAAGAATGGATGTGAATTATTTTCCATCTACACGAGAATATGCTCAACAATATGGAGTTGATAAATCGATTTTGGACTCCCTAAATAAAGAAATCGTAATTATGCATCCGGGACCAATAAATCGTGGTGTCGAAATCACCAGTGAGGTGGCAGATTCACAACAATCGGTGATTTTAAACCAAGTCGAAAATGGTGTTGCAATTAGAATGGCCGTAATTTATCTTTTGGCATCAAAAATTCAGTAATTTAATATAAAACTTTGTAAATTAGCTATTTATAAACGGCTCTACCTTGAGTAGACTTAGAAATTAAAAATATGAAAGTAGATCAAAAAGGACATACAATTAGTATTAGAGATACGCAAGGTGATTTCACCTCTTTTTTAATGAAGGTTACGCACCAATACAAGACATTTGAAAAGCATAATTTGATCATAGATCTTTTATTGTACAAAGATTTGCCATCGGGGAATATGAAATTATTTATGCCTCTGTCAAAACTTCATAAAAAAGCTAAAAAATCATTTGTTATAGTTACTTCTGAATTTGATTACAATGCGGTTCCTGAAAAATTAACTGTTGTTCCTTCTCTATTGGAAGCTCATGATATTATTGAAATGGAAGAGATTGAAAGAGATTTAGGTTTTTAAATTAGTGTATTCGGTTATTGGTTTAACCGTTTAATTGATTTAACCAAATACGCTATAACACATACACATAAACTTGAAACTAACAATCCTTGGTTGCTATGCAGCTACGCCCAGAACATTTACGAATCCAACTTCACAGATTTTAGAAATAAAAAACAGAATTTTTCTGATTGATTGCGCAGAAGGAACCCAAGTGCAATTGCGAAAAAATAAAATCCGATTTTCGAAGATTAATCATATCTTCATTTCACATTTACATGGAGATCATTTTTTTGGGCTAATAGGATTAGTATCTACTTTTACTTTGCTCAACAGAACAACTGATTTGCATATTTATGGTCCAAAGGGTATTCAAGAAATAATCAAGTTGCAATTGCGATTATCTAATTCATGGACTAATTATGGTTTGTTCTTTCATGAATTAGAATCCAACGATAGTGAAGTGATTTTTGAAGACGAAAAAGTTTTGGTAAAAACCATTCCTTTAAAGCACCGTGTTTATACAAATGGGTTTTTGTTCCAAGAAAAAGCAGCACAAAGGAAACTTAACTTGGATGCCGTTCAAAATTATGAAATTGATACCTGCTATTATCAAAATATAAAAAACGGAAAAGACATTATTTTAGAAGACGGTCGAATTATTGAAAATGACAAATTAACATTTGATCCTAATCCTGCAAAAAATTATGCATTTTGTTCAGATACCGCATATAATGAGGCTATAATCCCAATCATTGAGAACATTGATGTTTTATACCACGAATCCACTTTCCTGCAATCAGAAGAAAATTTAGCTAAAAAGACTTTGCATTCCACAGCAAAAGATGCGGCTACAATTGCTTTGAAAGCTAACGCAAAGCAATTAATTTTAGGACATTATTCTACTCGATATGAAAATATTGAGCTTTTTAAAGAAGAAGCAGCAACTATTTTTCCGGAAGTACTCTTGGCCGATGATGGAAAAAGCTTCGAGTTTTAAATAAAAATAATTTATTTCATCTGAATTCACATTTGGATATTTGAATCTTCTTAAACTGAATCATTCAAGTTTCAAATCATTTTAAAATATAATATATGAAAGACTTAGGTAATTATAGAAAATCGTACGAAAAGAGTGAGCTATTAGAATCAAATATTCCCGAAGACCCAATAAACCTTTTTAACAGATGGTTTCATGAGGTAGAAGACTTTGGTGGGGATAGCGAGGTTAATGCTATGACGGTATCTACAATAGGTTTAGATGGATTTCCAAAGGCCAGAGTTGTTTTGTTGAAAAAATTTAATGAGGAAGGATTTATTTTTTACACCAATTATAATTCAGAAAAGGGTAGGGCTATTGCCCAAAATCCTAAAATTTGTCTTTCTTTTTTTTGGCACACTATGGAACGCCAGGTTATCATAAAAGGTATTGCTCGTAAAACTACTGAAACCATTTCAGACAATTATTTTGAATCGAGACCGGATGGTAGTAAATTAGGAGCAATCGTTTCAAACCAAAGTGAAGTTGTCCCTTCTCGTGAATATTTAGAAGGAAATCTAAAACAGTTAGAAAAGGATTTTGAGAGTATGGTAATTCCCAGACCTAAACATTGGGGTGGATTTCTTATAACACCCTTAGAGGTAGAATTTTGGCAAGGAAGACCTAATAGATTGCATGACAGAATTAGATATAGTTATCAAGAAGATTTTTCATGGAAAATTGATCGCTTATCACCATAATGTAAGAAAAATACATATTTAATTATTTTTATTATGTAGTTAGTCGATTATTTTTGGTAGTTTAACGATAAATTAAGTATGTTTGAATAAGAAATAAGAACATATTATTTATTTATTAAAGAAGTTTGCCCCACAATCTACTTTAAACTTAAACTACCATATTATGAAGATAAAATTACTTCGTGTATTATTACTCGTTATTGTGATCTGCACTATGAATTCTTGCTCTTCAGATGATTCTGAGACTCAAACTACAGAAGCGTCTGCACAAAAAGTAGTAAGTTATTCTTATAATCCAATAGAATTAGAAACAATGGCTTTAATCAATAAACACAGAGTTAGTGTTGGATTAATACCTTTGGAAAAAATTAATCATATGTCTTTCAAATCAGAAGAGCATGACAATTACATGATTGCCAATAATGTAGTCAATCATAATGATTTTGTAGCTCGTTCTGAAAATATCATTAAAACTTTAGGTGCTAAAACTGTAAGTGAAAATATAGCTTACAACTATAACACACCTGAGGCAGTTTTAGAAGCTTGGTTAGCAAGTCCAAGCCACAAAGCTAATATTGAAGGCGATCATACACATTTTGGAATTGCAATTAAAGAAAACCCTGCAAATGGTAGAAAATATTACACCAATATTTTCGCAAAAATATAATTAGAGTTTGTTTTTTTAAACTAAAAGGCTGTCTTCCCCCAAAAGGCAGCCTTTTATATTTATATCAGAATCAAAAAAATGATTAATAAACGTATAGCTAATTTTCATTTTGTTGTTTGAATAGAAAAGTCCAATGAAATAGTTTTCATTGGACTTTTTTGTTTGGAGTAATTATTGGTTGGGTTTTAGTTCACTCTGGAAGATTGAATTAAGCTCTGAGTGAAACAAATTTTACCTAGTTTGTATAGTAATTCATTATTCTAGAAAATGATGGTACAAAAAAGGCTGACTACATATCGAGGGCACTGAAAAACTACCTATAAATAAAAGGGCTTAAACTTTAAATCAGTTTAAGCCCTTCTCTTTGTTATATTTTCAAACTTAAAAGTTTTTAAACTTGATTAAGCGATTCTCAGAGCGTTTATTCCGTTATCCTATTAAGATTTTGTCGCAATTTTTTCTAGCGGGACTTTTTCAGTGCCCTCTACATATCAGACAGCCTTTTAAATTTATGATAATTATTACAAAGCAGTAATAATAAATTCGCTCCTTCTGTTGAGTTGATGTTCCTCCTCTGTACAAATTACATCGTCAGTACATTTGTTTACCAGTTGAGTTTCACCATAACCTTTACCAGTCAATCTACTTGCATCAATATCATTTTTTACTAACCAGTTTATAGTTGATTTAGCTCTTCTTTCAGATAAAGCTTCATTGTATTTGAAGGTTTGTCTGCTATCTGTATGAGAACGGATGTCAATTTTCATCGTTGGATTTTGATTTAATACATCTAATATTTTTTCTAAATCCAGAGCCGCTTCTGGTCTGATATTCGATTTGTCTAAATCGAAATAAATCATTTTTATACCAAAACATTTCCCCAAATCATCGCCAACAGCTACTTTACATATTTCTTTTTCTAATGCGATTGGCAAATATGTTTTTCCGGTTGTTGCGGAGATAGTTGTTTTTTCTTCTTTGGTTGCGTATTCGGGTTTTTCGGCTCTTACATTGTAAGTCTTTCCACATTCTACGCTAAAGCTATATTTTCCTTTATCATCAGAAGTAGCAGTATTGATACTCTTAAATTGATTATCGTATAAAGTTATTTTGGTATTAGCAAGCAGTTCTCCAGTTTTTATATCAGTGATTTCGCCATAAAGCAGCTGTTCGCAAATCAGTCTTCTTGTTTCCAAAAATTTATAAATATCGTCATACCCTTGCCCACCGTCTCTATTGGAAGTAAAAAAACCTCTTCTTGATTTTGTATCGATTAAATAAGCAAAATCATCTTTAGGAGAGTTCACATCAGCACCTACATTTTGAACTTCACTAAAAGAACTATCTTCATTTATTTTAGACATAAATACATCTAATCCTCCAAGTCCAGGATGTCCATCTGATGCAAAATAAATTTCATTTTCATCATTGATAAATGGGAAGGTTTCTCTTCCTTCGGTATTAATAGCATTGCCTAAATTTTCAGGGGTTCCAAAAGTACCATCTTGATTTATCATTACTTTGAACAAATCAGACTGTCCTAAAGTTCCAGGCATATCAGAGGCAAAATACAATGTTTTTCCATCTGGACTTAATGCAGGATGTGCAGTACTGTAATTATCACTGTCAAAAGGGAGTTCGGTTACATTTGCCCATTTGTCATTCTCTAAAGTGGCTTTGTATATTTTAATTAAAGTAATTTTATTTCCGTCTTTCCCTTTCTTGCCATCTAGATAGTTGTTTCGTGTAAAGTACATGGTTTTTCCGTCAGATGTAAAAGTAGGAGTAGATTCATGAAACTTCGAATTTATGGTTCCATCAAACTTTTTCGCAGCACCCAGAGTCATGTCTTCTCCTAAATCAGCCGTGTACAAGTTTGTAAAATACTGATTGGTCCATTTGTGTTTTCTTTGTCCAAGACTTCCGGTATCTCTAGCTGAAGCAAAAACTAATTTATTCGAATATAGTGCAGTTCCATAATCAGAATATTTAGAGTTTATTCCGGCATCTTCAACTTTATACCTTCCGGAATTCGCTTTTATAGCTTCTAAATAGTTGGTGTTTTTTTTAAATAGTTTCGCTCTGGTATCGTTACCTGATTTTTGGTTGAATAACTCCATCATCTCATTTGCCTTATCATTTTGGTCTATTGCTCTTAACGATTGAGCATAGCGATAATAATATTCCGGTTCTAAATTTGAGGAATCAATGGCAAATAATTCACCATACCATTTAGCGGCTTTATCGAAGTCCGCATTAAAGTAGTAAGCATTGCCCAGTTTTTTAAACATATCAGCTGATTTATACCCTTTTTCAGCAATCCTTTCATAGGTTTTGATGGCATCTAAATAAGCATAGCCATCATATTTTTTATCGGCAATAGCCAATTTTGCTTTTTGGGAATAAATGTTAATAGAAAAAACACTTACTATTGTTATGTAAAGGAGTATATTTTTTTTCATAATAATTGTTTTTAGTAGAATCTAGGAGTTGTGATTTTATGGTTGTTTTTAATTTTTTTTCTCTTGTATTACCTCTGATTTTTGTTTTAATTTTTCCAGTATTTCATTGGCACTATCATTTTGACCAATAAATAGTAAACACTTCACATATTTATGATAATATTCCGGTTCTATATCAATGTTTAAGGCAAATAATTCACAATACCATTTAGCAGCTTTTTTAAAATCTGCGTTTGAGTAATAGGAATCTCCGAGTTTTTTAAAAAGATCTACTGACTTATATCCTTTTTCAGTAATCCTTTCATATGTTTTTATAACATCTATGTAAGCATATTTGTCACTTATTTTATCTGTTACATAAAATTTTGAGTCTTGAGCATTTCCTTTAAAAGAAGCAAGACTTATTAATGTTATGTAAAAGAATATAATTTTTTTCATAGACTTAATTTCTAGAAGAATCTTGGAGTTATAATTTTACCATTATTTTTGAATATTTCATAACGTAAAAATATTTCATGAGAACCAGAATTGTAGTTATTCAACTTAGTGGTTTCATGGTCATAACCATATCCTATATACATGCCGTCAGTAACTTGAAATCCAACCATTGCACTTAGTGCCGCAGACCATCTGTAAGCTATCCCTACAACAAATTTATCATTGAACATAAAATTCCCTGATACATCCACTTGAAGAGGAGCACCACTAACAACTTTTGTTAATAATGCGGGTTTAAATTTTATGTACTCATTCACATCAAATACATAACCTGCGATTAAGTAGTAATTAATTTTTTCTTTAAAAATGGCTACTTCATTATCATCATAACGGTTGCTTTCAATGAAATTTGGAACTGAAAACCCTACATAAGCTTTATCAGAATGTAAATAAACACCGGCTCCAATATTTGGCGTAAATTTATTATTAAAATCATGCAGACTAGGATCATCGTCAACAGGATTTAATCGGTTGACATCTAAATTGAAAAAGTTAGCAGTTGCTTTGATTCCAAAAGACAGTTTAAACGTTTCAGAAGTAGGAACGGTGTATGATAAATCAGCCGAAATCGTATTTTCAGTAGTTGGCCCAATTTTATCATTTATAATTGATACCCCCAAGCCTAAGTTGCTTTCTTTGAGGGGTGTATTTACTGACAGAGCATTAGTTACTGGTGCGCCATCAAGCCCTACCCATTGTGTACGGTGTAGCGCAAAAATACTTAAAGCACCTCTTGATCCAGCATAAGCGGGATTAATATTGATTGTGTTGTACATATACTGAGTAAATTGAGCATCTTGTTGGGCAAAACTTACTATTGCTGTAAACATCAAAACGAAAGAAAATAATTTTGTTTTCATAGTAGATATTTATTACTTTAAATTACCTATCGAACTCATTTATAAGAATTGTGTAGGGCAATTGATGGATTTGATAACTGTTATCAGTTAATTGAAATAGGGCTATTGTTATTATTTTTATTCTACCTGAGAACTTTTTTTGTTCTCAGGTAGAAGACTAATTATTTGGTTAAGTATAAATATCCATCTTTTTTATTGGTTATGATTTTTCCATCATTGTCAACAGAGGTATAATTCAAAATATAGAAGTAAGTTCCTGTTGGTAAACCAGAAGATTGTTGAACAGTTGATCTACCGCCAGAAATTCCATCAAATGAATTACTTGTATTATTATATCCTTTGGTTTCAAAAACCAAAACCCCCCAACGATTGTATATCTCTACCGTATTTTCTGGATAACAAACAATATCATCAATATTATCGATTATGAATTTTTCATTAATTCCGTCACCATTTGGAGAGAAAGCATTATGAACCAATACAGTTCCACAAGCTAATACAATACCACCACAACCAGTATTTACCGTCATGACAATTCTTATAGTTCTAGGGCAAGTTGCATCATTAATTTTGTATTCAAATGTATAATCTCTAACTGAAAGACTTGAAGCATTAAGATTACTTCCTTGTAACCCACCAGAATTATTTACATCTACCCAAGTTCCGTTTGTTGGAGTTCCTACCGGTAATAAATCATTTAGATTCTTCGTTGTGATCTCTCCATCATTACAAATTGAACTGCTTATTGTTACAACACTATTAGGAATTGTAACATTGATGATTTGAGTAAACTCAGATGCATTTCCACAAGCATCAGCTACAGACCATTTTCTTACGATTGAATAAGAATTTTCGGTTCTGTTTATGATGTTTTCAGTAAAAATAGCCGGTGAAACTGTAGAACAATTGTCTACAAACACAAGTTCCGGTTTAGCTGGAATTGCATCACAATTCACATTAACAGTTGAACTGAATTGAGTAGCACTTGTAGGACCAACAGTGTCTACTACATTGATTGTTTGCGTAGCTGTAACAGCATTTCCACAAACATCAATAGCAGTCCAAGTTCTAGTTACAGAATACGAACCAGCACATTGACCGTTTGTGGTTACATCAGCGAAAGTCAAAGTTACAGTAGATGCACATCCGTCAGTTGCAATGGCTTGAGTAAATTCAGGCGTTGCAGGACAAGATATAGTTGATATTTCCGGTAACGCAGCAATAATTGGAGCAGCTGTGTCTTGAACGTTTATGGTTTGTGAAGCTGTAGCAGTATTTCCACAAGCATCGGTAGCAGTCCAAGTTCTAGTTACAGAATATGAACCAGCACATTGACCGTTTGTGGTTACATCTGCAAAAGTCAAAGTTACAGTAGAACCACATCTGTCAGTTGCAATGGCTTGAGTAAATTCAGGCGTTGCAGGACAAGATATAGTTGAAGCAGAAGGTAAAGCAGCAATAACTGGAGCAGTTGTGTCTTGAACGTTTATGGTTTGTAAAGCTGTAGCAGTATTTCCACAAGTGTCAGTAGCAGTCCAAGTTCTAGTTACAGAATACGAACCAGCACATTGACCGTTTGTTGTTATATCAGCGAAAGTCAAAGTTACAGTAGCACCACATCCGTCAGTTGCAATGGCTTGAGTAAATTCAGGCGTTGCAAGACAAGAGATAGTTGAAGCAGAAGGTAAAGTAGCAATAACTGGAGCAGTTGTGTCTTGAACGTTTATGGTTTGTGAAGCTGTAGCAGCATTTCCACAAGCATCGGTAGCAGTCCAAGTTCTAGTTACAGAATACGAACCAGCACATTGACCGTTTGTAGTTACATCTGCAAAAGTCAAAGTTAGAGTAGAACCACATTCATCAGTTGCAATGGCTTGAGTAAATTCAGGCGTTGCAGGACAAGAGATAGTTGAGGCAGAAGGTAAAGCAGCAATAACTGGAGCAGTTGTGTCTTGAACGTTTATGGTTTGTGAAGCTGCAGCAGCATTTCCACAAGCATCGGTAGCAGTCCAAGTTCTAGTTACAGAATACGAACCAGCACATTGACCGTTTGTAGTTACATCAGCGAAAGTCAAAGTTACAGTAGATCCACATCCGTCAGTTGCAATGGCTTGAGTAAATTCAGGCGTTGCAGGACAAGATATAGTTGATGTTTCCGGTAACGCAGCAATAATTGGAGCAGCTGTGTCTTGAACGTTTATGGTTTGTAAAGCTGTAGCAGCATTTCCACAAGCGTCAGTAGCAGTCCAAGTTCTAGTTACAGAATACGAACCAGCACATTGACCGTTTGTGGTTACATCCGCAAAAGTCAAAGTTACAGTAGAACCACATCCGTCAGTTGCAGTGGCTTGAGTAAATTCAGGTGTTGCAAGACAAGATATAGTTGATATTTCTGGTAGTGTGCTGATTACAGGAGCAGTTGTATCAATTACAGTAATGATTTGTGAAGTTGAAGAGGAATTGCTACAAGCATCTGTAAATGTCCAAGTTCTAGTAATAACAAATGAGTTAAGACAATCTCCTTGAGTAATTACATCAATTCCCTCAGCAGTGATTTCACCATTACAATTATCAGTAGCTGTAAGTGTTGTTAATACAGGAACATTTGTAGCACAAGTTACGGTTATTGTTGCTGGAGCTTCAGGAGCTATAGGGGCAGTAATGTCTTTTACACTAAATGTAGCTGACGTTGAAGAACTATTTCCGCATGCATCTTTTGCTGTAAATATTACAGTTACTGCAGTTGAACAATCATTAGAAAGTGTATTAAAATTATTAGACCAAGTTACATCTGAACAATTATCAGAGGCAGTTGCTCCTCCGTTAATAGACAACCAATCAGCAATTGCATTTTGATTCCCTTGACTATTACATTCAACAGTTATATTTGATGCAACTGTATTAATTATCGGAGCCGTTTTATCTTGAATAGTAATCACTTGAGTAAATACAGCCGAAGTGTTTTCACAATTGTCATTTACAGTCCAAGTATTGGTGTATGTTCCGGCATTTGCACATTCAGAAGATGCAACAAACGCACCACTTACTTTAGTGATATTGGAAACATCCGTATCACATAAATCGGTAGCAGTAGGGAAAGTAGCTTGGGCTTTTGTCAAAGTTGCTACATCGCTACATTCTACAGTAGTGTTTAAAGCTGTTGCTAGAGTAGACCAAGTTGGAGCTGTTGTATCTTGAATAGTAATCACTTGAGTAAATACAGCCGAAGTGTTTCCACAATCGTCATTTACAGTCCAAGTGTTGGTATACGTTCCGGCACTGGCACATTCAGAAGAAGCAACAAAGGCACCACTTACTTTAGTGATATTGGAAACATCCGTATCACATAAATCGGCAGCAGCAGGGAAAGTAGCTTGGGCTGTTGCTAAAGCTTCGGTATCGCTACATTCTACAGTAGTGTTTAAAGCTATTGCTAGAGTAGACCAAGTTGGAGCTGTTGTGTCTTGAATAGTAATCACTTGAGTAAATACAGCCGAAGTGTTTCCACAATCGTCATTTACAGTCCAAGTGTTGGTGTATGTTCCAGCACTGGCACATTCAGAAGAAGCAACAAACGCACCACTTACTTTAGTGATATTAGAAACATCTGTATCACATAAATCGGCAGCAGCAGGGAAAGTAGCTTGCGCTGTTGCCAAAGCTTCGGTATCGCTACATTCTACAGTAGTGTTTAAAGCTGTTGCTAGAGTAGACCAAGTTGGAGCTGTTGTGTCTTGAATTGTAATCACTTGAGTAAATACAGCCGAAGTGTTCCCGCAATCGTCATTTACAGTCCAAGTGTTGGTGTATGTTCCGGCACTGGCACATTCAGAAGAAGCAACAAACGCACCACTTACTTTAGTGATATTGGAAACATCCGTATCACATAAATCAGCAGCAGCAGGGAAAGTAGCTTGGGCTGTTGCCAAAGCTGCTGCATCGCTACATTCTACAGTAGTGTTTAAAGCTGTTGCTAGAGTAGACCAAGTTGGAGCTGTTGTATCTTGAATAGTAATCACTTGAGTAAATACAGCCGAAGTGTTTCCACAATCGTCATTTACAGTCCAAGTGTTGGTGTATGTTCCAGCATTGGCACATTCAGAAGAAGCAACAAACACACCACTTACTTTAGTGATATTGGAAACATCCGTATCACAATTGTCTTTTGCTATAGGATCAAGAGACTGGGCAACTGCCAAAGCTTCTGGATTATTGCATTCGATAGAGGTGTTTAAAGCATCTGCAGCGGTAATCCAAGTTGGAGCGCTAGCATCTATAATTTTGATAGTTTGAGTTGAAGTAGCATTATTTCCACATGCATCGGTTACAGTCCAAGTTCTAGAAATTATTTTATTTCCTACACAAAGACTGGTAGGTTTCAAACAAACACTTTTAAATATAACACTACCATTAACATTAGCTTGTTTTTTTGAATATACAAACCAATTTCCGTTCATAGATCCTGTAAATTCTTCAAAACTAGAAACAAAAGAAGATACTCCAAAAATACTATTTGAAAAAGTAGTTTCTCCATTTGGTGTTAAGTTTTGACTAGCACTATCTTGAATAAAATCGTTATTATTCCATTTTTTATAACCTGAGTTATTAGGATAAAAAACAGGTAGATATAATTCTTGAGTATTTGATGATTCATTATCACATTCTCCTCCTTCACAATAAGGTCCAACTAATTTAATTGCTTGACCACTTGGAGCAACTAAAATAAATTCAGCTCTACCTTTTCCTTGATTTGTTTCGAATGCCAAACTAATTTTTTCAATATTAGCAGCTGTTAAATTATCAAATCCAGATATGGTGAAAGGGAAATAATTTCCATTTCCTGCATTTATTTGTTGCTCATCTGAAGTTCCAAAACATTCAGAATCAACATACGTGGCTAATGGATTAGAATCGCAATTATCTTTAATATTAGTTACCGTGCCAGTGGAGCTTATACTGATGTCTGCAAGACAATTTTCATCACTTGAAATTATTATGTCTGCAGGGGCTGTAAAAGTTGGAGGTGTAGTATCCTTAACTGTTATTTTTTGAGTATAAGTAGTTTTATTATTGCATGAATCAGTAGCTATCCATGTTCTTAAAATAGTTGAAGAGCTAGGGCAATTTCCTGGAGTTTCTGTTTCAGAAAAATCAATTCTTGCAATACCACAATTGTCTGTAGCAGTCAATGTTTTTGCAACTGGAATAGCTTTACACTCTACGTTTATATTAGATGGTAATAATTCATTAAAAGTTGGAGCCGTATTATCAATTACAGTAATAGTTTGAACAAAATTGGCAGAAGTGTTTCCACAACCATCAGCAAAGTTCCAAGTTCTAACTCTTACATACGCATTGGTACAATTAGCATCAGCGGTTGTCACATCGCTCAGTAAAACTTTATTTGGAGCAAGTGTACAATTGTCGGTAGCAGCAGGCGATAAAGCCAAAGCAGCAGTTATACCGGAAGCATTGTTGCATTGCAGTGTTTGATTTAATGAAGCTGCGGTTGTAGTAACAACAGGAGCCGTATTGTCAATTACAGTGATAGTTTGAACAAAATTGACAGAAGTGTTTCCACAACCATCAGTAAAGTTCCAAGTTCTAACTCTTACATACGCATTGGTACAATTAGCATCAGCGGTTGTCACATCGCTCAGTAAAACTTTATTTGGAGCAAGTGTACAATTGTCGGTAGCAGCAGGTGACAACTCCAAAGCAGCAGTTATACCGGAAGCATTGTTGCATTGCAGTGTTTGATTTAATGAAGCTGCGGTTGTAGTTACAACAGGAGCCGTATTATCAATTACAGTAATAGTTTGAATAAAATTGGCAGAAGTGTTTCCACAACCATCAATAAAGTTCCAGGTTTTAACTCTTACATACGCATTGGTACAATTAGCATCAGCGGTTGTTACATCGCTCAGTAAAACTTTATTTGGAGCAAGTGTACAATTGTCGGTTGCAGCAGGCGATAAAGCCAAAGCAGCATTTATACCAGTAGCATCTTTGCATTGAAGTGTTTGATTTAATGAAGCTACGGTTGTAGTAACAACAGGAGCCGTATTATCAATTACAGTGATAGTTTGAACAAAATTGACAGAAGTGTTTCCACAACCATCAGTAAAGTTCCAAGTTCTAACTCTTACATACGCATTGGTACAATTAGCATCAGCTGTTGTTACATCGCTCAGTAAAACTTTATTTGGAGCAAGTGTACAATTGTCGGTAGCAGCAGGTGACATCTCCAAAGCAGCATTTATACCAGTAGCATCTTTGCATTGAAGTGTTTGATTTAATGAAGCTGCGGTTGTAGTAACAACAGGAGCCGTATTGTCAATTACAGTGATAGTTTGAACAAAATTGACAGAAGTGTTTCCACAACCATCAGTAAAGTTCCAAGTTCTAACTCTTACATACGCATTGGAACAATTAGCATCAGCGGTTGTCACATCGCTCAGTAAAACTTTATTTGGAGCAAGCGTACAATTGTCGGTAGCAGCAGGTGACAACTCCAAAGCAGCAGTTATACCGGAAGCATCTTTGCATTGCAGTGTTTGATTTAATGAAGCTGCGGTTGTAGTTACAACAGGAGCCGTATTATCAATTACAGTAATAGTTTGAACAAAATTGGCAGAAGTGTTTCCACAACCATCAGTAAAGTTCCAAGTTCTAACTCTTACATACGCATTGGTACAATTAGCATCAGCGGTTGTTACATCGCTTAGTAAAACTTTATTGGGAGCAAGTGTACAATTGTCGGTAGCAGCAGGCGATAAAGCCAAAGCAGCATTTATACCAGTAGTATCTTTGCATTGAAGTGTTTGATTTAATGAAGCTGCGGTTGTAGTTACAACAGGAGCCGTATTATCAATTACAGTAATAGTTTGAACAAAATTGGCAGAAGTGTTTCCACAACCATCAGTAAAGTTCCAAGTTCTAACTCTTACATACGCATTGGTACAATTAGCATCAGCGGTTGTTACATCGCTCAGTAAAACTTTATTGGGAGTAAGTGTACAATTGTCGGTAGCAGCAGGCGATAAAGCCAAAGCAGCATTTATACCAGTAGTATCTTTGCATTGAAGTGTTTGATTTAAAGAAGCTACAGCATTAGTTATAATAGGTAATGTTTCGTCTACGACTGTAACAGTTTTTGTACAAGTTGAAATACATCCATTGGCATCAGTAATTATTAATGATAACAAAAATGTTGTATTACAACCTGAACCAGCGATTACTGATACGGATTGAGCATTTGTATTTCCCACAATTGATCCATTTCCTGAAATACTCCATCCATAATTAGCGCTAACTGGAGCTGAATAAATATTAGAAGTAGAAGCCGGACATAAAGGACCATCTGGACCCGATATTAAGCAGGTGGGAGGTTGATTAACGGTTATAGTTACATCATCCGTTACTGTACATTGTGATCCTGAACCAGATATTGGTCCTGTTACAACTGTAAGTCGGAATGTTGCAGAACTTCCTGTGATAGTTACATTTGAATTGAGATTTGTTGGATCCACTATGGTTGCGGAACCACTTAAAACAGACCAAGTTTTGGATATAACTTGATATCCATTACTAGGTACTGCTGATCCTTGAAGCGTATATGGTAATCCTGAACAAACAGTAGCATCATCTCCTGCATCAGAACTTCCTAGAGTAAGGTTATCAATAGCAACTGGATTAAAAAAATCTTTAATCGCTGCAGATGAGGATGTAGAAGTTTTAGATTTAACAAAAATAGTTTTTATTTTAAGACTTGTACATGGATCAATTGCTCCTAATACTGCTGTTAAATTTACTGCTGATTCAATAAATGTGTATTGAAGGTAATTATTAACCCCAAATGCCTGATAAGGTACAGGAACATTACTGGTATTTCCTGCAGCAAATACTGAGTTAAGCGGTAGAGCTGAAAAATAGGTTTTGTATTGCCATGTACTACCAGTAAGTTCCCATCGTTGAATGTCAAATTTAGCAATGCCACTTTCAAAGTATACAGTTAATAAAAAATCGCCCAATGTTCTTCCACCTGTAGAAGCTGGAGCTGAAGTAGCAAATCCAGTACTTGTTTTGGTCATAGGTGTTTGAAGAAATTCAAAATCAATATAAGCACTTCCATTGTTACTTAGACGATCAGCTGCAAAAACAACCCATACATTTCCATTTGAATCAGTAGTTAAATGTATTAATGCATTATTCATGTCGGTTTTATCATTGGCTGTACCGGGTGTCCAGGTCCAATTGTTAGGATTGTCACCTACTTTATCACCTCCGCCAAAAATGTTGTCAGATGAAGTGTTATACAGATCATACAGATGATAAGTAGTTCCTGTATTTAGAGGACCTCCTGAATTATTAAGTATAAAACCGCCTGTGCCAGTTCCATCAACCCAATCTCCTGCGGCAGTGTTCGCAAGAAGAGTACCGTCAATCTTAAATCCTCCACTTGGAGTATTAATAGGAGCAATACCAGGACCTATTTGAGCAAGAGATACTGTTGTGAAACTTAAAAAAAATAAAAAGAAAATTGTAAATAATCTTGTCGAATGGGTAAAATTTGGTTTCATATTGATTTGTTTTAAATCGTTAGAAAGTTTGAATATCTTAAAATTGCTAAAGGTATATTTGGCAATTTTTATCAGAGGTAATAGATGAATAGCTTGGATTCGAATATTTAGTTAGCATTGAATTTGAATCAATGTCTATTGAAACTAAATGGTATATCGATGAATTAATACACAAAATCTTGTTAGATTCAGAACGTATGATTTGTATTAAATTCCTCCAGTATCTTAGAGTTTTAAATGGAGAATATAGATTACTAACAAAAGTTATGGAAGTCAGTATAAGTAAAGTAGTTTTTGCATTCATACTATCAAATTTTTAATTTATTATTACTAAAATTAATTTTGTGGTATTTGATAAATGGGAAATCAATTTTTATTTCTAGTGATTATATTTTTATTAAAGCACTAAAAAACAAAGCTTTAATTTGTTAAATTAAAATTACAAAGAATTAGCAGTATTAATTTTTTTTCTCTATAACTAACCTAAATACTCGTTTAAATGTACTTTTTTTAAGAAAAATTTAGTTTTTAATTTCAAAAAATTAACAATTATTTTGTTTTTTTAACAAGCAGAATGGTAATGATGTTTAGAAATTAACTTGATTTTTTTAGGACTTTAATTGCATTATTTAATTCAGCGTACTGCAATTTTTTATTTGTATAAAAAATAAACCTCGAAAGTCAAACTCACGAGGTTTATAATTATTAATAGTGTCCTGTCCTGAAATAGCGATACACAAAAAGTATCCTAATGGAAAAAGATGAAGAAACTCACTATGTTAAGCGCACCCAAAAAGACTACACAATGTTTTTTAAATTACAAATTGTTCGAGAAATAAAACGAGGACAACTTACAAGTACAGAAGCTACAAAGAAGTATGGTATTCAATGTAAAAAGACTGTTGATTTTAACCATAACCTTTAGCAGTCAATCTAGCAGTTGTTCGCAAATCAATCTTGTTGTTTCCAAAAAATTATAGAGGTCGTCATAGCCCTAACCACCATCTCTATTGGAAGTGAAATTTTTTACACATCACAAATTGCGGGTTTAAAAGAATAAAAGGTTTTTTTAAGGCTATATTTTAATTTTTATTAATAAAAAAGATCATTAAATTACCACAGAAAAATTGATTATATGTGATTTCTGTAATTTATTCTTAAGAGTGTTTTTTTTTAAACAAATTTAAATTTGGCTTTACTTCTTTTTCATTCATACAATAGAAATTTTTATAAATTAACGGTATTTTCACCATATGAATTTGAATATGTAATTACATTTAAAATTTATTTTGTAATTTGTAACCTCAAATAAATTGATACAATGCCATTGATAAATAAATATTAGTAGTATGAAAAATCTAATTTTAGTTCGGCATGCAAAATCAAGTTGGGAAGTTCCAATGCATGATAAAGATCGTGGTTTGACTTGTCAAGGAATGAAAGACGCTCATCTTGTTTCTACTTATGCTAAAGATTTTATTCCTAAAATGTATATTATTTGGGCAAGTTCTGCAAAAAGAGCAACAAATACAGCGTTAATTTTTGCTCAAAATTTTGCATATCCTGTAGAAAGTATCGTTTACAAAGACGACCTTTATACCTTTGATGAAAAAAAACTGGAGAAAATTATTAAATCATGCAGTAATCTTTTCGAAAGTGTTATTGTTTTTGCACATAATGGTGCCATTACAAATTTTGTTAATAAATTTGGGGATGATTATGTTGATAATATTCCTACAAGCGGATTTGTATCTTTAAAATTTGATACCGATAACTGGAAAAAAATTAAAAAAGGTAAAATTAAAAAAATAATATTTCCCAAAGATTTAAGATGAATAAAGTATTAGAATATAAATACATTGACAGAGAAAAAAGTTGGTTAGCTTTCAACGCCAGAGTACTTCAAGAAGCTGGTGATAATTCAGTTCCTCTATTAGACAGACTACGATTTTTAGGTATTTTTTCAAATAATTTAGATGAGTTTTTTAGAGTTCGTTTTGCAGCCATCAGACGATTAAGTCTGACAGGAATAACTGGAGAAAAGTATCTTGGAGGGATTTCTGCTCAGCAATTAGTAAAAGATATCACTGAAATTGTAATCCAACAACAATCAGAAAGTTTACGAATATTAAATATTATTGAAGCTGAGCTTGAGACTGAAAATATATTTATTATTACCGAAAATGATATAACAATTGAGCAAGAAATTTTTTTGAAAGACTTTTTTATTCAAAAATTAAGTCCTGAATTAGTAACAATAATTTTGAATGATTTAGCAGAATTCCCCGTTTTGAAAGATACTTCGGGATATTTAGCCATTAAACTGGTCATGAATCAAAATTCAGAAGTTCGTTATGCCGTAATCGAAATTCCAAAAACAATTAACCGTTTTGTTGTTTTACCATCAAATAATGAAAAGCATTATATCATACTCCTAGATGATGTGATTAGACATAATTTGAGCAGTATTTTCAATATTTTTGACTACAAAAGTGTTTCTGCACACATGATAAAAATTACCCGAGATGCTCAATTAGACATCGATAGTGATTTAAGCAAGAGCATGATCGAAAAAATATCATTGAGTGTTAAAGATCGTAGAATTGGTGAGCCCGTTCGCTTTATTTATGACCAATTAATAGAAGAAGATACTTTACAATTTTTTCTTGATAAAATGAAAATCGTTTCTACTGACAGTATTATTCCTGGAGGAAGATACCACAACAGACGCGATTACATGAATTTCCCCAATCTGGGTCGATTTGATTTATTATACAAAACTAATGATCCTTTGCCAATTCCTGGATTAAGTCTTGAAGGCAGTATGTTAGAAAAAATAAGCGAAAAAGATTATTTACTAAATGCCCCTTATCAATCCTATTCCTATCTGACTAAGTTTTTGCGTGAAGCGGCATTAGACCCAAAAGTAACTACGATTAAAATTACTTTATATCGATTGGCTAAAAATTCTCAAATTATTAGTTCGCTTATAAATGCTGCCAAAAATGGAAAAAAAGTTACTGTTCAAATCGAATTACAAGCTCGTTTTGATGAGGCTTCTAATATTTCTTATGCAGAGCAAATGCAAACGGAAGGCATTGAATTAATTTTTGGAATAAAAGGATTAAAAGTACACAGTAAAATATGTGTTATTGAAAGAAATGAGAATAATAAAATAAAACGATATGGTTTTATTTCAACAGGAAATTTCAATGAATCAACAGCAAAAGTGTATACAGACGTAACTCTTTTTACAAGTCATCAACAAATTCTGAAAGATATTATGCGAATATTTGAGTTTTTTGATATCAACTATAGAGTACATCGTTACAAACATCTTATTGTTTCCCCGCATTATACCAGAAGTCGATTTGTAAAATTAATTGACAGAGAAATTACCCATGCATTAGCAGGAAGGAAAACACACATAAAGTTAAAAATGAATAGTTTATCTGATTTTGAAATGATAGATAAATTGTACGAAGCCAGTAGAGCCGGAGTAAAAATTCAACTTGAAGTTAGAGGAATTTGTTCATTGATACCAGGAATTCCAGGAATGAGCCATAATATTGAAGCTATAAGTATTGTAGATAATTATTTAGAGCATTCTAGAATTTATATTTTTGGAAATGCAGGACAAACGGAAGTTTACATTTCATCAGCTGATTTTATGACTAGAAATCTGGATGGCCGTGTTGAAGTTACCTGTCCAATATACGATCAGGAAATAAAAAATGAATTAATTGATAACTTTGATATAGGTTGGAAAGGGAATGTAAAAGCCCGTTTTCATTCGTATAAATTAGATAATAAATATAGAGTTCGAAATCATAATCCTGTTTTTAGGGCACAATTAGAAACCTATAAATATTATCAACATAAAGTTGAATTAGAATCAAAAACGGAAGAAATAGCGTAATTATATGTTCCAGTTTAGTTTAATGTTTTCAATAATTTTTTAATTTTAGAAGTAATAAATGACAATTAATTTCTAAAAGAATAAACGAATCAAATCCAAAATGATTAAAATAAAAAGATATGCTGCAATCGATATTGGTTCTAATGCCATGCGTTTATTGATTGTAAATATTGTAGAACAAGAAGGGAAAGAACCACAATTTAATAAAAGTTCATTAGTGCGTGTTCCAATTCGTCTTGGCCAAGATGCCTTTACTGTGGGTGAAATTTCAGAAGAAAACTTGGAAAGAATGTGTGATGCTATGAAAGCTTTTAATCTTTTGATGAAGGTCCATAAAGTGGAACGTTATATGGCTTTTGCAACTTCAGCCATGCGCGAAGCTTATAATGGTAAAGAGATCGTTGCTCTAATTAAGAAAAAAGCCGATATAAAAATAGAAATTATAGATGGTAAAAAAGAAGCAGCAATAATCGCTTCAACTGATTTGCATCATTTATTAAAAACGGACCAGACGTATCTTTTTGTAGATGTTGGTGGTGGAAGCACTGAGTTTACATTATTTTCTAATGGTAAAATGATAAATTCAAGATCCTTCAAAGCAGGAACTGTACGTTTATTGAATGATATGGTTTGTGATGTTGTATGGGATGAAATTGAAAAATGGATCAAAACAAATACGGAAGAATATGAAGAAGTCATTTTAATAGGTTCTGGAGGAAATATTAATAAGCTTTTCAAGATGTCCGGAAAAATACAGGAAAAGCCATTGTCCTACATTTATATGAATTCCCAATACGCTTTTTTGAATTCACTGTCGTACGAACAAAGAATCTCAGAATTAGGTTTGAATCCGGATCGTGCCGATGTAATTATTCCTGCTACAAGAATTTATCTGAATGCCATGAAATGGAGTGGAGCAAGAAATATTTATGTCCCTAAAATTGGACTTTCGGATGGTATTGTAAAAGCCATGTATAGCGGAAAGATATAATTTTTCTCTGATTTTATCAGACTAAGCATCTAAATCTAATCCAAATGTTGTTCGTAAAAGTTCAATATTTGGATTTATTTCATGAAGTCTATTGTAGCGATCCTGGTCGTTAAAGTTCCTTTTACTTTCAATACTTTCATTCACAATCACCTCAATTGTGATATCATGATTGTGCAAATGCCCTTTTAAATGTCCCAAAAGTCCATTCAATTCTTTTTCAAAATCTAATTTAGAACCTTCATTAGGCAATTCAATTGTTATAGAAGTTCCATTTAGTTTAGGATCATTAATAAGCAATAACGACTCCATAATTTTATACCCTTTATCTCCTAAACGTTGCGCATATTTGTTCCAATGCAGTAACATTTCTGTTTCGGTAAAAGATTCTGTTGGCAAATGTGTGACTTCTTTAACGATGCCTCGACTACTTTCTTCCAATGCTTTTTTGGCACGAATACTTGATAATGAAAATGCAGAAACCTTAGCTTCGTTAGATTGTGGAATGTCAATTTTTACTAAAGGAACAGGAACAACAATAGCTTCAGGCTCTTTGTATTGAGGCGCTATAATGTTTTCTACCTTAGCTTTTGGACTTTCTACAATAGAGTAATCGTTCTTTCTATAATAAGTAGGTGGAATTATATATTGCTCAACTTTTTTTTTTCTCCATCAAAAGTGATAGAGGCAAGTTGCATCAGACAAAGTTCAACAAGAAGTCGTTGATTTTGGCTCAATTTGTATTTTAAATCACAATCATTTGCAATTTCAATTCCTTTCAAAAGAAATTCTTGACTGCATTTTTGCGCTTGCACGCCATACATTTGTTGTGCTTGTTCCCCAACTTCTAATAAAGATAAAGTAGCCGGTGTTTTAGAAACCAATAAATCTCTAAAATGAGTGGCCAATCCGGATACAAAATGATGAGCATCAAATCCTTTGGAAAGAATTTCGTTGAAAGCGATTAATAAATCTGGAATTTTGTTTTCCAATATCAAATCGGTGATGTTAATGTAGGTTTCATAATCCAACACATTCAAGTTCTCCGTAACGGCCTGACGTGTTAAATCTTTTCCACAAAAAGAAACTACTCGGTCAAAAATGGACAAAGCATCACGCATTGCGCCATCCGCTTTTTGAGCAATGATATGCAAAGCGTCATCTTCAAAATTTACACCTTGACTGGTGGCTACTTCGGCAAGATGTTCTTTGGCATCTTTTACGGTAATTCTTTTGAAATCAAATATTTGACAACGAGATAAAATCGTTGGAATAATTTTATGTTTTTCGGTCGTAGCCAATATAAAAATGGCATGCTTTGGCGGTTCTTCCAATGTTTTCAGGAAAGCATTAAAAGCTGCCGAAGACAGCATGTGAACCTCATCAATAATGTAGACTTTATATTGTCCCGTTTGTGGCGGAATACGAACTTGGTCAATTAAATTTCGGATGTCATCCACAGAGTTGTTGGATGCAGCATCTAATTCGAAAACATTAAAAGCAAAATCTTCATTTGGATCATCGTATCCTGGCTGATTGATTTTTCGAGCCAAAATACGGGCACAAGTTGTTTTTCCAACGCCACGAGGTCCTGTGAATAATAAAGCAGAAGCCAAGTGATTGCTTTCTATGGCATTCAATAAAGTAGTAGTAATGGCTTTTTGTCCTACAACATCTTTAAATGTTTGAGGACGATATTTACGAGCCGATACAACAAATTGTTCCATAGAATTTTTATTCGAAAGCAAATATAGGTTTTAATTTAAAGATGGAAAAATTTGCGGCTTGAAAGATTTTATAATTTTTAAAATGGTTTTTATGCATAAAATTTCCTAGCCCAGATAAAAGTAAAAATCCTTATGAGTCAGGGTTCGGCGAATAAGATTGTAACGGATAGCTGGACACGAGCGAAGCGAACTGACGAAGTAAATTACTCCTGATAAATTGTAATTTTAAGTGTAGGAAGCTCTTGAAGAATTTAAAAATTTCAATCCCGAAAGTGGATATTCAGAAACTCCTTTTTGTTGTATTAATACTTTGAATTTCATACCCATATCCATTAATAATCTATAATTTATAAGTGATTCCTGCATCGCTGATGCTACATTATTTGGATTATTATTCAACCCTGAATTTTGATATTCTTTTATACCTAGTGCCAACAAAAATTCGGCTTGATTCACAATTCCACAAGGTTCTATTCCGTATTGTGAACCCCAATGTGATATAGCTGAAAAGTTGATATGAGTCGTAATGTCTTGTTGACCAATAAACTGATACGGATTGTCGCTTTTATGATGTTTATAATAACACAGGAGCGTCCCGAAACTTCTCCGATTGTTATATAATTCAGCCGATAATGATCCATAATCGATGGTGATTACGTAGCCTTTTTGTAAAGATTGAGAAATTTCTTTTATCCAAGATACAGCTTCCAAATTAACTTCGGTACGAAATTCTTTGGGTAATTGTACCTTTAATGTTTCGAAATATTGGATAAGTTCAGTCTTTGCAGGTTTTAAAATTTCAACAAAGCCCTCTTTGTAATCAACGAATACTTCTTTAAGCTGTTCTTCCATAATGACCTGATGAACAGAGAAATTATCAATCAATTCATTTGATAAAATACAGCCGTTGATTTCAGGGATATCTTTAATGGAATTGTACCAGTTTACTTTTTTGTGTAAATGTTTTTTTTGAATCTCCCGCATACTGGCACTTTTCTCGATAATGCAGTAGGTTAGGTTCTCATTTAAAGGGATGTTATTCTCGAGATAAGCTAAAATATCATGACATAATAAACCTGTTCCGGCTCCATACTCAATGACTTTAAAAGGTTTTTTTTCTAAGTTTTGCCACATTTCTTCGATTTGACGGCCTATCATAGCACCAAAATCAGCAGTAAGATTTGCACTGGTGTAAAAATCACCATCTGCTCCAATCTTGTTTTGCACGGAATTATAATATCCCAATTCCGGATAATACAATGCCATCTCCATAAAATCCCGAAAAGAGATTGGTCCTTCTTTTTTGATTCGCTGTATGATAATTTCAGAAAGTAGCATCGAACTTAAATAATTAATTTTTTTTGAAGTTCTATTTCTCAAAAGTAAGTAGCTAAACGATTGCTAAAGTTTGCATTGCCCGCCGGTTTCGATGCATAATTTTTCCAAAACAATGGCCGCTTCATTATCTGAATTTGCTGAAAAACCAGCTACAAATACTCCTTTTTCACCTGAATCAGAACTGATTCCATAAACCACTGATTCTTCTCCAGGATCAGTATCACCTTCATAGCGGTAGACGTGATTTACTTCAAATTTATGTGGATTGGCTTTAATATCAGCTTGGTGAATATTAAAATCATAGGTAAAACCTTTTTCTTTTAGATCTTCTAAGGCTTCTATTACGGTGGTATAATGATATGTTGGTTTCATGATTAATGGAAGATTGATTGTTATTTATAAAGGTAACTAATTTATTATTAAGTCATTGAGAAATGGATGTTAAAGTAAATAATCTAAAATTGAGATACATGAAAAATTGTTGTAATTTCGCACCGCAGACCGCCTTATCGCCGTTTTGAGCAATCAAAAGGGAGGAAAGTCCGGACACCAAAGGGAAGCATAGCGGGTAACCCCCGTCGGTTCAAGCAATTGGATTAGGACAAGTGCAACAGAAAGTATGTACAGGTAATGCTGTAGTGAAACCAGGTAAACTCTATGCGGTGAAATATCAAGTATATCAGCATTTAAGGGCGTCTCGTTCGTTGCTGAAGGGTAGATAGCTTGAGTCCCGAAGTAATTCGGGATCTAGATAAATGATAAGGCTTCGATTTATCGGGGACAGAATCCGGCTTACAGGTCTGCATTTTTTATTAAAAAATTTAATGAATTCATGGATTGTGAAATCTAAAAGAACCATTAAGAAATTAAGTTTTATTAAGTCGCAAGTCTTAATTTTCTAAATTCCTTAATGGTTTAATTTTTAAATAGTAGTTATGAAAACAAGAATTGGAATTTTAGGATTGGGCGGAGTAGGCGGTTATTTTGGAGGATTATTGGCAAAAGCTTATTTTGATTCTGATGCAATCGAAATCGTGTTTATTGCTCGTGGCGAAACCCAAAAAGCATTAGCTCAAAACGGATTGAAACTTATTTCTGATACTAATGAAATAACTGTTTTTCCTAGTTTGGTTTCGAATAATCCAGAAGAAATTGGGGATCTGAATTACCTAATTTGTGCCACTAAAACCTATGACATCGAAACCAGTTTTGAATCCATAAAAAACTGCATTACGCCAAACACGATAATCCTACCTTTATATAATGGCGTCGATGCCACGAAACGCATACAAATACTATTTTCTGAAAATACGGTTTTACAAGGTTGTGTTTATATTGTTTCGATGATTGAATCTCCAGGAATTATCAAGAAAATAGGCCTTTATGAAAAACTGTTTTTTGGTTCTAAAAATGCTCCGGTTTCCAAATTGAATGAACTGCAATCCATTTTTGAAAACGCCAATATCGAAAGTTATTTGGTAGAAAATATTGAAGAAACGGTGTGGGAAAAGTTCATTTTTATTTCCGCATTGGCTTCTGCTACTTCCTATTTGAATCAAAATATAGGAGAGATTTTGAATCATCCTGAAAATAAAGCAGTTTATATTTCATTGTTAAACGAGATAACCGCTGTCGCTTTTGCAAAAGGGTTAGCATTACCAAATGATATTGTTAATCAAACAATTATCAAACTCGAAAAAACTCCAAAAGATGCTACCTCATCTATGCATAGAGATTTATTGGCAGGAAGAAATACCGAAGTAGTTTCCTTGACTGAATATGTGGTAAAAGAAGGTCTAAAACATGGAGTTACTACTCCAATATATAAGAAAATATTGGAGAAACTATCTTAAAAATAAATAGCTAAAACTATTCTTCTTCACCATCATTTTCATCTGATTCGTTTTCAGAATCTTCTTCATTTTCACCAGAGCCTATTTCGAAGAAACTAAAAATAGAACCTCCGTAACTTTTCTGGAACGAAAAGTGAATCATGTGATCCAGTTTGGTATATTTCGAATGTTCGATTACCATCATTCCTTCTTCATTAAGCAGTTCTTTTTCGAAAACTAATAAGATGATTTTCTCGAAAGTTTTTTGGTCCAAAGCATAAGGCGGATCTGCAAAAATGATATCATAAGACGTTTTACATCTTTCTAAATAAGCAAAAACATCACTTTTTGTGGCAGCAATATTAAAATCATATTCGGCTGCGACTTGCTTAATGAATTTTACACAACCAAAATCACCATCAACTGAAGTGATTGGCGTGCTTCCTCTTGAGGCAAACTCGTAACTGATATTTCCAGTTCCGGAGAATAAATCTAATATTTTAAGCCCTTCAAAACTGAAATGGTTGTTCAAAACATTGAATAATGCTTCTTTAGACATATCGGTAGTAGGGCGAACAGGTAATCCTTTTGGCGGAGAAATGCGTCTTCCTTTGTATTTTCCTGAAATGATTCTCATGAGTTGAAAAGTATAAAATGATTTCTGTTTTCGGCCTCAGAAAAATAATTGTTCCATCGCAAATCTTCCACATCAATAAGGGAAACGTTGCGAATGTATTTGTAAGCGATTTTGAAATAATCACTTTCGGTATCAATAGTTCCGATTAGTTCCAATGGGAAGTTTTCGGGATTTAAATTCAATTGTTCAGCAGTAAATAAGATGTAATATAAGAAATCTTCAGGCGTGCTAAAATCAAAAGAATTGAAAAGTAATAATTTTTGGTTCTGAACCACAATAATTTCAAAATGGCCAGAATTGATGTGAATGAACATCTTTTTATCATCCTTATTTTTGGATGCTACCAGTAATTTGGAAACTAAAATACTATTGGCATGTTTGTAATCGAAAGAACCAAATTGGTCAATAAAAAAATTATTGATATTCACATACGGAATATACACCGCATTCATTTGATAGTTTGGAATTTCATCAAAAGCAAAAAAATCCGTTTCAAAAACTTTGGTATTGTATTGTAGATAACTGCCTAAAAAGTTCTCATCAAAAAGCGCTGTGGGGACAAAAGTGGAAAGGTTGTTATTGTGAATCACCAAAATTTCATCATACGAATCCTTTAATTCTGGATGATCTCTAAAAGCATCGGCAAACAAATCTTCAATTTTTGTGGCTTTGTGAAAGGTCTCAAAATGCACTTCTTTAAATGAAGTCACCGTATTGTTTAGCGTGTCAAAGCAACAAAAAGAAAGCCCAGTCAAGGAAACTTGAATGGAAAGTTTTTTATATTTTTTTTCGGCTATGTTCATAATACTATTGATTTTTCAACAACGCAAACTTACAAATTTAAAAATCAATTTCAATAGCAATAGTACTGGCAAAATCAATAGTAGTAATTGAAAATTGAAATTGCTATTGCCATTGAAATTGAAAAAACATTCTTTACTTTGCAGTCAAATAATACGAAATGAATTCCTCCCTGTTTTATAGTCTTTTACAAAAAAAATTCCCTTTTCAACCCACGTATAAACAGGATATTTTTTTTCAAAAAATAGCAATTTTTTTAACCGAAACGGATAATAAAACCATCTTCGTATTAAAAGGATATGCCGGAACTGGAAAAACGACTGTAATTTCTACGATTGTAAACAGTTTATTGGACATTAATAAAAAATATGTCTTGTTGGCGCCAACAGGTCGTGCGGCAAAAGTGATTGCCAATTATTCGAATAAACCAGCTTTTACAATTCATAAAAAAATATACTTTCCGAAAAAATCTTCCGGTGGAGGCGTTTCGTTTACGTTGCAACAAAACAAACACAAGAACACGATTTTTATCGTCGATGAAGCTTCGATGATTTCGGATACCAATTCCGATTCGAAGTTATATGAAAACAGTTCTTTGCTTGATGATTTGATTTCGTATGTATATTCGGGAACTAATTGTAAGATGATATTATTGGGAGATACAGCTCAGTTGCCTCCGGTGAATTTGGATATCAGTCCAGCTTTGGACATCCGTACTTTGGGGATGAATTATGATAAAGAAGTGGAACATATCGAGCTAGACGAAGTCATGCGTCAAGAAGAAAGTTCCGGGATTTTGCATAATGCAACGGAGCTTCGGGAGTTATTGAAAGATTCCTTTATTGACGAATTCAAATTTGATGTCAAGAAATTCAAAGATATTGTGCGTTTGACCGATGGGTACGATATTCAGGATGCGATCAATTCCGCCTACAGTAATTATAGTATTGAAGACACCGCTTTTATTGTTCGTTCCAATAAAAGGGCAAATCAGTATAATGAGCAAATCAGAACCAAGATCCTCGATAAAGAAAGTGAACTTTCCACGGGTGACTTTTTGATGGTGGTAAAGAATAATTATTTTTGGTTGAAAGATTCTGATGAAGCCGGATTTATTGCCAATGGTGATATTATCGAAATATTAGAAATTTTCAATATCAAAGAATTGTACGGTTTTAAGTTTGCCAAAGTAAAAATCCGAATGATTGATTACCCCAATCAGATTCCGTTTGAAACAGTTTTACTGATGGACACTATAAAAAGTGAATCACCATCGTTGACTTATGAAGAATCCAACCGATTGTATCAGGAAGTGTTGAAAGATTATGAAGGTGAAACCAAATTCAAGCAATTCCAAAAAGTAAAAGCCAACGAATATTTCAATGGGCTGCAAGTTAAATTCTCGTATGCGATAACCTGTCATAAGTCTCAAGGTGGTCAATGGAATACGGTTTTTATAGAACAACCGTATTTGCCGGACGGAATCAATAGAGATTATATTCGATGGTTGTACACCGCAATGACCCGGGCAAAAAATAAATTATATTTGATAGGTTTTAAGGATGAGAATTTTGTCGAATAATCTTTTTAAATTAAACCATTAAGAAATTTAAGTTTTTTAAGCAATTATATTAACACCTTAAAAAACTTAAATTTCTTAATGGTTTAAAAATAAATATTTGTTTATGAACACACTAAACGACTTACATAAAATTTCTGGCTCTTTTTCGAATACTGAAAAAATGCCGGTGCTGTTTTTGGGACACGGAAGCCCGATGAACGCGATTGAAGAAAATCAGTTTGTGACGGGTTTTCGAAACTTAGCTAAAACCTTACCACAACCGAATGCCATTTTATGTATTTCGGCGCATTGGTTTACTAAAGGGACAAAGGTTACCGCAATGGAAATACCTCGAACGATTCACGACTTTGGTGGTTTTCCACAATCATTATTTGAGGTTCAATATCCAGCAAAAGGAAGTCCGAAATTAGCGATAGAAACAAAACAATTATTGTCGCCGGTAGAAGTAGAGCTGGACGAACATTGGGGTTTGGATCACGGTGCTTGGAGTGTCATCAAACATTTATATCCCGAAGCGAATATTCCCGTGATTCAGTTGAGTATAGATTATACAAAATCCGGGCAGTACCATTTTGAGTTGGCTCAAAAACTAAGTGCGTTGCGAACCAAAGGAATCCTGATTATAGGTAGCGGTAATATTGTTCATAATTTGGGTTTGGTTGATTATCACAATTTTGATAAAGACAATTACGGGTACGATTGGGCAATTGAAGCAAGGGAAACGGTAAACAATTATTTACAGGACGGGAATTTCCAACCATTGATTGATTTTGAAAAACAAAGCAAAGCGTTTCAATTAGCGATTCCTACGCCCGAACATTATTTACCTTTACTATATACCTTGGGATTAAAAGGAAAATCGGAAGAACTGAGTTTGTTCAATGATAAGTTATTGGCAGGTTCGTTGAGCATGACTTCAGTAAAGATTATGTAGATTTACTTATTTATTTTTTTGAAGCACAAATTCAAGCGTATCTACAAAAGCCCCATCGATTCCGTTGTCGATTTCAAAAGTCTGGTAGGAGGGATCAGCCATCAGCTGTAAATTTTCTAATTGAAGTGCATCTATTTTTGCAACATATTGTCCCGATTTTAAACCCAAGAAACTAAAATAACCATCAGGTTCCGAAAGAATACTGGTAATTAATGTATTGTGCAGATCATAAATAGAGACTTTTAAACCTCCAGTTCCCAAGAGTTGCTTCTTTTCTTTTCGATACACCATTCCAGAGACTTCTCCCATCACTACAACCGGGATTTCAATTATTTTTAATTGATTGGGATTTAAGGTACAATTTAAAGTTTTGTTATTTATGCGCCAAGCAATAGAATTAACTTTGTCGGTATTAAGTTCTACATAATTTTTAATATAGGGTTCTAATCCGGTTATAATGGTGGTACCATCGGGATTAATGAGCTGAGGGTCACCACCCATTACTATGATCTGGACTCCTATTACCAGAGGTTCTTTTTCCTCTTTTTTTCCATTTCCATTAATGTCTAAAAACGGAATAAATTTTATACTTCCTCTGCCCACACTTATTCGGTTATTCAAACGTACAAAATCAGCTTGGGGTTCAAAGATTAAACTGCCACTGGCAGACTGTGAAAAAGAAGCCCTGTTATTATAAATAATACTGGAAAATGCTGTGTTGAGATGGTCAAAATTATGAGTAAAACCAATTTGAAAACTACCTTTTTGATTATTAAAATTATAATCGAAAGAAGTCTGAATAAAACCTTTTTTAAAAATTAGTTTTCTCAGTTCTGTTCGCAGTGTCGTTACGTCACTGGCACTATATCTATAGCGCAATTGGGGAACAAGGACAAATCTTTTAGGAAGTTGGAACGAGGTTGAAATATTGCTGTAGACCAATGGTTTTTGATTTTTGGTAAAAAAGGCATTGGTCGTAAAATTAAAATTAAATCCAAATGAATTTCCCGAGAGTAGAAATTCAGAAGTGGTAAATTTAGTGGTGCTAAATAGGTTTTGTTGAATGGTAAATCGGGAAGTTCCCGAAAAAAAAGAACTGTGATGCGGCATGGAAATACTTGCTTTCCGCATTTCGGAATAATTGAATCGAACGGCTTGTTGGTTCTTATCGTATTTGCTATAATCAAAGTCAAAGCGAAGATTTTTGGGTGTCGTATAATTCAAATTGAAATCATACAGCACTTTTGAATAATAGCTTCCTGTAAGAAATAATTGAGACGAGAGTCGAAGGGAAGAATTCAAAAACGGAATAATTTTATTAGATTCTAAAGAAGAAACATATTCCATTCCACCGCCCAAAGTTACATGATTGGAAAGGCCATAATTTACTTTTGCATTGCTAAAAATACTGCCTTTTCCGTCCTCAATAATTCCAGAGCTAATTGTGTATTCAATTTCTTTTTTTGGAAGGAAAATAGCGGGAACTACAAATTGATTGCTAAAAAATTGTTCTTCACCCCAAGGTCCATAATACCTTAGCGTAACTTCTGTTCGTCCGTACATCAGAGGCACGTTAAACGAAAAGAAACCGTTTGCATCTGCCTGGAGATAATCGATTAATACATTGTTGATGTAAAGTTCTACTGTCCAATTAGCTTGAGTATGATCGCTCAAGATATACGTACCAAAAGATTTTCTGATTTGGGTAGAGGCATTCGTGATCTGAGCTCCGATAATGGGAAACAAAATTGTCGCTTTGGAAGAAGCTGAAAATTTTCCTAAAGTGAACTGCTTAATGTATTTGTTTTCATTGTTCACATAGCGCCATCGATAAAATTGGTTTTTGGCCACTATGGGTTGGTCGCTAGTGTAATTTAGCGAAGTAGTCAATTCACCTCCAGCTACAATGCCGCCTAAATTAAGGAGTAATCGTTCTGAATGACTTCCTTCGGATTGTTGTATAGTATTAACAGCCCAATTTGCAGTTCCAAAATGAAGTAGCGGTTTGTCACGTACAATAGTTGTATCCGCTTTAAATTCCAGTTTCATTTTGTTGATGTTATCTCGCATTGCTAGCAATCGGGCTTCTCTAATGGCGGGAAGTTCGAGTTTTGAGACCATTTCAATGGATAAACTTCTAAAGATAAAATTATTTTCGAGCCCAAATATTTGATTGAAATAGGAAGCTTTCAGGAACAAATTGGTTGAAGTTCGGATCAAATCGCCCGGTTTTAGATGGATCACCTGTTCTTTGTACGTAATTTGATTGGTAATTTCATTTATTTTGAAGTTGTTCTTCTGATTGATGAAAAAACCTTCTACCGTGCTGTAAGTAGCATTTTTGGTATTCTTAATCTTTAAAAAATCAAAAACATCGGGTACCGAAAGATACACTTCCTCGCCACAGATAATTGTAGGCAGCTCGGTACTGCCAATGTATCTCACCTGAAGCGACACCAGCACTTCATCACAGTCTAGCTCTTGTGCGCTGACAGAAGAATGCAAACTTGCGAATAGTATAATGAATAGACATTGAAAAGTGCCGGACTTGTGCGTAAACAATCCGAAGAAAGAAGCCCATTTGCTAAGTGGAGTATGTTTTTTTTGGAGACATTTACCCTTTATATATTCTAACATGCAATATGCGGTCTTCATTAAAACAGGTGGAAGTAATCAAGGAATTCATTTCAAAAACAGCTATTGTGGACAGTAAAATAAATAAACGTACCGTAAAGAAATACATGGGTTATGTATTTTTGGGTGTTATAAACGGAGGGTGCCTTCAGCATATTTCATGCCTTTGTCTTGTGCGGAATAAAAGACCTGAAGCTGGCCTTTGGTGTAATCTATGTTTGGGGTGGTATTGAGTTTTATTTTGGTTCTGCGTAAATTTCCCGGAGCGTATATGGCAAAACCTTTCACGGTGGCTGCGCTAGTGGTAATTCCTTCGGACGAAATATGGTTGACCTGTATATCGCCATAAGAGGACATATTACCGGTTCGATTAAAATATAGGGAAAGCGCAATTCCCTCTTCGGACTGTTCAACTGCTAAATTTGAAAGCGTTACCGCTGTGTTCGCTTCTCCAATGGTAATGATATTGGCAATAGAAATTCCAAAAACTGGAGTTATACTGATGCTTAAGCCTTCCGGCTTATGGGCGGGATCTTCTTTCTCTAAAACTTTGTTTTTAGGCACGCCACGGAAATAAAGATGGGAACGGTATTCCCCTTGTTGCAGTTCATTGGTTTTGATCAGCTGTATTTTTACTGTTTGCGATTCATTGGGAGCCAGAGTAATCATGCGGGGGTAAAATCGCAAATAAGGAGATGCAAAGCGCTGGTCGGGTTCCGGCTCTTCAATAGAAATAAATTTGCCGTCCTGATCCATTTTTATCTCGCTGTACGTCAGTTTATAGGTGGCGGTATCTTTCCCGATATTGGACAGGTTAATATTCTGCACCCTGTTTTGAATGCCGTCAAAGGCGAGGCGTTTTGGGAAAATCATCAAATCCCCTTGCGCCATTAAGGGACCTAAAAAGGGTAAAAACAAGAGTAACAGTAGTAAAATTTTCTCTTTCATGGGGAGTCATTCATTATTTTAGCTTCAATTTTAGTATTGACAGCAACGGTTTAAAGATGAAAAAAGAGGTGTGCAAAACGGGAACACCTTCTAGTTACGACTAATTATAATTTACAACCACTGTAAAACCTAGCACATTGGTATAGGAACCTGCAGCTTGTGAGGCTCCAACATTTAGCTTTGCTCCAACAAGAACATTTTGTGTACCACCTGCTAAAGTACCGGTTGCAGAAGGTGTACTGGTAAAAGCATTAACAACCATGGATGCAAGACTAACTCCGGATTCATAAAGTGTAAAATCAGTAGGTAACGTAATTGCATAAGTATAACCAGGCTCACCAGTTACGGTAAATTGCGCCGCGCAAACAATTCCATTAATCGAGGGCAGGATTATCCCGCCTGTAGCAAATCTTGATCCTGAAGCAGATAATACCACTGTACCACCAACGGAGGAAGCCGCTATTGTACCAAAATTCATGTCTGTGTTTTTCGAAATGGAGATAGGAACCTGCGCTATTAAAGAACTGACAAAGGGTAAAAAAAAAAGTAACAGCAGTAAAATTTTCTCTTTCATGGAGTCATTGTTTCATTGATTCCGCCTTGGGTTTTGCCAGGAAAAGCAACAATAGTAAAAAACTAAAAACAAGGTTGTCCCATTTTTGGAACAACCTTTTTTTTAAAATTACTAGTTGTAATTTACAGTAACAGCCAATGCAGTACCATTGGTATAATTACCAGATGACTGATTTGCACCCAGGGTAATTGTTGCTCCAACTATCAGAGTTTGTGTTCCCAATGCTAATGCACCTGTGGTACTTGGACTGCTAACAAATGTTCCAACGGACATTGTTGCAGGGGTAGTGGCAGAGTTACTTACATTAAACGAAGCAGACGGTAAAGTAATTGCATAGGTGAAATCAGTTTCTCCAGTAACGGTGAATGAAGCGGCTTTCACACTTCCGTTTTGTGTTCCTAGAAGGATTGCAGCATCACCAGTACGCGCCCCTGAAGTAGAAAGAGCAATAGCCCCACCAGCTATAGTCGCTACTAAATTTCCGAAATTCATGTCTACAGCTTTTGTAATTGTAATTGGCTTAATCACTCTTGCGCTAGTTGCTGCCGTAGTCGTAGCTGTGGACTGAGCGACAACCTTAGTAGTAAATGCAATCATTAGGATTGCAGTTAAAAGTGTAATTTTTTTCATTGTAAAATAATTTGGGGGTTAAAATTAAGAAGCAAGTGCAGCTTTTGTCCGGATCCTTAATCAGTTTTAAATAATATGTTTCGTAAAAGCAACTCTGCTAATTACCTCACAAATGTATTTAGTAAGTTTTTATTTGTAAAATGAGAAGTAATAACTGATCTCTACTAAGGTATAAGTGAAAAATAAGAAAGAAAAAGACTTTCGATATACATTAAGAAAGGCATCATTTTTTTGAAGTACTTGTTTTTTAACGCTAAAAAAACGTTAAAAATTTAAATTTAACTAAAATTATTTGAATATTCAATAATTTAAAGTTTTTATAAAAAGTGTTTTTTATGACTTATTTAATTTTCAGTTTTAAAAAAGTTTAAATTGAATTTACTTTCATTTTTAAAATTAGAAAAAGAATATTAATCGGGTATAATTCGATCCAGAAATTCTTTTATAATGGGTTTTTGATGAAAAGAAACCACATTTGGATCCCTACAAACCCTTGTAATATCGAGATCTTCAATTGTGTTCGAAACAATAAATACTTTAACCTTGTTTTTCAACGTAAACGGCAATTTATCATAAGCTTCCAGAAATTCAAAACCCGAAAAATGGGGCATATATAAATCTATAAAAATTACCTCAGGTAACTGGTTGCCCTTTTCCTGATTTTCTACTAAATAAGCAAGTGCTTTGCTTGCAAGTGAAAACTCGATGACTTGTTTCCCAAAATTATTATTGAGAATCATTCGAGAAGAGCAGTAGCGTTCGATGGGATTATCATCAACAATTATTACTTTTCCAAATTTTGCTTCTAACTCGTTTTTCATAGTTTTTGTTTTAAGAGCAATCATAATGGGAATAGTCATCGTTTTAAAACGAAAAAAAACTCCATTATTTTAGTATGAAGTTGTTATTCTTTTAGTTTAATAAATTTATTAAAATCTTCTTGACGTCTTTTGGCTACAGCCAAAAGCACGCCATTAGGAAATTCGCAGAAATAGCCTTCTTTTTTAGAAATTTTCACTATGTGACGCAAATTAACAATATACGAGTGGTGAATTCTAAAAAAATAGTTAGGATTTAGTATTGTACTGTATTCGCCTAAATTTTTACTAGACATAATCTTTTTCCCATTCTGGAGAAAAAAAGTAGTATATCTTCCTTCTGCTTGGCAGTAAATAATTTCAGCCTTAGGAATCAGTTCAATTTTATCCAAAGAGGATACAGCAACATAATCGTTTGGCTGATTTAATGAGTTTAATAGCTCAATGGAATTAATTTTCTGATTTTGATAGGATCGCTCCATTTTAGTTCTTTTAATTACTTTGTATACAGCTAAAATGAGAGAATTAAAATCGACAGGTTTTAAAATAAAATCAATCGCATTTTGTTTAAATGCTTTTACAGCATCTTGTTTATTAGCAGAAATGAATACTAGTTTAGGAATACTAAGTTCTAATTCATCGAGCATATTAAAAAAAGTATCGTCTTTAAAGGAAATATCTAATAACACGAGATCTGGTTTTTGTAATTGTATACTATTGATTCCTTCTATTATAGAGGTAGTTTCGTTTACTATTTTGAGAATCATAAAGTTTTCTTTTTCAAATTTTTTAATGATTTGTAAAGTGTCTTTTTCTTTCGTAATAATTACGGCATTAATGGGGATCATAGGGGTGTACTTAAGGATAATTTATCTTTAAAACCGACGAATACCATTAATTTTAATGTAGAGTATTCATCTTAAGTATAATAGGAAAAAGATAAAATGATAATTTTGTGTTTCGAAAATAAAACAATAAATAGCAATATTATGTAGTAGTTCTTTTAAAAAAAATAAAAGTAATAATCGTTACGTTTCTTGTATTAAGTGTGGTTAAAAAGGTTGTTTTGCTAAAATAGTATCATTTTTTTAAATTTAATTTTGATGTGTTTCATTAACACAATGCAATTTCGTATTCTTTATTTTTTTGTATCCGTAAAAGGATTATGAATTGACAATCAAATAGTAGTTTATTGATCTTTTTGAAAGTAATTTTAGAATTCATCCATTTTAATGGTTTTCCAGCAAGGTACTATTGATTCTTGATAAAAAGAACTATTTTTGAAAGTATGTGCTTGCTATATATAATAACAACTGATTGTCAGTTAGTTATTTAATATAACATGAGAGTAATATAATTGTACTAAAAATTAGTTTTTTGGAATATCACGAAGTAAATTCAGGTTGAGAATTCAGAACAGTTTTGTAAATCCTAAAAACATACTAACTTAGCACTTTAGCAATTCCATATAAAATGAAAATAATAGCAGTCATTCCCGCCCGTTACGCTTCGACACGATTTCCCGCTAAACTAATGCAGGATTTAGGAGGTAAAACGGTCATTTTAAGAACCTATGAAGCGGCCATAAACACGCAATTGTTTGATGATGTTTTTGTGGTAACGGATTCGGATTTAATATATGATGAAATCGTTTCTCATGGTGGGAAAGCCATTCGAAGTATCAAGGAACACGAATCGGGAAGTGATCGAATTGCGGAAGCAGTCGAAAATCTAGATGTTGATATTGTGATAAATGTTCAAGGAGACGAACCGTTTATCGATGCGCAACCTTTGGCTGAAGTCATTGAAGTTTTTAGGAATGATTTGGATAAAAAAGTGGATTTGGCTTCCTTGATGCGCGAAATTACAAATGAAGCCGATATCAATAATCCGAATAATGTAAAAGTCGTGGTAGATCAAAACAGATTTGCTTTGTACTTTTCGCGTTCGGTGATTCCGTATCCAAGAGAGAAAAATGTGGGCGTTCGGTACATGCAACACATCGGGATTTATGCTTTTAGAAAACAAGCTTTATTGGATTTTTACAGTTTACCAATGCAATCTTTGGAAGCATCCGAAAAACTGGAGCAATTGCGTTATTTGGAATTTGGAAAAAGAATCAAAATGATTGAAACTACCCATATCGGAATCGGAATTGATACTCCGGAAGATTTAGAAAAAGCCAGAAAGATGTTATGAAATTAAGCGCGATTTCCCTGTAAAAAATATTTTTTTGACTAGGACAGCTTTTCAATTAATATCAACTCATTGTGAACTTCAACTCTAGGAATGGTTTTTATTTGAAATTGATTTTTGTAAAATTCAGACACGTATTTTTTATTTCTTAGATTTTGGCTTTCATTCAATAACATTGTATTGAAAAGAATAAAACCTTGACTTTTTAAAAGAGAGCAAATTCTATTGATGAAAAAGGTTTCAAATAGAAAATTAGGCATTGTTGTATCTTGAAAAATATCGATAATAATTAAATCATATTTGGTTTTGGTTTTAAAACAAATTCGAAAGCATCATCAATTACAATTTCAAGATTCTTCACTTTATCTAATTTAAAATAGGTGTTGGCTATTTTTATTATTTCGGGGTCAATTTCTACTCCGGTAATTTTTCCTTTATATTTTATTTCATCCACCAATGTTTTTATAACGCTTCCGCCGGCAACTCCTAAAACTAAGATGTGATTCATTGGAATTATTTTTTCATATCCAATGTTTTTTAATCCTAACCTTAAGATGCGTTGCAAACTGCCATATGAATAATTTGCATTTTCAGAATCTAAAACCAATTCTCCATTTGCCCAAGTTACCTCAATCGATTTACTCAAAGAAGATTTGGTTTCATAAATTTTTATCGGAATAAGATAACTAAATATTTTTTTAATCATTGGTGGCGGTTTTACTCAAAAATAAGATATAAATTATTTATTTTGTACTAAATAATAAAGAATGAAGAAACAATTTTACAAATGGATATTTTTCAAGCTTATGGGTTGGAAAATAGTTGGGACAATTGATGCGGATATCAAAAAATGTGTCATGATGGTGATGCCACATACGAGTGCGCATGATTTTTATTTGGGAATTTTTACCAGAGGAATAACCGGATTAGAAATGAATTGGATGGGTAAAAAGGAATTGTTTCGTTTTCCTTTCGGATTTTATTTTAGATATATGGGCGGTGAACCATTGGATCGTTCTGGAGGTTTGAACAAAGTCGATTCTATTGCGGCAATTTTTAAAAGAAAAGAAGTTTTTCGTTTGGCTGTTGCCCCTGAAGGAACCCGTAAAAAAGTTACGGAACTAAAAACCGGATTTTATTATATTGCTTTGAAAGCAAATGTTCCTATTATTCCTGTTACATTTGATTTTGGTAAGAAAGAAGTCAATCTTGGAAATCCAGTTTTACCATCTGGCAATATCGAAAGCGATATGACTATTTTGAAGAAACATTTTATAGGTGTTGAAGGTAAAATTCAGGAAAAAGGATATAAATTATAAATTGAGTTTATGTCAGTTTTTAGGTTTAAATTTTTTAGACCGTTTTTTAATTAAAAGCGGTCTAATTTTTAATTAGGATTAAACACTTTGAAAGTACCATCTTTATAAAAGAATACAATTTTTTCCACGTCGCTTGAAATGGAATCTTTTAGGGTATTTTGATTTTCTGCTTTTTTTGTTTCCAATGCAGAAATTGGATTTGGAATTTTTATTTCCGAAAATAAATTCTCAGGAATTATTTCAGTAAGAGGAAGAGTAGAAATATTTTGTTTTACAATTTGCTCAACATTGTTTTCTTTTTTATCAAACTGTTCTGAATTTTTCGGAAAGTTTCCTTTCCCATTCAAAATCCAATACAAATCCACATCGGGGAAAACCTCCAATATTTTAAGTATAAAATCCAAGCTGGGTTTGTTTCTTCCTGAAAGTAGGTGAGACAAACTGGAACGCTGTACGCCAATTTTATCTGCAAAAGAAGAAGCATTCAAACTGTAGTAATCCAGTATAATTTCTAATCTTTTTATAAAATCCTCTATGTTTACCATTGTAAATTAATATTAAAAATTAACTATTTACAAATGTAATCAAAATAGATTGAAACACCAAAATTACAAGTGTAAATAGCATTTATCACATCAAATAAGGTAAAGTTTTAAATGATATGAATTAATATAACTAATTGATAAATAATTATATAAATACAATTTTAAAAATAGGTAACAATTGTCAATTATAGCAAGTAGATCTACTGGGAATAAATACTAAATACTGTTTACATCATTGAAATGTACTAATTGAAGATGGTTTACAAATGTAAATACAAAGATGTTTACTTTTGTAAATCAAATAAAACAGCATGAATTTAGAACAACTATTCAATCAATATAAAGAAGAAACCATTCAGGGGCGATACATTACTTTGGATTCGATTGAGCCGTTATTGCAAAAACTAAACACTAATAATCAGCTTAAAATTATTGGAAAATCAGTTCTTGGAAAATCTATTTATTCGTATGAAATTGGAAAAGGTAAAACTAAAATTTTCCTTTGGTCGCAAATGCATGGAAATGAGGGTACAACTACAAAAGCGTTATTTGACTTTTTAAATATGTTACATAGTGGTTCAGAATTGGCTCAAAAATTACTGAATACATTTACTTTTTACAGCATTCCAATGTTGAATCCGGATGGTGCAGCATTATATACCAGAGAAAATGCTAATAAAGTTGATTTAAATCGTGATTCACAGGATCTTACACAGCCAGAAAGTAAGTTACTAAGAGCGATTTTTGAGTCTTTTAAACCGGATTATTGTTTTAATCTTCATGATCAGCGTACTATTTTTGGTGTAAGCGATACTGGAAAACCGGCTACATTGTCTTTTTTAGCACCTTCTTATAATGAAGAAAGAGAAATAAACGAATCCAGATTAAAAGCTATTAATTTGATTGCGAGCATAAATGAGGTGCTTCAGGAGTACTTGCCAAATCAAATTGGTCGTTTTGATGATTCGTTCAATATAAATTGTATTGGAGACATGTTTCAGTACACAGGAGTACCTACTTTATTGTTTGAAGCGGGGCATTTTGCAAATGATTATGAAAGAGAAGAAACGCGAAAATATGTTTTTATGGCGCTAATTTCTAGTTTCACTACACTTTGCGAAAACGTTATAGTTAGCAATGGAATTAATAAATATTTGAATATTCCTCAAAATAAAGTCGTTTTTTATGATTTTATGTATAAAAACATCAAAATAAATTATGATGGTATCGAAATAATCACCAATTTTGCAATTCAATACAAAGAAGAGTTAATTGAAAATCAGATTTATTTTAATGCCTATGTTTCACAAATAGGGGATTTAGAAAATTATTTTGGTCATTTTGAATACGATGCTAAAGGAGCTTTATACAAAGATGATCTTGACAATATTCCTAAATTGAATCAAAAAGCTGATTTTTATTTAAATAATAACATAAAAGTTGTTAACGGAATGATAAAAATATAATATTTATGTCTTTTTGTTGTTTTTATGTATATTTTTATACTTTGTTATAGCAATTAATAATATTAATTTAAGAATTATGAGTAAATTTCGTTTAGATGAAGTAGATCACCAGATTTTAGATATGTTGATAGATAATACAAGAGTTCCTTTTACGGATATTGCAAAAAAATTATTGATTTCTGCAGGAACTGTTCATGTCAGAGTTAAAAAAATGGAGGATGCCGGAATTATCATGGGATCTTCATTAGTTCTTGATTATGATAAATTAGGATATTCTTTTATCGCTTATGTTGGTGTTTTTCTAAACAATACCTCTCAAACAAAATTTGTTTTAGAGCGGATTAATGAAATTCCTTTTGTGACAGTAGCTTCTGTTACTACAGGGAAATTCAATATCTTTTGTAAAATTAGAGCAAAAGATACCAAGCATGCAAAAGACGTTATCTTTATGATTGATGATATTGACGGCGTTTACAGAACTGAAACTATGATCTCACTTGAGGAAAGTATAAATGATAAGAAGCGCTTGATGCATACTATTTTTAAAAATATGTAATTAATCTTGAATGCGCTATATTATAAATATAACCTCAAGTTAGTTCTTGGGGTTTTTTTTATGACAAATTAACTAATTAAACCAACTACAACTGATTATGTACACGCTACCAAAAATTGAACGTTTCAATCAGGACGTTCTTTCTAAATACCACATTTATAATAGTGTTTTTATAACATTACCCTTTGATTCTATTGATAATACGGGCGTTTTACTTCCTTTATTTACAGATGTTTGTGAAATTGGTTTCAAAAAACAGGAAACCCCTAAGGAAATAGTTGATTTTTTTGCCAAAAGATATTTGCAAAGCGCTTCAGAGACCGATAAAATTGATTTAATGTTTCGTTTTATTCAATATATCGAACGTCAAATTGTATTATTTGATGCTATCGAAGATGCTGCTTTTCCAGTTGTTAATAATATGGAAGGCAGAGGTTCGTTAAGAGATATCAAAGAGAAGTCTGATGCGAAAGAAAAAGAAGATGAATTGATTGATTTTCTGGAAGATTTTAATGTAAGAACAGTTTTAACAGCACATCCTACGCAATTTTATCCTGGTGCTGTTCTTGGGATTATTAATGATTTGACCGAAGCTATTCGAAAAAACAACTTACTGGATATTAAACAATTACTAGCTCAATTAGGGAAAACTCCTTTTATTCAAAACGAAAAACCAAATCCTTTTGATGAAGCGGTAAGTTTAATCTGGTATCTTGAAAATGTATTTTATCAAACTTCTGGCGAGATGGTGCATTACCTTCAAAAGAATATTTTTAATGGAAAATCCATAAAAAATCCATTGATAAAACTTGGATTTTGGCCTGGAGGTGACCGTGATGGAAATCCATTTGTAACAACGGAGATTACTTTGAAAGTGTCAGAACGTTTGCGAACGTCCATTTTAAAGTGTTATTATATAGAAATGAGAAATTTAAAAAGAAAATTAACTTTCTCAGGTGTAGATACTTTGGTAACTGAATTAGAACAAAAACTTTACAGGTCTGTTTTTTATTCAAAAGGTGAAATTTTTATCACTTTGGATGAATTCAAGTCACAATTGAATAAAATAAAACAAATTGTTATAGATCAGCATCAGTCTTTGTATCTGCATGAGTTAGATGCGCTTCTGATAAAAGTTAATTTGTTTGGTTTTCATTTTGCATCTTTAGATATTCGTCAAAATAGTAAAATTCATGATGCAGTGTTTAATGATGTTGTTGCATTTTATTTAAAAAATAATTCAACTGTTTTCCCGAAAAATTATTTTGAATTAACAGAGGAAGAGAAATTTACAGTATTATCAAATACAAATGGGAATCTAGATCCGATTGTATTTGAAAATGAAATGACAAGATCTACGATTGAGTCCATTCAGGCCATAAAAACAATTCAGGAAAATAATGGGGAATTTGGTGCAAACCGGTACATAATAAGTAATAATGAAAGTGCTCTTAATGTAATGGAGACTTTTGCGTTATTCCGTTTAAGTAACTGGGAAAACCCTACTGTCGATATTATTCCGCTTTTCGAATCTGTTGATGATTTGCAGAATGCACATGAAATCATGGAGAAATTATATACGAATCCTGCTTATGCAAACCATTTGACAAATAGAAACAACAAGCAAACTATCATGCTTGGTTTTTCTGATGGGACAAAAGATGGTGGGTATTTAATGGCAAATTGGAGCATTTACAAGGCAAAAGAAGAGCTTACTGCAATTTCCAGAAAATATGGTATTAAAGCGATTTTCTTTGATGGTCGAGGAGGACCGCCAGCTCGAGGAGGTGGGAAAACGCACAAATTCTATGCATCATTAGGTCCAAATATTGAAAATAATGAAATTCAGGTTACAGTACAAGGACAAACGATTAGTTCTAATTTTGGAACGTTAGATTCATGCCGATATAACTTAGAGAATTTGTTAAGTGCCGGTGTTACGAATCAAGTTTTTAGTAAGGGACAAAATGAGTTAACTGTTAATGAAAAAGATATTTTAGATCAATTGGCTGGTTTAGGGTATGAAAAGTATTTGAGTTTCAAAAATCATCCTAAATTTATTCCTTATTTGGAGCAAATGAGTACTTTGAAATATTATGCTAAAACAAATATAGGCAGCCGACCTTCTAAAAGGAGTAAATCAGAGCATTTAGATTTTGCTGATTTACGTGCGATTCCTTTTGTGGGTTCTTGGAGTCAATTGAAGCAAAATGTACCTGGATTTTTTGGGGTAGGTACGGCGCTAAAGCATTTTGAAGATACCAATCAGTGGAATAAAGTTCAGGATTTATATGATAATTCGTTGTTCTTTAAAACCTTGTTGGAAAATAGTATGATGTCATTGGCAAAATCATTTTTTCCATTGACTTCTTACATGAGAAAAGACCCTCAATTTGGATCTTTTTGGCAAATTATTTATGATGAATTTTTAGAAACAAAACGATTGCTTTTAAAAATTGCAGGTCATAAAGAGCTTATGGAGAATTATCCTGATGGTAAAGCATCCATACAAATAAGAGAGCGTATTGTATTGCCATTATTGACAATACAACAATATGCATTGCTCCGTATAAACGAATTAAACAAAGAGGACAAGCCGGATGAGGCGTTAATAAAAGTGTATGAAAAAATTGTTACCCGTTCTCTTTTTGGAAATACAAATGCCAGTAGAAACTCTGCTTAAACGATAAAATATGAAGTCAACTCAATTACCCGAAAACGAATATGCCTCTTTTTATGCTCCTTATATAAATGCTTTAGGAGAAGTAAATTTAATGGAAGAATTAGAAATTTCATTGCATGATTTTATCCGTTTTGTGCAAAATATTCCAATGGATAAGTTTGATTATAGATATGCGGAAGGGAAGTGGAATATCAAAGAGATTATTCAGCATGTGATTGATACTGAGCGCATTTTTGCGTATCGAGCATTGCGAATTTCCAGAAATGATGAAACGCCTTTACCAGGATTTGATCAGAATTATTATATTGCTAATACTGAAGCTGCCAATAGAAGTATTCAGGATTTACTAACTGAATTTTCAGCGGTTAGACATGCGAATTTATATCTTTTTAAAAGTTTATCAGAGGAACAAATGAAAAGAACAGGAACAGCTTCAAATACTGTTGTCTCCGTTCGTGCAATTGGTTTTATTATGATTGGACATCAAAAACACCATCAAAAGGTTTTTCAAGAAAGATATTTATAAATTATTTAAAACAAGTTGACCAGTTTTTCAGCTTGTTTTCAAAAGACATTGTATTAGCGGGACTAGTGGAAGGCATCACATAATACGTGATGCCTTTTATTTGCCCGAATTTTTTTAGAAAGTATTTATGACTTTCTTTTCCGTTGAAAATAATTTTAGTGATTCCTGGGAATTCTCTAAACAAGGATTCAAAATCATTTTCCTTTTGATTTTTGATATGAATGTCCAAACTCCCTTTTCTTTCGCAATTTTCTAAAACATCCCACAGTCCAATATTATTTGCTTGAAGTAATTCTATTTTTTCTTCAAATATTTCTGACACAGGTAAATTATCCAATAGTGTGTACATTATTTTCCAAAAATGATTTCTTTTATGCGCATAATATTCCTGTTTTTCCAAAGAAGCAATACCAGGCATTGTTCCTAAAATCAAAATTTCGGTTTGAGGATTTACAAAAGGAGGGAATGAATTAATCATATAAAGTTTTTAAAGTGCTGTATTTTCTTTTTCTAATATTGCCAATGCCAATCGGATTTTTCCATAATCTATTTTTTCTTCAAAATAATCAAAATAAGGCTTTAAGGTATTTGGTGATTCCAGTTTTATTTGTGCTTCAGCAATTTGCATAACTTCTTCTTTTGAGATAAACGAATCCAAATCTATGTCAGCCCCATCAACATACAATTTTGCTAAATGTGACATAATCGTACTTAAACCTAATTTTCTTTTTTGAGCAATTTCTTCGACAGATAGTCCGTTTTTGTAAAGTTCTAATGTTTCTTTGTAGGTAGTGGCTTCTTTCTTTTTTCTGACAACTTTAGATTTCTGAAAATCTATAATTGCTTTTATAAAGACATCGCCATATTTTTCCAGTTTTGCTTTTCCAACACCGTCAATTGCTAATAATTCGGGATCATTCATTGGTCTTTCAGTTTCCATTTGGCGCAAAGCCGCATCGCTAAAAATTACATACGCAGGAACTTCTTCTTCTTTGGAAATTTCGTAGCGTAATTTTCGTAAGGTTTCAAAAAGTGAATTTGCCACAGATTTAGCTTTGGTTTCTTTGGCTTCTTGTTGCTGAATATTGATTTTTTGAACGGTGGTTAGTTTTACTTTTTCTCCTTCAAATAAAACTTTTTTAGCAAAGGCTGTTAATCTAATTTTGTTTTGTTGATGAAAAGCGATTTCACAATATCCTAAATTGATCAATTGTATTAAATATTGATTCCAATCATACCATGAAAGTTCAATGCCTACGCCATACGTTTTTAGGTTTTGGTATTCTTTTTCGTAAATGTATGCATTTTTGGAACCGCGCAAAAAGTCAATGATTACCGGTAATGGTTCCGTTTCCTGTAACCGAATAATTGCTGATAATGCTTTTTGAGCAATCACCGTTCCGTCGAAAAATAGCGGCGGATTTTTACAAATATCGCAATTCCCACAGTTTTCTGTAATGAGTTCTCCAAAATAAGAAAGCAGAATCTTTCTGCGGCAACTCAAGGCATCTGCATATTGTTTCATTCGTTCCAACTTGGCCAATTGCAGTTCGGCATTTAGGCCTTCAGAGGCAAATTTCTGCAATTGAATTACATCACCATAACTTTCGAATAATACCGTTTCTGATGGCAGACCATCGCGACCGGCGCGACCAATTTCCTGATAATATCCTTCGATGTTTTTAGGTAAATTATAGTGAATTACCCAACGTACATTTGATTTGTCAATTCCCATTCCAAAAGCAATTGTAGCGCACACTACTTTGCAATCATCATTAATGAATTCATCTTGTGTTTTAGAGCGAATTTTACTGTCTAAACCAGCATGATAAGCTTTGGCACTAATACCTATTTTTTGCAATTTTTCAGCAAGTTCTTCTGTTGTTTTTCTGCTTAAACAATATATGATCCCGGATTCGTTTGGTTTTTCTTGTATGAAATCTATAATTTGTTTGACTCTGTCTAGGGCGGGTCGTACTTCTAAACTCAAATTTTTTCGATCAAAAGAAGCTACAAATAGTTTTGGGTTTTTTAGATTTAATTGTTCGCTAATGTCCTTACGTGTAGCTTTATCAGCAGTCGCAGTTAAAGCTAATATTGGAGTAGAAGGGAAGCGATTTTTTAGATATCCTAAATTAGTATACGCTGGTCGGAAGTCATGTCCCCAAGATGAAATGCAATGTGCTTCATCAATAGCAATAAGACTCAAGGTTAAACTATTGAAAATGTTATCCAGAAAAGACAAACTTTCTGGGGCGATGTACACTAATTTAATTGTGTTAGATTTTAAGCGTTCAATATAAAATTGTCGTTCGTCTTCGGTTTGGCTGCTGTTGATAAAACAGGCTTCAATTCCATTAGCTTTTAAGCCATCAACTTGATCTTTCATCAAAGCGATAAGTGGGGAAATCACTACTGTAATTCCAGGGAAAATCAGTGCTGGTAATTGAAAGCAAATTGATTTCCCCCCACCTGTTGGCATAATTGCTAATGTATCTTGCCCGGAAAGAATACAATTAATGATGTCTTCTTGGTTGGGTCTGAATTTTTCAAAACCAAAGTTTTCTTTCAGTTTGGCGTGTAAAATTTCATGGGTCATTGTGGCGTGTATATTAAGAGGTCTAAAATAATAAAAAAAGGAACTCGCGGTGAGTTCCTTTTATAAATGTATTTAAAAAATTGGAGTAATTAATTAATCCTCATCTTCATTATCGTCTTCGTCTGAGAAATCTTTTTCATCAGCATCTTCGTCGTCTTCATCATCACCTGAATCAGAATCTGGTTTATCGATAGCGTCATCCTCATCATCATCGTCGATATCGTCGTCTAAATCCAGACCTTTGATAGGTTCAACAACTTCATCGATGATTATTTCATCATCTTCATCATAATTTTCAATTCTATCAGCAAGTTTAGTACTCACTTTTACTAAATAAATAGTATCGTCAGTTCGTACTTCAACTGCTTCAACTAATTCATTTTTAGCGTTTCTAAAACTAATAATGTTTGAATCATCATAACCATCTGGAAATTTATCAACCAACAGGTTTAAAATTTCATTGGTAAGTTTTGCGTAATCAACTATTACTCTTTTCATAAAATATTCTATAAATCTAATAAATAAGCGAAAATTAAAGGTGCTACAATGGTAGCATCGGACTCAATAATAAACTTGGGTGTTTTAATGTCTAGTTTACCCCAAGTAATTTTTTCATTTGGCACCGCTCCAGAATATGAACCATAACTGGTTGTTGAATCTGAAATCTGACAGAAATAACTCCAAAACGGAATATCATGCATTTCCATATCTTGGTATAACATTGGTACTACGCATATTGGAAAATCTCCAGCAATACCACCACCAATTTGAAAGAAACCCACACCGTTTGTACTGTTTTTTGGATACCAATCTGACAAGAAAACCATATATTCAATACCGGATTTCATTGTAGAAGCTTTTAAATCTCCTTTAATTACATACGATGCAAATATATTCCCCATAGTACTGTCTTCCCATCCCGGTACAATAATAGGTAAATTTTTCTCAGCAGCTGCATACATCCAACTGTCTTTTAGGTCAATTTCATAATATTCTTCAAGAACGCCTGAAAGTAACATTTTGTACATAAATTCATGCGGAAAATATCTCTCGCCTTTGTCATCAGCATCTTTCCAGATTTTGTAAATATGCTTTTGCAAACGTCGGAATGCTTCGTGCTCTGGAATACACGTATCTGTAACACGATTTAAACCTCTTTCTAGTAAATCCCATTCGTCTTGAGGAGTCAAATCACGGTAGTTTGGCACTCTTTCATAATGAGAATGTGCTACTAAATTCATGATGTCTTCTTCAAGATTTGCACCTGTACAAGAAATAATATGCACTTTATCCTGACGAATTATCTCGGAAAAAATCTTTCCAATCTCTGCTGTACTCATAGCTCCAGCCATGCTCACCATCATTTTTGCACCATTGGCTAATTGTTGTTCGTAAGCCTTAGCTGCGTCAACTAAAGATGCAGAATTAAAATGCAAATAATGCTTTTCAATAAACTGACTGATTGGTCCTTTGCTCATTTGTTTTAATTTAAATACTTAAAAACCACTATGTTAAAAATGATATTTCAAATTTAACGAATTTTTAAATTGACTAATTGAATTATTGTAAATTTATTTTTTCTTATCGTAACCTAATATTTTCAAGACATCTTCAGAGGTTTGTTGTTCTGAAAACACCTCCGTGGCCAAAAATCCGTTTTCATCTCTGTCTATTAATATGTGTTTTGGCTGCGGAATTAAACAGTGATGTAAACCTCCATATCCACCTATAGTTTCCTGATAGGCTCCTGTATTAAAGAATCCAATATATAATGGTTTTTCTTTATTATACTTTGGTAAATAGATGGCATTCATATTCTGCTCTGAATTGTAATAATCATCGCTGTCACAAGTCATTCCACCTAATAAAACCCGCTCGTATGTGTCATTCCAGCGATTAATTGCCAGCATGATAAAGCGTTTGTTAATTGCCCAAGTATCGGGTAAAGTAGTGATAAAAGAGGAATCAATCATGTTCCATTTCTCTCTGTCATTTTGTTGTTTTTGATACAAAATCTGGTAAATAGCGCCACCACTTTCACCTACAGTATACGAACCAAATTCAGTAAAAATATTTGGAACATCAACTTCGGCTTCTTCACAAGCTATTTTTATCTGATTGATGATTTCGTCAATCATATATTGATAATCGTACTCAAACGCCAATGAGTTTTTTATTGGAAAACCACCCCCAATATTTAATCCGTCAAGAGTAGGACATTCTTTTTTTAATGCCACGTAAACCTTGATACATTTTACTAATTCATTCCAGTAATAAGCGTTGTCATTGATACCGGTATTGATAAAAAAGTGCAACATTTTTAGTTCCAGTTTCTTATTTTCTTTGATTTCTTTTTTGTAAAAAGGAACAATATTTTTGTATCCAATTCCTAATCTTGAAGTGTAAAACTCAAATTTAGGTTCTTCTTCCGCAGCGATTCTAATTCCTATCTTGAATTTGTTTTTAATCTGACCTTGAAGCAAATCGAGTTCTTCATAATTATCAATAATTGGAATCGTATTTTTATGACCCGTATTAATAAGTCGCGCTATGTTCTCAATATATTGATCTCTTTTGAAACCATTACAAATGATGTAGGTGCTTTTATTTATTTTACCGTTTGCCAATAAGTTCTCGACAATATTTATGTCAAAAGCAGATGATGTTTCAATATGAATGTTGTTTTTGAAAGCCTCATTCATTATGTATTCAAAATGAGAACTTTTTGTACAGTAGCAATAGTAATATTTTGCTTCGTACTTATTTTTTTCCATTGATTTACGAAACCAGCTTTTGGCTTTGTTAATATTATTGGAAATTTGAGGTAAGTATGTGAATTTTAAAGGAGTACCATATTTCTCTACTAATTTCATCAAATCAATATTGTGAAACTGAAGATTATCTTTGCTTAAAGTAAATTCTTCTTGTGGAAAGTAATAGGTTTGATTGATTAAATCTGAATATTTTGTATTCATTATATTTTTTGAATTATAGGTTAGAATTGTGAACAATAACTTAATCTAAAATTCAAACTCGGATATTTGCATAAATGATCTGAAGTTTCTCGTTTTCTGCTTTCATGTATTGGAAAATATCAAAACTAAAGTTTCCTTTAATAGAATAAAACCGTTTCAATATTCTTAGAAAAGACATATTGTTTCTGGTTTTATTAGAATTATAATTTCGCTTGTTTTGACTTTTTTTCATCGATGTAAATGTAAAAAATATTATATACGCAATGCAATCCTTTTTATAAAATAATAATTAAGATTTATAATCCTGAAATGCTTCAAGAATTAATTCATTTTCAACAGATTGATTGATTTTTATTTTTCCGATACCTTCTATTAAAGCAAACTGTATGATTCCATACTCGTTTTTTTTGTCGTGTATTAATAATTTCATGATAATTTCAATATCATTTTCCTCAAAAATAATGTTGTCATATATAGACTTTATACTTGATTTTATCTGAAAATACTCATCTGGACTGATTAGTTTTTTATGTAATGAAATGTAGCTTTCTAATATCATCCCAACTGCAATCGCTTCACCGTGCAATAAAGTAGTTTTAGTTTCATTATCCAAAAAATAACTTTCAATGGCATGGCCCAATGTGTGACCAAAATTCAATGATTTTCGAATGTTTTTCTCCGTTGGATCTTGAATTACAATTTCATTTTTAATTTCGACAGAACGGTAAATCAATGCATCAAAATCAGCAAAATCTATAGATTTTAGATCTAAAAATTGTTCCCAATATTCTTTATCATATATTAAACCGTGTTTTAGCATTTCGGCTAGACCGGAACGCATTTCATTCTGAGGTACCGTTTCAAGATATTGGGTATCGATAAGCACCATTATTGGAACATTAATAACGCCAATTTGGTTTTTTAAATTCCCTAAATCAACTCCGTTTTTTCCACCTACAGAAGCATCAACCATTGACAGTAATGTAGTAGGAATGTGAATAAAATCTACTCCACGCTTGAATGTTGAAGCAACAAACCCGCCTAAATCAGTAACAACGCCACCGCCCAGATTAATTATAAGACTTTTTCTGTCAGCACCAAGTTCTGTTAATACATTCCAAATTTGGACGCAAGTCTCAATATTTTTATTTTCTTCACCAGCATCAAATTCAATGATTTCAATAGTAAGGTCAGTCTCTAAAAAAGGGAGAAATTTTGGTATACAGAATTCATTTGTACTACTGTCTACAATAATAAAAAGTTTGGAATACTTATTTTCTGTCAAATGAAGGTTTAAGGCTTCATATCCTTTTTCGTTGAAATGAATCGGATAACTGTTGGCTTGAATAGATTGCATCTGTATGGATTAATTGGAATCGCAAAATAAGGCAATTTTTGCTAAATAATATTCAAAACTCTGTCTATATTTGTACAAAAATGTAACAAATAATGGAAAAAATATTCAATAATACACAAGTTGCCTTTTCATTAAAAAGTGATACGGAACTTGATAGAGCTTATTTTCTTTTCAAAATGATTGATAATCAACCGCTAGTGCGAATCGGAACTGCGGTTACTAATTTTGCCCTTAAAGCAAATCTTCCTGTGGAAGGTTTGATACGTGCTACGGTTTTTGACCATTTTTGCGGCGGAGTAAATGAAGTGGACTGTCTTTCTGTAGTTGATAAAATGTATACCAAAGGAGTTTCATCTGTTTTGGATTATTCTGTAGAAGGAAAAGAGGAAGAAGAACAGTTTGATGCTGCACTTGAAATGACTTTAAAAACCATTGAATTTGCCAAAGAACGTCAAGCAATTCCTTTTGCAGTTTTTAAACCAACCGGTTTTGGTCGTTTTGAATTGTATGAGAAATTGGGAGAAAAACAAACCTTAACTCCAGAAGAGCAAGCGGAATGGGATAGAGTAGTGGCCCGTTTTGATTTGGTTTGTAAAGATGCTCATGCTAAAAATGTTGCCTTGCTTATTGATGGTGAAGAAAGTTGGATGCAAGATGCGGCGGATGATTTAGTAACCGAAATGATGCGCAAATACAATAAAGAAAAAGCCATTGTTTTTAATACTTTGCAAATGTATCGTTGGGATCGTTTGGATTACTTGAAAAAATTACACGAGCAGGCCAAAAAAGAGGGATTCTTCATCGGAATGAAATTGGTTCGTGGTGCTTACATGGAAAAAGAAATTGCACGTGCCGAAGAAAAAGGATATCCATCGCCAATATGCGCTTCAAAAGAAGCAACGGATGAAAATTATGACACTGCAGTTCGCTATATGATTGAGCATTTAGATACGATGTCTATTTTTGCAGGAACCCACAATGAGTTAAGTACGTATACTTTAATGGAATTGATGCAGCAAAAAGGAATCAAAACAAACGATGACAGAATTTGGTTTGGTCAATTGTATGGAATGAGTGATAACATCAGCTACAATCTGGCTGCTCATGGCTATAATGTTGCTAAATACCTGCCTTTTGGTCCCGTAAAAGACGTGATGCCATACTTGATTCGTCGTGCGGAGGAAAATACTTCGGTAGCAGGGCAAACGAGTCGTGAATTATCGATGATAAAAGCAGAACGTAACCGAAGAAAAGGGAAATAGAAATCAGTATTCAGTTTTTAGTATTCAGTTATATAACCTAGAAAAAAACTCCATTCAATACGCTGAATGGAGTTTTTTTACGTCAAATTACTACTAAAATTTAAGAATTACTGAACTGTAAATTGCTTAAATTTTTATAGATACCATTTTCTAAAGCTATTAATTCTTGATGCGTTCCTTGTTCGGTAATTTTTCCTTTATCCAAAACCAGAATTTGATCAGCGCTGCGAATGGTTGAAAGACGGTGTGCGATAATAATACTGGTTCTTCCCTGCATTAGAATTTCAAGCGCTTCCTGAACTAGTTTTTCACTTTCACTGTCTAATGATGATGTGGCTTCATCGAGGATCAAAATACTTGGATTTTTCAATAATGCTCTGGCAATGGCAATACGTTGTCTTTGTCCTCCGGAAAGTTTAATTCCTCTTTCACCCACGATAGTTTCAAATTTTTCAGGAAAACTTTCGATGAAATTATAGGCATTGGCTTGTTTTGAAGCAGTAAAAATTTCTTCTTCGGTAGCATTTGGTTTTCCATAAGCAATATTTTCTCTGATGGTTCCTCCAAATAATATGACATCCTGAGGTACAATACTCATGTTTCCACGAAGGTTTTCTAAATCAAAATCATAAATATTTTTCCCATCTACCAATATTTCTCCTTCATCAATATTGTAAAAGCGTAATAAAAGGGAAGCAATAGTCGATTTTCCGGTTCCACTAGGGCCTACAATAGCTATTTTTTGCCCGAAATTAGCAGTAAAACTGACGTCTTTCAATACTTTGATTTCTTTTCTCGAATGATAACTGAATGCGACATTTTTGAACGTAACATTACCTTTTATTTTTGGAATTTCAGCAACATCTTGAACTGAATTAATTTTTTCAGGAGTTTCGTCCAATAATTCAAAAACACGTTCTGTTGCGCCAATCGCTTTTTGGATTTGGGCATAAAGCTCCGCAATACCTCCAAAAGAAGCTCCAACAAATGTAGAGTACAGTACAAAAGAAATCAATTGTCCCACACTCATTTCGCCGCTAATACTTAATCGAACACCAAACCAAACTACAGCTACAATGGCTCCAAAAAGGCAAAAAATAATAAATGAAGCGAAGTACCCTCTGTATTTTCCACCTTTAATGGCAATGGTAACAACTTCTTTTATTTTTCCGTTATAACGGGCAATTTCGTACCATTCATTGGCGAAAGCCTTAACAATACTGATGCCTTGCATGGTTTCCTCAACGATTACCTGACTTTCGGCTACTTTATCTTGAACGTTTTTTGAATATTTTCTAATGAACCGTCCAAAAATAACAGCAGCAACAGCCACAAGCGGAACTACGGATAACATTAATAACGTTAATTTGATACTTTCATTTGCTAATAAAAGAACGCCGCCAATAATTAAAATAAATTGTCTTAAGAATTCGGCAATTGTAGACGTTAGGGTGTCTTGTATTTGAGTTATGTCTGAACTGATTCGGCTGTTTAATTCACCTACACGTTTTTGAGAGAAGAAAGACATGGGTAGTTTTACCAAATTACTGTAAAGCGATAATCGAAGATTAGCTAAGGTGTTTTCAGTGAAATTGACAAATAAATACAATCTGAAAAACGAAAAAATAGATTGCAGAAATAAGATTACAATTAGACCTCCAGCAATCATGTTAGCTTGTGAGTTATCTTTATTTTTTACACAATCTATCAACATTCCCATCAATTTAGGAAAGGCAAGAGCAGTCGCGCCTGTAAATAATAAAAAAATTAAACCTACGTAAAATTTCCAACGGTGATTTCCTGCATATTGAAATATTACGGTTGCTTTTTGGAGTGAACTTGCAGTAATTTTTGATTTTGGTAAATCATTTTCTTTGAACCTGGCCATTATCTATTGTTTATGACGCAAATGTAAGACTATAACGAATCAATACAAAAAAATAGTAGCGTTTCATTACTAACATAAAGTGCTATTATAGAGCGTAAAAGCAAATAGAGTCAATATTATATTAATTTTTTTTACTGTTTTGCTTGTAGATACAATTTCTAACTGTATATTTGCACTCGCAATAAGGAAATGAAAATATCTAAATTGTACAAGGGCGATTAGCTCAGCTGGTTCAGAGCACCTCGTTTACACCGAGGGGGTCGGGGGTTCGAACCCCTCATCGCCCACTGTGAGGGATTACCGAAAGGTTTTCCCTCTTTTTTTTGTATATAAGACACCCTTTTTCCTCCATTTTACCGGCATTATGAGAAAACACATTCAACATCGTAGGTGTTCGATAGATACCCTTTTCATAGTACAAATTGCCATCGAACACCATGTTTACAAACTCACGCTTTTGCAAAGTATCTGACTTGGTTAGCTTTAGCACAGTTAGCACCTGGACCATTAGCTATTTATTTTGGCTATTCTTACTGCACTAATAGCTATTGCTGTAATTTTTGCTTTACTTTATATTAATAAAATTCAAGAACCATCTATTATTGCTTTTTCAGCAGTATTAGGTATCATTATAAAATTAATACTATGAACAGAAAAGAGTTTTTAAAATCGAGCACTTTATTAGGTGCAGCTTCGCTAATTCTTCCAACAAATAATGCATTTGCCACAAATTTAGCGGACAATTCAATTGATAAATTGGTTGATGCAAACGGCAATTATATTCAACAAACGCTTCCGTATAGTGAAAGTTTTTTAGAACCTTATATGGATGCCGAAACCTTACATCTACATTATACTTTTCATCACGGTGGCGCAGTAAAAGGAGCGAATAAGGATTTGCAAATGATAAAAAAAGCATTGGACGAAAACAATTTGGAAACCATTGATTTTTGGACAAAAAAATTATCACATCATTTTTCATCACATATACTACATTCGATTTTTTGGACAAATCTTACCAATAAAAACACGTTACCGCAAGGTGATTTGTTGCGGCGAATAGAAAAAAGTTTTGGGAGTTTTGATAAACTTAAAATCTTAATTGCTGCTACGTCAAAAAATGTAGATGGCAATGGTTGGGGCATTTTAGCGTATCAGCCTTACAGCGACAGTTTGGTAATTTTACAATGCGAAAACCATGAAAAACTAACACAATGGGGAGCCATTCCTTTATTGGTTATTGATGTTTGGGAACATGCCTATTACTTGAAATACAAAAACAAACGAACCGATTTTGTCGATGCCTTATTTAATATCATCAATTGGGATAACGTAGCGATGCGATTGAACGATGCGTTAAAATTGACGCAATAAAATGATAATTACACATTATTCAAAACAACTATTATATAAGGTTTTGTAGCCCTATTTAAATTAAGTAATGATTAAAATTAAATGGCGTATTTTAATGAACCCTAAATATATTCTTTGCTACAGATTTGACAGGTTATCAGAGATTAATTTGTCAGATTGTATAAAAATATTTTTTTTTCGTTAAAATCTGTGGCAAAAACTCTGAGCGATAAAATGGTAAATTAGCACGATATTGCTATACGTCTTTTTTTTTCAGACATCGTCCTCTCGGCTCATCACCCTCATGAAGCACTATATCGGAATGCAGGAACTGTGCGGCGGCGGCTGAATCTTTAACTTTGGTAGCAGATCGTTCTAACATTTCTGATTCAAACTCAGTTAATACACTTTCCCTAACTCCAGCTTTTCTCCATGGAGATGCAGCTCTACATCCTGTTGTTATTCCCCGAGCTAGTGCAAGTGCATCCAGCAACGCTTGATTCGCCCCCTGTCCTTTGAATGGACTCATTGGGTGAGCCGCATCTCCTATCAGAGTTATTGATCCGCCTTTTTGTAATAATTCTGACTCAAGTAATTCTCGGTCATACACGGGATATCCAGAAATTTGAGTTTCTAGAGTCGCTGCTAAAATTTCAGGTATAGGGCTATGCCACTGTGTTCTACGACATGCTTCTTCCTTGAGTGCTTGAGGTCCTTGAACATTTAATGCTTTAGCCTCTTTTTCTGGCATTGGGAAGCTAAGTTGCCACATCACTGAGTCTGACGTATAGGGCATTATGTAAATTCGCTCATTGCCATTGGCGGTTTGAAATACAGTGGCCGAGTCCAGTAAAGTACTAGTAGCACCTTCGATAGCCTTCAAAGGACAAATACCCAATATCACAATACACCCCAGGTACCGTAAAGGGGTCATATCTTCACCAATCAGCAACCTGCGCACCGAACTACGAATACCATCAGCTCCAACCACAAGATCCGCTCTGTAGCGCTTCATTTCTCCGTTTACTTGAAAGTTGAGATTAACACCGCCACTTTCAGATTCCTTAAAATTGACTAACTGGTGTCCCCACTGTACAGCATCCTGTCTGCCGAGTTGTTCTAGTAGCGCAAAGCGCAAAGATTGTCGAGCGATATGCACATTTGTACGTCTCTGAGTGGTTTTCGCATCTGACTGTATCCACTTTCTGATCCCCCATTCACCGATCACTTTTCCTTCTGTAGTATGAACCACGTGTCTTGTTGAAATTACCCCTGCTTCTAATGAGAAAATACCTAATCCTTCGATCGCTTTACTAGCCTGTTGCAAGGTGAGTCCATAACCCTGAGATCGAGCCTCAAAGTCAGTATCTCGCTCATAAAGGGTAAAAGGAATTCCGCGGTGCAAACAAGCCACAGCTAGAGCCACTCCGCCTATACCACCGCCAATAATAGCAACGTGTGGGTAGTTTGCTTCATCAGCTACAGGAGGACTGGAAGAACGAAGTAGCCCAGATCCCGAACATTTCAAGCAGGAGTGAAGGTGACCTTTAGGAGGAATTGGAGTCGTCCCTTCGCCATTCGTCTTTTTAAATTGGTCTAATGCTATCTGGTAGTTTAGTCGCGCTTTCTTAGTTAGGCCTCGACTTTTCTTGCCTCTTCCTTGACATTCTAAGCACATAGTCCAGCTTACCTCTTCATTTTTCACTTTCTCTTTATTTAACTAATGCTGGTCCTAATTAATAACTTCTATATGATTTAACGTGAAAAATTTACATTTTTCAGCGTTTTGCCGCTTGTGGCAGTTGCGTAGCTTTAGGATAAAAGATTTACAGCACAAAACTACTTTTTCAAATTGAAATAAAAAGTATTTTATAGCGCTATTTATTGAAATTTTCTTTAAATCCTGCAAAAAAATGGTCGTTAACAGGTTTTTAAGTCCCTCAAGACAAACTTCATTAGAAACAATGGAGTTTTTTTATTTCTTACAGTCTATATAAGTAACAACCATTATATAATGTCGTGTTTAAAAATTAGACAAAATAACGCAACAGATTGATTTTAAACTACTGTTTGTAATATTACTCCTTTTGACTTTACGACGTTTAAACTTTTGACTTACTTAGATGTTAGCATTCAAAAAAATCACCATAAAAACTAAAGGTTTCTTAAATTGATTTGAATGCATTTTTACTTATCGTAAATTAGTAATACGATAACTTAAATATACAAACCATGAAAACGAAAATTACTTTTATAGCATTATTATTGGGTTTTGTACTATCGGCGAATGCTCAAAAGAGAATAGAAACCACTGAATTACCAAAAGTAGCACAGGAATTCTTGCAAAAATATTTTAGCCATACATCAGTTGATATCGCCAAGAAAGATCCGGAACATGGTGAAAAAGGATATGAAGTCAAACTTAAAGACGGTACCGAAGTGGAATTTTGGAAAGACGGTTCTTACCGAGAGGTAGATGGTGGCGATAAACCAATACCAACCGCATTTATTCCTGCCTCAATCAAAGATTACGTGGCAAAGAATTATCCCAATGAAAAAATCACGCACATTGATTATGGGCACAAAGATCTAGACGTGGATTTAACAAACGGTATTGATTTAGAATTTACCAAAGACGGGAAAATTTTAAAAGGGAGAATAACTAAATTATAAGAAAATAGTTCGTAAACGGTATTATGTGCCAGTAAAAAAACTCCATTAGTAATAAAGAGATTTTTTTAAGGTTAAAATATTGCCTCAAAAATTTAAAAACTTATTTTATACAATCAATAATTGATTTTAGCATCTTAACGTCTTTAATACGTCGTTTATTTTTCTAATAATTTTTCAGTTTTAGTTAAGAATTTTTTTGTGGCTTCTTCAATATTAATATTCATTCTCTCAGCCAAAACGGAGAGCCACCAGATAGATTCCCCTAATTTGTGTTTGAGTTCATCTTGGGTATTTTCTTTTGGCCATCTTCCTTGCTGCGACATCGCAAGTCTTCCTACTAAGCCTGCATCGGTAAGGAAAGCTAAGGCATCTTCTGCTACGGTCCACTCACTGCCGTGATGTATAAGTTCTAATTCGTGGTAGCATTCTCTTATTTTTAAGGAACGTTGTTTCAATTGTTCAAAGTCTATTGATGCCATTAATGTAAATTTTTAGTTTGTTTTAAATGTTGAAATCAGTTCAAGAAATATTTTTTAGAATAAAGCCTACATCAATCCAAAGCAATTGGAGCCGATAGACAACTTTCAGGAATGTCAAATGCTTTTACTAAAGAAACGGCATCCGGCCTGATTTCCCAGCAAAGCTGATTCACCATCTTGCGTATGGCTTTTGTTTTTGCACCTTCCATATAGCCATCTTCAAGATACCAGCCTTTATTTTTTTAAATCTGTGAAAGAGCATATAATTGACTCAATTTCAATACAATATCTTTACTTTTTTTGTCTTCGATACCCTGAATGGCTTTTTGAAATTGCTCCAGAACAATTCGTTCGAGATAAGCCTGAGCGACATCTATCATTTGGTGCTGTACAACATTAAATGCATCATAAGGTTCAAGGCCGCTATCGATTAGTTTTTTTAATCGTTTTGCTGCAGAAGCTAATGTCGTTTTTTCCCTGTGTTGAAAAGCATTCAGATGAAACTCGTCATCGAGTATATGGACATCGTCTGTTTTTCGGGTTACAATTGGATTTTTTTCAGAAATTACAGTCTTGGCACTTTCATAAACGTAATTAATTATTCCCATCGCATCCATTTCCCCAAATGATTTTCGGAATTCGGATAAACGATTCTTAGCGACCAATTGCATCAATACAGTATTATCGCCTTCAAAAGTAGTATAGATTTCAGTGTCATTTTTTAAGGCGTCTATCCTGTTTTGGGATAGATATCCTTTGCCACCGCAGGCCTCGCGACATTCTTGTAAAATAGCAGTGGTACTCCAGGTTGAGTAGGCTTTCATTCCGGCAGCGAGGGCCTCAATTTCCTGCATCTCAGACTCCTTTTTATTGATAAAACGGGAAGTCAAATAGTGCAATGCAAAATGGATGGCATAGGTTTTTGCCAGCAAAGGAATTAGTCTGCGTTGATGCATGCGGTAATTTAAGATTGGGACTTCTGAGCCTCCTTCGGGGCCAAATTGCCTGCGCTTGTCACTATATTTAATTGCTATTGTTAATCCTGATTTGGCTGCAGCCAATGCAGATCTCGGAATCCCAATTCGGCCACCTACCAAAGTTCCCAGCATTGTGAAAAACCGTCGATTGTCACTTGGAATTGGGCTTTCAAATTTCCCTTTATCGTTTACCGAGGCAAAGCGATCCAGCATGTTTTCTTTCGGGATGACAACATTTTCAAAACTAATGGTCCCGTTATCGACCCCATTGAGTCCCATTTTAAGCCCGCAATCACCAATGGTAATACCTTTCAGGATTTTACTGTTAGGATCCCGTATGGGAACAATAAAGGCATTCACACCATAATCAATTTTAGCAATGATCAATTTGGCAAAAACCGTAGCCATTTGACCGTGTACAGCTGCGTTACCAATGTATTCTTTCTGCGCCTTTTCATGCGGTGTATGAATGGTAAAAGTTTTTTTATCGTGGTTATACGTCGCTGTAGTTTCCATTCCTTTTACATTCGAACCGTGATTGGTTTCGGTCATTGCAAAACAGCCGGGCAATTGGAGTGAACCAATATCTTTTAAGTATTTACTATAATGTTTTTCGGTACCAAGCGATTGTATACTCATTCCCCAAAGCCCAAATTGAACCCCAAATTTGATTACCAGACTTAAATCATGATAGCTCAATGTTTCCATGATGGCAAAATAATCACCAATGTTTTCGCCACCTCCGTATTGCTTTGGATAAGCCATATTACCTAAATTTTCTTTTGCCAGGATTTTACACCAATCGTATACTTTTTCACGATAAATGGCAGTATCTGTCGAAGTTTCGTAGGCAAACTTTGGTCTGCTGATGATTGACTTGACCTTCTTAATAATTGCGGACTGTTTTCCATCCAGAATTTGTGTCAATTTTTCTATTTCGAATGTACTGGCTGTTTGATAATTTGAAGTAAAAGTCTTTGATTTTGTTTTAAAATTTCCAATTGCTTCTTCGCCTAAGATTCCCAGATCGTTTTCTAGTTTTATAAAAGCAGCTACAAGATCTTTAATGACGGTATCGTTTTCTGAAAGCTCAATTGAAATATCAAAAATGGATTTGATTGAAGGCTTTTCTTGAATAATTTGCTCGATTTCAGCTTTCCAATCAGCGAGCTGTTCTCTGGATGGTGGCGAGGAAATGGCTACTTTTAAAAGAAGATATTCCTGTTCCTTTTCGGAAATCCAGCTTTGTGAACGGATAAAATTTTGTAGCGTAATGAATTCTTTTTGTGTTAATAGGTCGTCTGACCACACCAGATAAAAAAGAGGTATAAAGGCTTTGAGCTTTGAATTTTCCATAGTAAACTTTTAATAAAATAAAAATTTTAAGTTTGGTTAAGATAGGAAAATTTAATGACCAAAGGGAAGGAATAATGGTATACTTATAAATTAAGAAGAGAATATGATTATATTTTTTGAAGAAAAAATGAAATAATATTAATCCAATGTCAAGGCGCCTAAAATTTCTTCGGACATAAAAGGTCCGCCGGGATATTTAGCTGTATAATCCAGATTCATCCATATTTGGCCACGCTCATCAACATGATAATGAAGTTTTTGTTCATTACTTTCATTGACAAATAACACATTCTTAATTAGAAAATTGACTTTTTCTAAATCAGTAAGTGAACCTATCAGTATTTCTGGATAAATATGTCCTGTAGTATGGATTAATCGAGGAGTTCCACCTATAGACTTGATACTGGCAGCCATTAATATCGAATGATCATCACAATCGCCAGAAAAATAGAGTAGTGATTCTGTAGCTGTAGCGATATAATCCCGTGCTTTTGGGTCGCTTACATAGTTCCATCTGCTATTTATTTCTTTAAAAACAGCAAAGCATTGTATAATAGTTCTATAATCAGAATACCCTTTTATGTCTTTGAAATGTTTGGAGGTTGCCATAATAGCAAAATTCCTAATTTTTGGATTTTGATATTCTATAGCATTGATAATTTTTGATTTATTGGGAAAGGGAAGCAATTTTGCAATGATAATATCTTGTGGATATGGATTGTCTGACATCGTGTACATTATTGAATTATAATCTTCAAAAACGCTGTTAAATCCATAGTTTCCAATAGTTGAACCGTAAATTAAAATCAATAAATATAGAATGATACAAAAAAGAATAATCGTTCTTAAGTATCTAAGAATGATTTGAATAATGACAATCATTATCAGAAATAAAACTACTCTGTCAATATTAAGGGGCCAATTTGGATTGATTAAGTTCTGATGCAAAATGATAAAAACCGGAATGGCAATTAATATGTTCAGGATAAAAATAATAACGTCATCCCAGGGTTTTTTGACCTGAAATCGCTGTTTTATACCCTGAAAATTAATTTCTTTTATTTTTATCATAGTCAAAATAAAACCAGCAATCTAGACTGTTTTTACAATATCCTCAAAAGTACCTTTTTTATCGATAATTTTAAGTTGAAAAAGTTGATTTTGAACTTTGTTTAACATTTCTGCTGATAATGGTTTTTGTGACCATTGCGTTAGTGACAACCATTCTCGTATATCTTCTATTTTTTGATGGTAATTTGAAGCCAAAGTTTTGTCAATACTCGGAATATCTTTAAAATCTGCTGTAGTTTTATTAATGATCGCAAGAATTTTTGAAATAAGGGCAGGATTTTTTTTCAAAACCTCCTCACGAACAGCAATTACAAAACAAGGCCAAGGCGTTGGGCAATCAGCAATTCTGCGGAAAATACCTTTGTCTACAAGTGGTTTGGTCATGAAACGTTCCCACATAAAATAATCGGCAGTTTCATTTGTCAAAGCTTCAACTGCTCCGTCAATGGTATTTATAATTTCAAACTGAAGATTATCCACTTCCCAACCCTGATTATTAGCATTTACATACGCCATTAATTGCGAACCAGATCCCAATCTGGAAATAGCCACTTTGGTGTTTTCTAAGTCCGCTAATGTCTTATAATTTGATTTTTCCGCAACGTGAATTCCCCAAATTAATGGGCTTTCTACATAAACCTGAACTATTTTACTTGGGTTTCCAGCAACGATATCTTTTACGATTCCTTCGGTTAGGAGTACGGCAATATCTGTTTCGCCCTCACGAAGCATTTTACACATTTTTCCGGTTCCTTCGGGAACGTCTGTCCAATGCAAATCGATATTTTCTTTTTCAAAATCTCCGTTTTCTATTGCCAAATGCCAAGGAAGATTGAAATGTTCCGGAACTCCGGCTATTTTTATTGTTGTCATTTTTTTGATTTTTATCGTCAATTGTTATAACTAGCCCTGATGGCAGCGGAAATTCTATTGTGCCAGGGTTCGGCGCAATAGATTATAATGTACAGCGGGAATTAGCTCCAAAAATTACACATTAATATCTTTGAAATTATTCACTCTCGCATACCGAATCATATTGGTAAACGCTTCTTGATCCAGTTTTGGTATTTCCAGAATGGAGTTCAATAAAGTGGTATCGTATTCGTTGGCAGCTGATGTAAAATAAGGGTTTAAATGTTTGCCAATACTTTCATAATACAATTTTTCGATCGTGTTTTTGTATTTGAAGTCTAATGAATTTTGTATCAAAGTGAAATTTGTATAACCAACTTCCTTCATAATTAACTGCAATCCATTTACCATATTGAAACTTTTATGATGTACAATATTAAGTTGCTCAATATCGTCTCTTTCGAAGGTGTTTACAATCACTTTAGCCACATAATCAACAGGAATAATGTTCAAAACAGTGTCTTCATTGACAATAAAACGCACATTTTCTTGCTCTCCTTTTCGTTGGGAAGTGAAATGAAAGAATTTTGCCAAAAGATAAAAAACCATATATTTAGAAATAAAATACTGATTTTCAATTCCTAACATTTTACCCCCAATCACACTAGGACGTAGAATTTGAAAAGGCAAACCTATTTTTTTACATTCTTGTGCTATAAAATTTTCCGAATGAAATTTAGCATTTTCATACGCATTGCGATGCTCGGGTTTGAATCCTAAACTATGAAAATCATTATCAATTAATCCTTTTCGGTTTCCGGAAGAAAAAGCAGTTCCGATGTAGATAAACTTTTTTATAAAAGGATGAAATAGATTAAAAAGTGTCTTTGTGATTTTTGTATTTTCATCAAAAATTCTTTCCCGTTGTTCTTCATCGGTAGACAAATTCACGAATCCAGCCGAATGGATAAAATAAGCATCTTTTATTTGACTTGAAAAAGTATCTTGAATTACTGCCAAATCAGTATCGATGATTTCAATGTATTCGTGCAGTTTTGTGATCCCTTTGTCTTTTATGACTTTAGGCGTATAACTGCTGGATAAAAGTTCGTTTATTCGATCTAAAGCGGAGTTTTTACCTTTATTTCGGGCAATAATAAAGAGTTTTCCATCAATTTTAGTGTTAATGAAAAGCTCCAGAATTTCATACATAATATGAGATCCCAAAACTCCTGTTGCACCTGTAAGTATTATTTTCATTATTAGTTTTGTTGTAAAAGCAAAGGTAGTTTTAAATACTAAATATTTCAGGTTTAAAGCCGTATCGAGTTTATTATATAGTCAATCAATAATTATCAATCTTTTGTTTTCAAATCAGAAATAACAATTCGGAATCCATCAGGATCAAGAAACATTTTTCCGTTTTCATTCCAATATGGATTCTTGGAAGTTATAATTGAAATATTGCTTTCTAAAATGCTTTTTATTAGGGCATTATATTCTAAAATAGTTTCAGGGTAGAGTACTAAAATATCATCTTCATCAAAATGATGATTGGTTTTTACGTTTGATTTTGTAAATTCAAAATGCCAATCTAGTTTTGGTTTTCCAATAAAAACACCATCATAATTGTTGTGGTTTTGAAAACCTCCAAGACGTTCAAAACCAAGAATATTAATATAAAAATATTCTATTTTTTCTAAATCGTCGATGTGTCTTGCAATACGTAAGTTCATGTTTTTATAAATCTGAGATCAAAAATCGTTAATCTACATTCTTAAATCAAAAGCTATTTACTCAATTTATCCAGCGTATACCCAATCAATTCATCAACGGCTTTGTATGGATCTTCACTAAATGTTCCCGAAGCACGATTGGCAATGATGGCGTTTAATGACAATGCATGATGCCCTAAAAGCGCCGAAAGTCCATAAATAGCTGCGGTTTCCATTTCTAAATTTGTGAGTTGATGGTCACCAAATGTAAAATTATCCATTTTAGAATTCAACGCTTCATCTTGAATATTCAAACGCAATACGCGTCCTTGTGGACCATAAAAACCACCAGCAGTTGCGGTAATTCCTTTGTGCATTTTGTCGCTCTCAATCATTTTTTCCAATTTTTCGGAACAAGCAATCACGTAAGGTTTTCCTTTTCGTAAATCCCAATTGGTATGTTTTACGAAGGCATCTTCCATTTCCAAATTTGAAACTTCGTCAATCAAATAGGAGCGGAGCATGTTATCTAAGCCTAATCCAAATTTTGACATCACAAAACTATCCACAGGAATATCAGCTTGTAAAGAGCCTGAAGTTCCAATACGGATGATGTTCAATGAAGTCAGTTTTTCTTTTGGCTGACGGGTTTTTAAATCAATATTTACTAAAGCATCTAATTCGTTGATTACAATATCAATGTTGTCAGGACCAATTCCTGTTGACATTACTGTAATTCGCTTGCCTTTGTAAATACCGGTTTGGGTTTTGAATTCTCTTTTTTGAGTTGAAAATTCGATACTGTCAAAGAATTGTGTGATTTTCTCCACGCGATTTTGATCTCCTACAAAGATGATATCGTGTGCAATATGTTCTGGTTTTAAATTCAAATGGTATACGCTTCCGTCTGGATTTAATATTAATTCTGATGATTGTATCATTATTTTTTTGTTTGATGTTCAAGGTTTAAAGTTGCTCAACTGAATACTAATAACTAAACTCTGACCACTTTTTCTAACCTCCAACACGTTTTACTTTAAATCCTTTTTCTTTTAAAATAATCATTATTTTATCACGATAATCACCTTGAATGATGATAGAATCATCTTTGAAAGTTCCTCCAACACTTAATTTGGTTTTGATTTCCTTGGCAAGAATTTTAAAATCCTCGTCAGTACCTTCGTAGCCTTCAATTATAGTGGTAGCTTTTCCTTTTCGCTTTTCGAATTTGCAAATCATAGGTTCTTTCTGAACGTATAATTCGTGTGCCACTTCTTCAATTGAATCTTCAGGAGATGGTTCGTGATCCGGAAAAAGGTTTTTTAATTGGTCTTGTAAGTCCATTTTTTATAAATAAATTGATTATTAAACCATTAAGAAGTTAAGAAAATTAAATTTCACAGCTCTTGATGACCTTAATTTTTTAATGGTAAAAAGCAAAAAGACATTAAGCATAAACTTAATGTCTTTTAGTATTTGACGTAAATTAAGTTTATTTTTTAATAAGCCCTAAATCTACTAAACGCTCGTATAAATAGGCTCCTGCGGTAATATCTTCGAATTTTTTTGGATGTTCGGCATCAATACAGTTTTCCAAACAATCCAATTTCATGTCGCTCACCGGATGCATAAAAAACGGAATAGAATAACGGGATGTTCCCCATAATTCTCTTGGCGGGTTTACCACTTGATGAATGGTCGATTTCAATTTGTTATTTGTATGACGCGATAACATATCGCCCACATTAATGACTAATTCATCCGATTCAGCAATAGCATCAATCCATTCTCCATCGTGATTTTGTACTTGCAACCCTTTTCCTTGCGCACCCATCAACAAAGTAATCAAGTTGATATCACCGTGAGCAGCAGCTCTAATAGCGTTTGCTGGTTCAGAGGTAATCGGTGGGTAATGAATAGGTCGTAAGATTGAATTTCCGTCTTTGGCGTACTGATCAAAATAAAATTCATCTAAACCAAGGTGTAAAGCCAAAGCTCTTAAAACATAAACTCCTGTTTTCTCTAGCATTTGGTAGGCTTTTTTACCTACAACATTAAAACGAGGAAGTTCTTTAACTTCAACGTTTTCAGGATACTCAGATGCGTATTTTGAATCTTCAGACACGTATTGTCCAAAGTGCCAAAACTCCTTCAAATCACCTTCTTTTCTGCCTTTAGCATGTTCTGTTCCAAAAGAAACATAACCTCTTTGTCCGCCAATGCCAGGAATTTCATAACTGTGTTTTGTTTCTAAAGGCAAAGCGAAAAAGTTTCTAATTTCACCATACAATTCATCAACCAGTTGGTCGTTTAAAAAATGCCCTTTGAGTGCTACGAAGCCAATATCTTCAAATGCACTTCCGATTTCATTTACAAATTTTTGTTTACGTTTCGGGTCGTCCGAAAGGAAATCACGCAAGTCAACACTAGGAATGTTTTGCATACTTTTAAATATTTTTTAATAACTTGAAGGCCTAAAACCTTGCAGATACAAATGTAAAGAATAATTTTATATCTTAATTTTAAACTTTGGAGTAAAATAAAAATATATAACAAAATCGCACTAAACTGTTATATTTTTTTATCTTTGAACCACATAATAAAACTGAAAAAATGACTTTTGACAGAAAAAATCTTACTGACAATCAATTATTAGATTTATACAAACGGATATTAAAACCAAGACTTATTGAAGAAAAGATGTTGATTCTTATTCGTCAGGGAAAAGTATCAAAATGGTTCTCTGGAATTGGTCAAGAGGCGATTTCTGTTGGAGTTACTGCAGTTTTAGATTCAGATGAGTATATTTTGCCAATGCATAGAAATTTGGGGGTTTTCACTGGAAGAGACATTCCGTTGTACCGCCTTTTTTCACAATGGCAAGGTAAAGCCAATGGTTTTACCAAAGGTCGTGATCGCAGTTTTCACTTTGGAACACAACAATACAAGATTATAGGTATGATTTCCCACCTGGGGCCTCAATTAGGCGTTGCTGACGGAATCGCTTTGGCCAATAAACTCAAGAAAAACGGAAAAGTTACCGCAGTTTTTACTGGTGAAGGTGCCACAAGTGAGGGCGATTTTCATGAAGCGTTGAATATTGCTTCCGTTTGGGAATTACCGGTTTTATTTGTGATAGAAAATAACGGTTACGGACTTTCAACACCTACAAATGAACAATACCGTTGCGAAAACCTGGCCGATAAGGGTAAAGGTTACGGAATGGAAAGTCATATTATTGATGGAAATAATATTCTGGAAGTGTTTAATTTGCTATCTGAATTGAAAGCTTCGATGAAAGAAAATCCACGTCCTGTTTTATTGGAATTCAAAACTTTCAGAATGCGCGGGCATGAAGAGGCGAGTGGTACTAAATATGTTCCACAAGAGTTGATGGACATGTGGGCGATTAAAGATCCTGTGGAAAATTATAGAAAGTATTTGGCAGAAAACGGAATTCTTACAGCTGATTTTGATGCGGCTTTACATGCTGAAATAAAGAAGGATATTGACGAAAGTCTGGCTATTGCAAATGCGGAACCGGAAATTGAAGCTTCATTAAGTGAAGAGCTAAATGATGTTTATAAATCGTATGTATTTGAGCAAGTTAATGCTTCAAATAAAAAAGAAAATATTCGTTTTATAGATGCCATTTCTGCTAGTTTGAAACAATCAATGGAGCGTCATGATAACTCCGTAATCATGGGTCAGGATATTGCGGAATATGGCGGGGCTTTTAAAATTACTGATGGTTTTGTAGCACAGTTTGGTAAAGAGCGGGTCATCAATACACCAATTTGTGAAAGTGCCGTGGTTTCGGCAGGAATGGGATTATCGATTAATGGTTATAAAGCGATTGTGGAAATGCAGTTTGCTGATTTTGTTTCGACAGGATTTAATCCAATTGTGAATTTATTAGCCAAATCACATTACCGTTGGTTAGAAAAAGCCGATGTTGTGGTACGAATGCCTTGTGGCGGAGGGACGCAAGCGGGACCTTTTCACTCGCAAACTAATGAAGCTTGGTTTACCAAAACACCAGGTTTAAAAGTAGTTTACCCAGCCTTTCCCTATGATGCCAAAGGATTGTTGAATACGTCCATAAATGACCCGAATCCAGTATTGTTTTTTGAGCACAAACAATTGTATCGGAGTATTTACCAAGATGTTCCTACTGATTATTATACAATTCCACTAGGAAAAGCGGCTTTATTGAAAGAAGGGACGGATGTTACTATCATTTCGTTTGGAGCAGCGGTGCATTGGGCTTTGGATACTTTAACAAAAAATCCTGCTATTTCGGCTGATTTGTTGGATTTAAGAACTTTACAGCCTTTGGATACTGAAGCTATTTTTGCTTCGGTAAAGAAAACGGGAAGAGTGATTATTTATCAGGAAGACAGCATGTTTGGAGGTATTGCCAGTGATATTTCGGCAATGATAATGGAAAATTGTTTCAAATATCTTGATGCACCAGTAAAACGAGTGGCAAGTTTAGACACACCAATTCCGTTTACAAAAGCATTAGAAGATCAATATTTGCCGAAAGGCAGGTTCGAATCGGATCTTAAACAACTTTTAGCGTACTAATAATTGAACTTATAATTGGGTTGTTTTTAGTATTTTGATTCTAAAAATAACCTAATATCCAATAGATAATTATAAATAGTATAATTGTTCCAATACAACCTCCACCTAATTTTTTGGCTCCGTAACCTGCTAGTAGTGTTTTGAAAAATCCGTTCATAATTTTATGATTTAAGTAATCATAAATTTAAACTTTATTTTTATAACGGCAAATTTTATTTTAACAAAATAAAACTGAATGTAGCTAATGGTCAAGTCTTTAAGATGATTATTGTTTGTTTAAAATGTGACCCAGAATTCAGTAAGTTTAATAAATATTTATTTTAAAAATCAAATAGTTGTAATTTCTTATTTAAAAGATGAGTTTACAAATATGAAACATTTGTAAAAACAGTTGATGGAAGCTAGGATTTATAAAATGCACAGTATTAAATACAAAGAATTAGAAGGTAAAATATATAACTTATTGTAAATACTACTAATCATTAAAATCTTATCGATTGATCAATTTGGCTTTTTCCTTAATAATAGCACTAATCTTACGATTTTCAATTTTGCTTTCGAGCCAAGAAATAATATCTAAATAAAGGAAAGCCCTTTTCTCATAAGTGTTTTTTTCTAATTCTATAAAACGCATTCTCATTTTTATAAACTCCTTTTTAATATCTGTCGGATAAATCGAGTTTAAGTTTTTCAAAAATCGAATAATTTCTTTTTGCACTTCATGTAAATCATTCATTTTGATGAGGAATTTATAAGTATTTTTCAACTGATTTTCCAGATAATAATCCTTACCTAATTCATAATGAGCAATTAAACACAAAATTCGGGCAAAACACATCAAATCTTCTCGCATCGAAAGATTTTTATTGTTTATGATTTTCTCTAGGTAGAAAATACATTCCGCATATTTTTCATTTCCAAAATAAATAGAGGCAAATTTATAATAGAACAACATTTCGTGATGCTCATCAAGATGATCCGTGTGAATTTTTAATTTATTTAATACTTCAGGAATTAAATATTCGCTTTCAGCAAAGGTCCCTTCTAGAATATGGTAATTCAACTTATTATTATAAACATACAAGAATGATAACGATGCAATATTATCATTTACGGGGAAACGCGGATCTTTTATAGTTTGTTCCAATAATAGTAAATACTTCTTAAATTTTGATTTGTATTTTAACATGTATAAAGATTCTAATAAATAATGGTTTCCTTTTAGGAAAAACACAGGATTCAAATAAATCATACTGGAATTGTCATAAAATAGGGTTACCCATTTTAAAGAATATTTATAGCACGATAGAAAATCTTGGACTAAAAAACTCCTCCAAAGATTGGCGTTGTAAAACCAATATTTTTCTCGGAAACCAAATTTTGTCTCATCAAATTTAGAAATATGTTTATTGAAATAATCATCTATATATTTATACTCTTCATCACTTTTTACATAGCCGGTTTTAAGCATAATACCATACAATTGCAAGGATAAATTAGATAATTTACTGGAAATAGTGTTGCGGTAATTTAGTTCTTTAGCTTGAACAACTAATTCATCAGCCCGTCCTTGAATACTTCGCGTGATGTATTGTGATTCGATTAATTTTTCGAATTCTACGATTTCATACGCCATGAGTTTTTCGTCATTCTCCAATGCTAAAATCTTTGTTTTATCCAAAATTTTTAAACTCTGCTTGTACAGTCCTTTATTGTACAATATGGCCGCAAAATCAATTTGTTCTCTAAGCTGGTACCGAATGTTCTGACTGGGAATATTCAATCGGATGCTCACTAAAATTTGCTTGTACAAATATGATTTTAGATTCGATAATTGTACTTTTTTAATGATGCCGCTTTTCAGAATTAGTTTTTCGTCATAGACTTCTGATTTGTCTAAAATATTGAATAATTCAATAAATTTTGTATTGGAACTGGTTTCCAATCGGCTTGCAAAAATCTTGAATTGTCTTTTTTCAGATTTTGAAAGTGATTTTATTAATACAAATAAGAAATCTTTTTGATGGTTAGCCATTGTAAAATATAGTAGCTTAAAGTGTTGTTTTATAAAGGATTACAAAGTTATTATTTGTTTTATAAGCAGTATATTTCATTAAATTGAGTTTTATATTAAAGTAATGAAAGATATTTTTGTTATCAAGATGTGAAATTACATTAAATAAATGAAAATGAATAGAGAGAAAGTTCAAATTTTTGATACCACTTTAAGAGATGGCGAACAAGTCCCGGGATGTAAATTAGATACCAACCAAAAACTTGTTATAGCAAATCGATTAGACGAAATGGGCGTTGACATTATTGAAGCTGGTTTTCCTGTTTCAAGTCCAGGTGATTTTTTATCTGTTTCAGAAATAAGCAAAATTGTCAAAAATGCTATTGTTTGCGGATTGACAAGAGCGGTAAAAAACGATATTGATGTTGCGGCTCAAGCTTTAAAATATGCCAAAAGACCACGTATTCATACAGGAATTGGTACTTCAGAATCCCATATTATACACAAGCTAAATACAACTAGAGAAGATATTATTGCCCGAGCAAAATATGCAGTTTCACATGCTAAATCCTACGTTGAGGATGTAGAATTTTATGCCGAAGATGCTGGAAGAACTGATAATGAATTTTTGGCGCGAGTCTGTGAGGAAGCAATTAAATCGGGTGCCACTGTGCTTAATATTCCAGATACAACAGGATATTGTTTACCGGAAGAATACGGTGCAAAAATTAAGTATTTAAAAGAAAACGTCAAAGGGATTGATAATGTAATTCTGTCCTGTCATTGTCATAATGATTTGGGAATGGCAACAGCTAATTCAATTGCAGGAGCGGTAAATGGAGCCAGACAAATTGAATGTACCATAAACGGAATAGGCGAAAGAGCAGGAAATACAGCACTTGAAGAAGTGGTGATGATTTTCAAACAACATCCGTATTTGAATTTAGATACCAATATCAATACCCGCCAACTGAATGAAATGAGCCGATTGGTTTCTGAAAGTATGGGAATGATGGTGCAACCTAATAAAGCGATTGTTGGTGCTAATGCTTTTGCGCACAGCTCTGGAATTCATCAGGATGGTGTGATAAAAAACAGATCGACTTATGAAATCATGGATCCTTTAGAGGTAGGGGTCAATGAATCATCTATAGTTCTTACGGCAAGAAGTGGTAGAGCAGCATTGGCATACAGAGCCAAAAAAGTAGGGTACGAACTTACAAAAGTACAATTGGATGTTTTGTATCTTGAATTTTTAAAGTTTGCCGACATTAAAAAAGAAGTACTTGATAATGATATTCATCAAATAATAGAAGCCTGCAAAATGAATAAGGAATTAATCCTTAACTAAAATATTTTGATTTTTAATAAAATCTAAATCCTACTATTATGAACTTAAAAATAGCAGTACTTTCAGGAGACGGAATAGGTCCGGAGGTAATCTTACAAGCAAAAAAAGCATTGTACGCAATTGGTGTTGTTTTTGATCATGAGTTTGTTTTTGAAGATGCACTTATTGGTGCAGTTGCTATTGAGAAAACAGGAAATCCTTTGCCGGAACAAACATTGAATCTTTGTTTGAATACTGATGCTATATTGTTTGGAGCTGTTGATGATTCAAATTATGGTACCCATTCAGATTCAAAATTACTTCCTATACAAGGATTATTAAAATTAAGACAAGCGCTAGGATTGTATGCAAATATACGACCTATAAAACCATACAATGACTTATTGGATTTGTCGCCTTTGAAAAGGAAAATAATTGAAGGTGCTGATTTTATAATTTTCAGAGAAATTTCGGGAGGATCTTATTTCAGTGAAAAAAAGATCAACGAACAAGGAACTTTAGCTTCTGATTTATGTGAATATTCTGAAGATGAAATTATTCGCATCAGCCATTTAGCCTTTATAACTGCACAAAAAAGACAAAAAAAGGTGACTTTAGTTGATAAAGCCAGTATCCTTGAAACGTCACGATTATGGAGAAAAGTAGTTACAGAAATCGCAGAAGGATATCCTGATGTAGCCTTAGATTTTCTTTTTGTTGATAATGCTGCCATGCAAATAATCATTAATCCAAAACAATTTGATGTCATTTTGACCGAAAATTTATTTGGGGATATTTTATCAGATGAAGCAAGTGTAATTACGGGTTCAATAGGATTATTACCATCAGCATCTTTAGGAAATTCAAATGCGCTTTTTGAGCCTATTCATGGTTCCAATCCAGAAGTAAAAGGAAAAAATATTGCTAATCCAATTGCTTCAATACTATCTGCAGCGATGCTTTTGGAACATTTTGGTCTTCATTTAGAATCGCAAAAAGTATACGAAGCAGTGCATAAAGCAATAGAATTAAATGTTGTCACGGCAGATTTGAATCCTTATTCAAAATTTGGAACAAACGAAGTAGGGGACTTTATTTCGAATTATATCCTAAGTAAAGACGACTTATATTTTAAAAGTGACAATGTCTATATAGGCCAATCGACCATAGTTTAAAAACAAATAATTGATGTAACCTGTAATTTTTCAGAAAACATATTACTTACAAACGAACATAATAATGGAATTAAATAAATACAGCAAAATAATCACGCAAGATGAAACACAACCAGCTTCTCAAGCCATGTTGTACGGAATTGGATTAACTGAAGAAGATCTTAAAAAAGCGCAGGTTGGAATCGTGAGCATGGGCTACGATGGAAACCCTTGTAACATGCACTTAAACGATTTGGCTAAAGATATTAAGACTGGAGTCTGGAAAGAAGATTTAGTTGGTTTAATTTTTAATACGATTGGTGTTAGTGATGGTATTTCAAATGGGAATGATGGAATGCGTTTTTCATTAGTTTCTCGGGATGTAATTGCAGATTCTATCGAAACCGTTATGGGAGCACAATGGTATGATGGAATGATTGCTGTTCCAGGTTGTGATAAAAATATGCCAGGAGCCTTAATGGCTATGGGTAGAGTAAATCGCCCTTCCATTATGGTTTACGGAGGATCAATTCATCCAGGAAAATGGAAAGGGGAGGATTTGAATATTGTTTCTGCTTTTGAAGCTTTAGGAAAAAAATTCAACAACACCATTACACCTGAAGATTTCAAAGGTGTGATACAAAATGCTTGCCCAGGAGCAGGTGCGTGTGGTGGTATGTACACTGCGAACACCATGTCATCAGCGATTGAAGCTTTAGGGATGAGTTTACCTTACAGTTCTTCTAATCCTGCTTTGAGTCCAGAAAAGAAACAAGAATGTGCTGATGCTGGTAAAGCCATCAGAATATTGTTAGAAAAAGATATTAAGCCCAGAGACATAATGACTCGTAAAGCATTCGAAAATGCGATTACAATTGTGGCTGTCTTAGGAGGTTCTACGAATGCGGTTATGCATTTAATTGCAATGGCACATGCAGTAGGCGTTGATCTTACATTAAAAGATTTTCAAGATATTAGTGATAAAACACCATTGCTTGCCGACTTGAAACCAAGTGGTAAATACTTAATGGAAGATTTACATAATGTAGGTGGCGTTCCGGGAGTAATGAAATATTTATTGAAAGAAGGACTTTTACACGGAGATTGTTTAACAGTAACCGGAAAAACAATTGCCGAAAACTTAGCTTCAGTTCCTGATTTGAATGATGGACAAGACGTGATTCATGAAATTCAAAAAGCGTTAAAAGCTACTGGAAATATTCAAATTTTATACGGAAACATAGCTTCAGAAGGTTGTGTGGCTAAAATTAGCGGTAAAGAAGGAGAATTTTTTGAAGGTACAGCGGTGGTTTATGAAAACGAACACGATGTAATTAAAGGAATCAGAGGAGGCGAAGTAAAACCAGGAAACGTGGTTATTATTCGGTATTGTGGTCCAAAAGGAGGTCCAGGTATGCCGGAAATGCTTAAACCAACCTCTGCTATTATGGGAGCTGGGTTAGGAAGTACCGTCGCTTTAATTACTGACGGTCGATTTTCTGGAGGATCTCATGGTTTCGTAGTAGGACACGTTACTCCGGAAGCCTACGAAGGTGGAGGAATTGCTTTAATAGAAAACGGTGATGTGATTTCAATTGATGCCGTGAAAAACACGATCAATATGAAAATATCGGACGAAGAATTTGCAAAACGTAAAGCCAATTGGGTTCAACCTGTATCACCAATTAAACAAGGAGTGTTGCTGAAATATATGCGTTCGGTCTCCAGTGCCTCTGAAGGATGTGTAACTGATAAATAATTTTCAAAAAAGAAAAGATAGAAACAAAATAAGATATTTTAAATAGATGTTTCTAATTCTAAAAAAATAATAAACGTACCCATGGGAACAAATAAAATTTCCGGCGCCGAAGCCGTTATAAGATGCTTATTAGAAGAAGGAGTAGACTTGGTTTATGGTTATCCAGGAGGTGCCATAATGCCTGTTTATGACGAATTATATAAATTTAAAGATCAATTACACCACGTTTTAGTGCGTCACGAACAAGGAGCAACTCATGCTGCACAAGGTTTTGCAAGAGCAACAGGAAAAGTGGGAGTTGCGATTGCAACTTCGGGTCCGGGAGCAACAAATTTAGTTACAGGAATTGCAGATGCGCAAATTGATTCGACTCCTATGGTTTGTATTACAGGACAAGTAGGGAAGCATTTATTGGGCTCCGATGCGTTTCAAGAAACGGACATTATTGGAATTTCGACTCCGGTAACCAAATGGAATTATCAAATTACGGAAGCTTCAGAAATTCCTGAAATCATTGCAAAAGCATTTTATATCGCTAAATCTGGTCGTCCGGGTCCAGTATTAATTGACATTACAAAAAATGCTCAGTTTGACGAAATCGAATTCAGTTATAAAAAATGCACCAGTATTAGAAGTTACAATCCGAAACCAGTTTTAAATCTTGATACGGTTAAGGAAGCGGCAGAATTAATAAATACGGCTAAAAAGCCATTTATTATTTTTGGACAAGGAATCATTCTTAGCGAAGCGGAAGCCGAGTTAAAAGCTTTAGTAGAAAAATCAGGAATTCCGGCTGCTTGGACCATTTTAGGGCTTTCGGCAATGCCAACAGATCATCCATTAAATGTAGGAATGGTGGGCATGCACGGAAATTATGGACCTAATGTTTTGACCAATGAATGTGATGTTTTAATTGCCCTTGGAATGCGTTTTGACGACCGTGTTACGGGAAATCTAGCTACGTATGCAAAGCAAGCCAAAGTAATTCACTTTGAAATTGATCCTTCTGAGGTAGACAAGAATGTGAAAACTACCGTGGCAGTTTTGGCTGATTTAAAAGAGTCGTTAACCGCTTTACTTCCTTTAATCGAAAGTAACACCCATGAATCTTGGCACAATGAATTCAAAGAAAAATATGAAATTGAATTAGAAGCGGTAATCAATGACGAGTTAAAACCAAAGAAAGAAGGCATTTCTATGGGAGAAACGATTGAAATGATTAACAAACATTCTAAAGGAGATGCCATTATGGTTTCGGATGTGGGGCAACACCAAATGTTTGCGTGTCGTTATGCCAAATTCAATTCTACAAAAAGTAATGTAACTTCGGGTGGTTTAGGAACTATGGGATTTGCATTGCCTGCTGCCATTGGAGCCAAAATGGGAATGCCAGATCGTGAAGTCGTAGCTATTATTGGTGATGGTGGTTTTCAAATGACCATTCAGGAATTAGGAACTATTTTTCAAACCAAAGTTCCAGTGAAAATTGTGGTCTTGAACAATGAATTTTTAGGAATGGTGCGTCAATGGCAACAATTGTTTTTTGACAAAAGATATGCTTCTACAGAAATGACCAATCCTAACTTTATAGCAATTGCTGAAGGCTATTATATTAAAGCAAAAAAAGTAACCAAAAGAGACGATTTAGATGCTGCCGTTGCCGAAATGATGGCTTCAAAAGAATCGTATTTCTTGGAAGTTATGGTAGAAAAAGAAAATAACGTATTCCCAATGATTCCAACAGGAGCATCGGTTTCGGACATTCGTTTGTCCTAAAATAGTTTAAAGTTTAAGGTTTAAAGTTGTTGGAACCTGAAAATAATGTTGCTCAACTTTAAACTTTAAACATAAAAACTTTAAACATAAAAAAATGGAAAATAAAACATTCACCATTTCTGTTTATTCAGAAAACAACGTTGGCTTATTAAACAGAATATCTGGAATATTCTTGAAACGCCATATTAATATTTTGAGTTTAAATGTATCCGAATCTGAAATTGAAAATGTTTCCAGATTTATCATTGTAGTGGATACAACCGAAAAATGGGTGCAAAATATAGTAGGACAAATCGAAAAACAAATCGAAGTCATCAAAGCATTTTATCATATTGACGAAGAAACTATTTTCTTGGAAAATGCCTTATTCAAAATTGAATCGAGCTTACTTTTTGATGAAAAACAAATTCAAAATATAATTAAGGAAAGCCACTCTGAAATAGTTACGGTTGCGAGAGACTTCTTTGTGATTACAAAATCAGGTCAACGTGCTGAAATAGAATCGTTGTACGAAAAATTAAAACCTTTTGGAATCATGCAATTTGTACGTTCCGGAAGAATATCGGTTTCCAAAGTAAAAATGGAAATTTCAACCTTATTAGAAGAACTTAAACAGTAATCAGTGTTCAGTCACAGTTTGCAGTTGTCATCTCGAGCGCAGTCGAGAGACCGTTTTCCTTTTTAGAAAATTAAATTTTACAATCATTAAATAATAAAAAATGGCAAATTATTTCAATTCATTACCACTTAGATTACAATTAGAACAATTAGGCGTTTGCGAATTCATGGATCAATCAGAATTTGTAGACGGAATTAAAGCTTTAGCAGGAAAAAAAGTAGTCATTGTGGGGTGTGGAGCACAAGGTTTGAACCAAGGTTTGAATATGAGAGATTCTGGTTTAGATATTTCTTATGCATTACGTGCCGATGCAATTTCAGAACAAAGAACTTCATTTAAAAATGCTTCTGATAATGGATTCAAAGTGGGAACGTATGAAGAATTAATCCCAACAGCTGATTTGGTTTGTAACCTTACACCAGATAAGCAACATACTGCTGTAGTTACAGCGATTATGCCTTTGATGAAAAACGGATCAACTTTGGCTTATTCTCACGGTTTTAATATTGTAGAGGAAGGAATGCAAATTCGTAAAGATATCACGGTTATTATGTGTGCGCCAAAATGTCCAGGATCTGAGGTGCGTGAAGAGTATAAAAGAGGTTTTGGTGTACCAACTTTAATCGCCGTTCACCCAGAAAATGATCCAAACGGAGAGGGTTTTAAACAAGCAAAAGCGTATGCTGTTGCTACTGGTGGACACAAAGCTGGAGTATTGAACTCTTCATTTGTAGCTGAAGTAAAATCGGATTTAATGGGAGAGCAAACCATTCTTTGCGGAATGTTGCAAACAGGTTCCATTTTATGTTTCGACAAAATGGTTGAAAAAGGAATCGAGCCGGCGTATGCTTCTAAATTAATTCAATACGGTTGGGAAACAGTAACGGAAGCTTTGAAACACGGTGGGATTACAAATATGATGGATCGTTTGTCAAATCCTGCAAAAATTGAAGCGTATGAATTAGCAGATGAATTAAAAGACATCATGCGTCCGTTGTTTCAAAAACACATGGATGATATTATCTCTGGTGAATTTTCAAAAAACATGATGATTGATTGGGCAAATGATGATATCAATTTATTGACTTGGAGAGGTGCAACTGCAGAAACTAAATTCGAAAAAACAGCACCAACAGCAGCACATATTTCTGAGCAAGAGTATTTTGACAATGGTGTTTTGATGATTGCAATGGTAAAAGCGGGTGTAGAATTGGCTTTTGAAACAATGACGCAAACAGGAATTATTGAAGAATCCGCATATTACGAATCGTTACACGAACTGCCATTGATTGCAAATACGGTAGCTCGAAAAAAATTATATGAAATGAACAGAATCATTTCGGATACAGCTGAATATGGTTGTTATTTATTTGACCATGCTTGTAAACCGTTATTAACTGAATTCATGAAAACAGTCGATACGAATGTAATAGGAAAACCTTTTTCAACTTCAAATGGAGTAGATAATGCAGTTCTTATTGCTGTAAACAAAAGTATTCGTCAGCATCCAATTGAAGCAGTAGGAGAGTGGTTGAGAGAATCAATGACTGCCATGAAAAAAATAGGATAAAAATTAGGAATTACCACACAAGAGCGTGTGTTGGGATTAGCGCTATATCATTCGTTTTTTAATATTTTGAATTAGTTAAAATTTATTAAAAATGAGAAATAGATATAGATGCTTGTACATTCACTTAACTTTAAACGAGCTTAAAGTTGAGTGAAGTAGTCCCTATTAAACAAAATGAAAGTAGTGGAAATTTCATGATTATTTTAAATAAGTCATGTTACAAATTTAGTAGTAGAAATACTTGATAGGAACGAAATAGTTTTGGTTAATTATTGTTTAAAAAAACTTTTTTTACAATGCTAAAATAATTGTTGTTAAATTTTGTTGATACATAAGGTGATGTAGATTTAAATCGATCTCGCCTTATTGTATTTTACTTGTTTTTGACAAAACAGCAAAAATTAAACAAATTAGTATTAAAAGTGCTTTTTTAATTGATAATCTATTTTTTTTAGGGAGTATTTATAATTTAAATAATTTTAAGAATAGCGAGAGATTTAATACTTTTATAAAAAATTATAACATGAGCTACTACAAAATTGAAAATCTAGAACAATATTTTAAACATTACAATAAATCAGTTCGTGAACCTAGAAAATTTTGGGGTAAAATAGCAGAAGAAAATTTCACTTGGTACCAACAATGGGATAAAGTTGTTGAGTTTAATATGGCTGATGCCGACATCAAATGGTTTACTGAAGCCAAAGTCAATATTGTTAAAAATTGTATTGACAGGCATCTTGCTAAAAGAGGAGAAAAAACGGCGATTATTTTTGAACCAAATGATCCTTCGGAAGCGGCATTACACATTACGTATAATGAATTGCACCAACGGGTATGTAAAATGGCCAACGTATTGCGTGAGCAAGGCATAAAAAAAGGAGATCGAGTTTGTATTTATTTGCCCATGATTCCTGAATTAGCGGTATCGGTATTAGCTTGTGCCAGGATTGGAGCGATACATTCCGTTGTTTTTGCTGGATTTTCGGCTACAGCTGTGGCTACTCGTATCAATGACAGTGAGTGTAAAATGGTTATCACCTCTGATGGAGGTTTTCGTGGTAACAAAACCATTGATTTAAAAGAAATCGTTGACGAAGCATTGGAAAAATGTACTTCTGTCGAAAAAGTTTTAGTAGCTAAAAGAATTCATTCCGATATTAATATGAAAGAAGGGCGTGACCAATGGTTGCAACCGCTTTTGGACCAAGCATCAGATAATAATGTTGCTGAAATAATGGATGCCGAGGATCCATTGTTTATACTATACACTTCAGGTTCAACCGGGAAACCAAAAGGGATGGTACATACTACCGCAGGGTATATGGTTTATACTGCTTATACTTTTAAGAATGTTTTCAATTATGAAGAAAATGATGTTTTTTGGTGTACTGCCGATATAGGCTGGATTACAGGACATTCTTATATTCTTTATGGACCATTATTGAACGGTGCAACAACAGTAATTTTTGAAGGAGTTCCTTCCTATCCTGACTTTAGTCGTTTTTGGGAAGTAATCGAAAAGCATAAAGTAACACAATTTTATACTGCACCAACTGCAATTCGTGCTTTGGCAAAAGAAAACATAGAATTTGTACAAAAATATCCATTAAAATCGCTTAAAGTTATTGGTTCCGTTGGTGAACCAATCAATGAAGAAGCATGGCACTGGTACAATGACCACGTTGGTGATAAAAGATGTCCTGTGGTAGATACTTGGTGGCAAACGGAAACCGGCGGTATCATGATTTCGCCTTTGGCATTTGTTACCCCTACAAAACCTACGTATGCTACTTTACCATTACCAGGAATCCAACCGGTATTAATGGATGAAAAACGCAATGAAATAGAAGGAAATCAAGTAGTTGGCAGTTTATGTATTAAATTCCCATGGCCAGGAATTGCCAGAACTATTTGGGGCGATCATCAACGCTATAAAGACACTTATTTCTCCGCTTTTCCAGGTAAATTTTTTACAGGTGATGGTGCTTTACGGGACGAAGTAGGGTATTATCGAATAACTGGTAGAGTAGATGATGTGGTAATTGTTTCAGGCCATAACCTGGGAACAGCACCTATTGAAGATGCCATAAATGAACATCCAGCCGTAGCTGAATCAGCAATTGTAGGTTTCCCACATGACATAAAAGGAAATGCATTATATGGTTTTGTAATCCTTAAAGAGACCGGAGAAACCAGAAATAAAGAAAATTTAACCAAAGAGATTAACCAACATATTTCAGATCATATTGGACCAATTGCTAAGCTAGATAAAATTCAGTTTGTTTCAGGTTTACCAAAAACCCGCTCCGGAAAAATCATGAGAAGAATCCTTCGAAAGATTGCTGAAGGAGATTATTCTAATTTTGGAGATATTTCAACCTTATTAAATCCGGAAATTGTTGAAGAAATAAAAGAAGGAAAATTATAACATCCTTACTGTAAAATACAAATTTTAATTCAAACCCCTTTCAAAATTTAAATTTTGAAAGGGGTTTTTAGTTTTAAAAATCGATATATCAAGATGATACATGTAATGTAAAGCGCATGAAAACAGATACCGATAAATAAACAAGATGTTAATGAAAACACAATGCGGGCGTAGTTTTTGACTGCTTAGAATAGGAAAGCTATATTTACATATAAAGCTAAATTCCTTATGATTCAAATTGAAAAAAGATACAACATCGCGCTCTGGTTAGATAAATGGTTTATTGAAGATTTTGGTTTAGATCCAACGCTGGCTTTGTATTTAAAACTTTTGACGCTTATTTTTGTGTTATTTATAATAAGCTTTTTATCTTGGTATTTAACTAAAATTGTCATTGTTCGTTTTGTGCATAAAATTTTTTTAAAGACAAAAGTAGTCTGGGATGATGTCTTAATAGAAAAAAAAGTTTTTGAAAAAATCGCCTATTTAGTGCCTGCTTTCATTATTGTTTTGGTTGCTCCATACATCTTTGGAGATTTCCCAACAGTAATTGAATATGTAATTATTCTATCAAATATCTTTATAATTATAGTAATAATCCACTCTGCTATTACTTTATTATCCGTCTTTGATGAAATTGTATCCAATACCTTAATTTTAAAAGACAAACCAATTACCAGTTACATTCAGGTACTTAAAATTGTAGTCTATTTTATTGGAGGAATCCTGATTTTATCTTTACTATTAGGTAAAAGTCCTTTCTATTTTCTAGGTGCCATGGGAGCCATGACGGCTATTTTGCTTTTAATTTTCAAAGATACTATTCTAGGGTTTGTTGCCAGTATCCAAATGTCCGTTTATGACATGGTTCGGGTAGGGGATTGGATTTCAATGCCAAAATATGATGCTGACGGTGATGTAATGTCGATCAATTTAAATACCGTAAAAGTTCAAAATTGGGATAAAACGATTACTACGATACCTACTTATGCTTTTATCACAGATTCTTTCAAGAACTGGCGCGGTATGAGTGATTCTGGCGGGAGACGAATAAAAAGAGCTATTTATTTAAAAGTCAGTAGTTTTCAATTTTGTGATAAAAAAATGCTCTCCCAATTTAAAAAATACAAACTCATTCAAGATTACATCACCAGTAAAGAAAATGAAGTTCAAAAATTCAATTCCGAAATAATTGATAATGAAATCGTATCCGTCAACATCCGAAGATTGACTAATATAGGCGTTTTTAGAATCTATGCCGAAAAATATATTACAGCGCATCCCGATATTAATAAAGACATGATAATAATGGTGCGCCAGTTAGAGGCAACCTCGAAGGGATTGCCATTAGAAATTTACTGCTTTAGTTCACAAAAAGAGTGGTTAAAATATGAGACTATTATATCCGATATATTTGATCATCTATTGACTATTACTTCTGAATTTGAACTGGAGGTTTTTGAAGAACCAACAGGAAACGACTTTCGAAATTTCAACAGGTAATTTGGATCTAAACTGATTAAAGTAATTGATCAATTAATCGTTTCATTTTAGCCTAAAATTTCACGAATTTTCATTAATTAATTTGTGCTGATTTGTGGCTATTTTTTTTAAAAGGATTTGCATTCTCTAATTTTAGTGTGCTTTGTGGGCTATTATATAAAATTAAATAATTTAGGCTTGTTTTTTTATCATTTGTCATAACAGTAATGTCAAACAAATCCATAAATTTACTTCCATATGAAAGATAAAGAAGTAATAATTGTTGGAGGAGGTTTGGCTGGATTGACTTCCGCTATACATTTATCTAAATTAGGACTTCAAGTAACGGTCGTTGAAAAGAATAGTTTTCCAAAACATAAAGTTTGTGGCGAATACATCTCTAACGAAGTGTTGCCATATCTCAATTGGTTGGATTTAAACATAAATGATTTAAAACCTACACACATTACAAAACTTGAATTTTCTTCAGTAAGCGGAAAAATAATAAAAGGTATTTTACCTCTTGGCGGTTTTGGAATCAGCCGTTTTGCTTTAGACGAACATTTGTATAAAAAAGCACTTGAAAATGGATGCAAAATTCTTCAAGATAATGTAGAAAATATAGTATTTGAGACCAATCAATTTACCGTTACGACTGCTAATAAAAACATTTTAAAATCCGAAATAGTTATTGGAGCCTTTGGAAAACGTTCTACTATTGACCAAAAATTAAATAGGGATTTCATTCAAAAAAAATCATATTGGTTGGCTGTTAAGGCGCATTATTCGGGAGATTTTCCAAATGACAGTGTTGGTCTTCATAATTTTAAGGGTGGATATTGCGGTGTTTCTAAAGTCGAAAACGAGATGATTAATATTTGTTATTTAACAGATTATAAGACTTTTAAGCAGTTTAAAAATATTGATGAATATCAAAAAAGTGTAGTTTTTGAAAACCCTCATTTAAGAGTAATTTTCGAAAAAAGTAATTTGCTTTTTGAAAAACCTTTAACCATAAGCCAAATATCTTTTGAGAAAAAACAAGCCGTCGAAAATCATATTCTAATGATTGGCGATACCGCAGGACTAATTCATCCTTTGTGTGGAAATGGAATGGCAATGGCAATTCATAGTGCCAAAATTGTTTCAGAATTAGTGGAGAAATATTATGCCAATGACATCAAATCCCGAAAGGAGCTAGAAAAAAAATACAGCCAGGAATGGAATTTTAATTTCAAGAAAAGACTTAAAATGGGTCGATTGTTATCGAATATTTTGCAAAAGCAGAAACTTTCAGCCGTATTGATGCGTATATTAATTATATTTCCATTTTTATTATCTAAAATTATAAAGAATACGCACGGAACCCCAATAACTATAAATCCATAGATGTTTCTAAATACCAAATTCAGAACCGACAAGATTGAAACTATGGATGATTTTGCCATGGAAGGAGAAATCTTACGTGATGCATTAGATAAAATAGCCAAAATCAATCAGCTTTTAGGTGGGAATCTGCTAACTTTACAAGGCGTTGAGGATTTGATAAGTAGTATTTCTAAATCAAGTGAAATTGTAATTGTAGACGTAGGTTGTGGCAATGGTGATATGTTGCGAACTCTAGCTGATTTTGGATTAAAAAACAAGCTAAAATTAGAGCTCATAGGCATTGATGCCAATAGTTTTACAATTAGTCATGCGCAAAAATTATCTGAAAATTATCCTAATATTAGCTATCGTTGTGAAGATATATTCGACACATCATTTAAGGGATTAAAATATGATATTGTACTGTGTACTTTGACATTACATCATTTTAAAGAAAATGAAATTATTTATTTATTAAATGTTTTTTATACGAATTCAACCATTGGAATTGTTATTAATGATTTGCATAGAAATGCAATTGCTTATCGTTTATTTCAGGCGTTGTGTTTTGTTTTTCGACTGAATGAGATGTCTCGAGAAGACGGATTAACTTCAATTTTAAGAGGTTTTAAAAAAGAAGAGTTAATCAAATTTTCTAAAAAATTAAGTTTTAAAAACTATAAAATTCATTGGAAATGGGCTTTTCGTTACCAATGGATAATTTCTAAAATATGAGTGTAAAAATCAAAACCGTAACAAAACAGTTACCAAAATATTCCAGAAATACAGATGAAATTATTCCTTTTTTGGACGCATGGCTCGTTGGCCAAGACGAACGGTTCATAAGAAAAGTAAAGAAAATTTTTGAAGGAGCAGCAGTTGATAAGCGGTATTCTATTATGGATCCAATTGAAGTATTTACAAAAACTTCCTTTGAAGAAAGAAACGATATTTATGTTCGCGAAGTCATCGATTTAGGTGAAAAAGTTTTAGAAAAAGCGTTAAAGAAAGCCAATTGGAACCCTCAAGATCTAGACTATATTATTACAGTAAGTTGCACTGGAATCATGATTCCGTCACTGGACGCTTACTTGATAAATACATTAAAATTGCGTCAGGATATCGTTAGGCTTCCTGTTACTGAAATGGGTTGTGCAGCAGGAATTTCAGGGATTATTTATGCTAAAAATTTCTTGCAGGCAAATCCCGGAAAACGGGCTGCCGTAATTGCTGTTGAGAGCCCAACGGCTACATTTCAATTGGATGATTTCTCAATGGCAAATATTGTAAGCGCTGCAATTTTTGGTGATGGAGCAGCTTGCGTTTTACTTTCTTCACATGAAGACGACGACGGTCCGGAAATTTTGGCAGAGGAGATGTATCATTTCTATGATAATATTCACATGATGGGTTTTAAACTCACCAATTCTGGATTGCAAATGGTTCTGGATATTGAAGTTCCGGAAACGATTGCTTCTCATTTTCCGGATATTATTCATCCGTTTTTAGAAAAAAACAATCTAAAAATGGAAGATATTGATCATTTAATTTTTCATCCTGGGGGAAAGAAAATTGTTCAAACTGTTGAAAGTTTGTTTTCTAGTTTAGGTAAAAATATTGACGACACTAAAGAAGTTTTACGTTTGTATGGAAATATGTCAAGTGCAACGGTTTTATATGTTTTGGAAAGAATTATGGATAATCAGCCTAGAAAAGGAGAAAAGGGATTGATGTTGAGTTTTGGTCCGGGTTTTTCAGCACAAAGAGTTTTGTTACAGTTTTAACAATGGAGAGTCAAAATATTATATCAAAATTACCTTATTCTAAGCCGTTTTTGTTTGTGGACGAAATAGTTCAAATTAATGAAAATGGGGTGGAAGGAACCTACACTTTTGATGAAAACCTTGATTTTTATAAAGGACATTTTAAAGATAATCCAATAACACCAGGAGTGATTTTAACGGAAGTTATGGCACAAATCGGATTGGTTTGTCTAGGGATTTTACTATTAGATGATTCATTTACTAGAAATATTTCAATAGCCTTAACATCAACTGAAATAGAATTTTTAAAACCTGTTTTTCCTAAAGAAAAAGTGACCGTTATTTCAGAAAAAGTATACTTTAGATTCGGAAAATTAAAATGTAAAGTTATCATGAAAAATGAAAAAGGAGATGTAGTTTGTACAGGAATAATCTCAGGTATGGTAATCTCTAAATAAATGAAAAAACGTGTCGTAATTACAGGTCTTGGTGTTGTTGCTCCAAATGGAGTAGGACTTGACGCTTTTACTCATGCAATAAAAAACGGAATTTCGGGAATCAAGCACGATGCTGAGTTGGAACGATTGCAATTTTCGTGTCAAATAGCAGGAAAACCGGAAATTTCAACTGAGTTAGCCTTAAAATATTTTTCTGAATTAGAGTTAAGAAACTTCAATTCTACCGGTATTTTATATGGTGTAATTGCAGGAATAGATGCATGGAAAGATGCTGGGTTGTCTTTGGAAATTAATGAAGAACCAGATTGGGACAGCGGAACTATTTTTGGTACTGGAACTTCCGGAATTGATAAATTTCGTGAAAGCATTTATAAAATAGATGATTTCCAAACGAGAAGATTAGGCAGTACAGCCGTGGCTCAGACGATGAATAGCGGCGTGAGTGCTTATCTGGGCGGAAAATTAGGTTTAGGAAATCAGGTTTCCACTAATTCTTCGGCCTGTACGACCGGAACCGAAAGTATTTTAATGGCGTATGAACGCATAAAATCAGGTCAGGCCAAACGCATTTTAGCAGGAAGCACAAGCGATTCGGGACCTTATATTTGGGGTGGATTTGATGCGATGAAAGTCTGCACTTTTAAGCATAATGAAAATCCAGAGCAAGGCTCAAGGCCAATGTCTGCTAGTGCTTCAGGATTTGTTCCCGGAAGTGGAGCAGGAGCTTTAATTTTGGAAGATTTAGAAAGTGCATTGAATCGAGGTGCTGAAATCTATGCTGAAGTTTTGGGTGGAAATGTAAATTCTGGTGGTCAACGCGGTTTAGGAACGATGACTGCGCCAAATCCTATTGCTGTAAAGAAATGCATAACTGATGCCATCGCAAATGCAGGAATTGCTGCCAATGATATCGATGCAATCAACGGCCATTTGACAGCAACATCAAAAGATAGTTTAGAAATTCAGAATTGGAGTGAAGCTTTAGGACGAAATGGAAAAGAATTTCCATACATAAACTCCTTGAAATCAATGGTAGGCCATTGTTTGTCAGGTGCAGGAAGCATTGAAAGTGTGGCTTCGGTACTGCAATTGCATCACGGATTTGTTTTTCCGAATATCAATTGTGGCGATTTACATCCTGAAATTACAGCAATAATTGATGAATCGAGAATACCACAACAACTTATTAAAAAGGAATTAAATATAATTGCAAAAGCCAGTTTTGGGTTTGGAGATGTGAATGGATGCGTAATTTTTAAGAAATATAAATCCCATCCCTAAGGCAAGGGAGACGAAACCGAAAATTAATAACAACTAGAATTAACTATTAAAACATTGATTTTTAGATTTTAATAGCTGTAAACTAAATAACAGAACACTATGAATAAAGAACAAACAATAGAAGTATTAAAAAATATAGTAAAGCCGTATATTCAAAATCAAGAAGCATTTGATGCCCTCACTGAAAACACTGATTTTATAAATGACTTGAAAATCAATTCTGCTAATTTAGTAGATGTCATTTTAGATATTGAGGAGAAATATGACATTGTAATTGATAATGAAGCTATGGAGCGTATGGTTAACGTAAAAGCAGCGATGGAAATTATTGAAACTAAATTATTAGAGAAAAATTAGTGAATTCATAGTGAAAAATGATTGGAAATGATATAGTAGATTTGGCTTTAGCCCAAAAAGAAAGCAATTGGAAACGAAACCGGTTTTTAGATAAAATCTTTACTGTAAAAGAGCAATTACTAATCGCTGATGCCTTAAATCCAGAAATTATGGTTTGGAATTTATGGAGCAGAAAAGAAGCGGCTTACAAAATCTACAATCGGGAAACAGGAACTAGAGGGTATTTTCCTTTACAACTAGAATGTTTTTACGAAAATGAAATTTTGGGCTCAGTTTCAATAAAAGGAAATAGGTATTTTACTAAAACGATAATTTCGGATGAATTTATATATACGATTGCCGTAGTGAATAAAGATAATTTTGAAGCTGTCAAAAAATTAAATTTAAACGATTCCATTCAAAAAACGAATGGAATTCCTTTTATAATTGATGAGCATACTAAATTGATCAAACCCGTTTCTATAAGTCATCATGGTCGATTTTGGGAAGGAATTACACTGATTGATTAGAACAAATATTATTTTATCCCCAGTCTTGATTTTAATTTTAAGAATAATAAGGCCGTTTTATAGGCATCTTCCGCAGATGAATTTCGGTCACTTTTAGGAATGTTATATACCGTACAAAGTTCGTCAAGAGAAAATTGTTTATCATTGATATCATGCAATTTTCTGTGCATAATATCAACATCTAAAGCTTCATTTTTCAATCTTCCACAGTCAAGCTTTTCTAAAGCTGCATTAATCATTTCAACATCAAAATCAATGTGATGACCAACTAAAACGGAATTCCCAATAAAATCTATCAATAATTTTATGGCTTCGAATTCGCCAAGCTTTTTCATTTTGCTTTCTACCAAAAAATCATTTGAGAGACCGTTATCATGAAGAAACTTGTATTGTAGTAATACGGCCTCGAAACTATCCCCAATAACAATACTGTCATCGATTACTGCAAAAGAACCGATTGATAAAATAACATCTTTGACAGGATTCAAACCAGAAGTTTCTGTAGAAAGCACAACAAATCGGCTTGATTTCTTATCAAATTTAGAAAGGTAGGTTTTCCAAAATTCTGGATATTCTTTATTAATATTTTTTAACCAGTCTAACATAATTATGAAAATTGAGTAAGTTGAAATTTATTTTTTATTAATTCTTCCAATTCTCTCATAGGAGCTAAAGCATTCTTTAATTTTTCTTTGTCAATTTTTGATAATTCATTCAAATTTATAAATTGACCTGAATTATCATTTTTTAAGCCTTCCAAGGTTCTGAATTTTGATAAAATCAAAAATGCTTCAGCACAATTAAGATAAATTTCAGCATGTTTAGGATCAGTAATTGCTAATTGCTTGAATCGCTGAAAGGTGTTGTTGATGCCTCTAATATCAAAACTTAAAGTAAACAAACGAGCACCATCAATCAACGGCATCAAAGCACGTGTTTTTACATCAAATTTTTCTTTGTTAGGACCCTCTTCTTCAACAATGAAATTTTTGAAAAAAGTCAGTGGTGAATTTTTTCTCAAGGCATCGTTTCCTAGGAAGTCAAAGAACAGCGTATTGTTTTTTGCATTTTTAAAAACAATATTTCCAATGGCATCTTCGATTCTTTGTTCTCCAAAAGTGATTTCGTAATCAAAGAAAATGCTACTTAAATCATTACTGTTTTCCCCTGGAGTATTCATCCAGCTGTCATATTGTTTTGTCCAGTCAGTCAGTGATTTACACCAAAGCATATTGCTTCCCATGTGTCCATTTGGACATAATTCATAACCAATTTTTTCGAGTGTAGCAGTTGTTTTTTTTCCAAGTTTCAGGAAGTAATCTTTCACCTCACGATATTTATCAGCTGAAACATCTTCAAAAATTAAGATACTGTCTTGGTCCGTTAATAATAACTGCTCTTTTCTTCCTTGGCTTCCAATACTTAGCCAAGCAAAACGGGCAGGAGGTGAGCCTAAATCTAAAATTGATAACTCTACAGAACGTTTAATTATTGCTAAATTAATTTCGCTGGCAATATTAAAAACGTGAGAAAGCGGTATATTTTTAGAAATGGATGTTTGAATCAAATCTGTTAAACGTTCTCGAATTTGTTTTAATTCTTTAGGATTTTGGGAACGCTTGATTTCTTTAATTAAAACACCGGGATTATTAGCTTGGGCAACTATCAAATCATGTTCAGAAATGACTCCTTTTACATCAGATTTATCAGTCCCGTCTTGTGTTACACATAAATGGGTTACATTATGTTTCAACATAAGGAGTTGAGCTTCTGCCAAGGAAACATTTTCCACAACAGTAATAACGGGAGATGACATTATTTTATCTACTGAAACTGTTACAGGAAATCGACCGGTCGCAATTTTGGAACGCATGTCACAGTCAGTCACAATTCCGATAGGAAAGTTGTTGTCACAAATGATTATATTGTTTTTTAATGTTTCAGTCATTAACTGAGCAACTTCTTGTACAATTGAGGTAATTGTTGCTTTTAATGGTGAAATAGTATAAGATAAAGATTGAAAATATTGCATTTCTGATTGCTGATCAGAATAGAAAACATTGTCAGAGATAAGTTTGCCTCTTAAATTTTCTTTGTCATTTGGATTTCGCGTGTTTGTTGCAAAACTCTCTAGTAAAAAGTTTAGAACTTCTGAATTATTGACTACAAAAGGACGAAAAGTATCAATTGGTATAGCATAAACAATACTTTCTTCTCTGGCTTTGGCGGTCATCATATAATTATTCTTGGCAAAAAAGGGACGTAACCCAAAAATATCACCCTCATGACACTTATTTAATAACGTTTCTTCAGCATCTGAAATCACAGATAAATTGATTGTACCTGAAGCAACAACATAAAAACTGTCGTGTAATACATCATTAATTTGGAATAATGTTTTATGTTTCTCTAGATTTACAACTCTAATGCTAGTAGCTATTTCAGATAACTCTTCAAATGTCAAGTGATTAAATGGTGGATATTCCTTTAAAAAATCGGCAATGTGCTCAGCAATTGTATTCATAGTTGGTCAAATAAGTGGTGTATTGTTTGTAAAAATAACAAAATAATAAATTATAATACTGTCAATACAGCAGTAAAATAACTAATTTATAAAGTTCATAATTTTTTCTTAAAATTAAAGAGAATTATGCTAAATCAAATGAAGTTATTTTATTTTTATAAGCTAAACTAAATCATTTTAAATCATGAGATTACTTGAAAAAACACATCTTTTACTTATTGCATTTTTGATTATAAATTCTATAAATGCTCAAGAGAAACCTACGAGTACAAAGGAAGTGGTTTCCGGCAAAATTAATGGCGCTACAATTACAATTAATTATGGAAGTCCTTCTGTAAGAGCTAGAGAAATCTGGGGTAAATTAGTACCGTTTAACCAAGTTTGGCGCGCTGGTGCAAATGACGCAACAACATTTGAAACAGACAAAGAACTTACTATTGAAGGATCAAAATTACCTGCGGGAAAATATTCTTTCTTTATAAAACCAAATGACAAGGAATGTATTATTATTTTTAATAAAGAAGCTAAACAATGGGGAGCTTATAAATATAAAGAAAAAGAAGATCAACTTAGAGTTACAGTTAAGCAAAAAGTAGCTAAATCAAAAGCTGAAAAATTAGCGTATACTATTGAAAAAAATACTATTTCCTTACGTTGGGATAATTGGATTATACCAATTACCGTAAAGTAATATTCTTTTAAATTATGAAACAGCATCACCAATAAGTGATGCTGTTATTATTTTATTCAATCTGTAAGTAAAATAAATCACATACTCTATTTTACATAATATAAATTATAGTGCATTTTATAATAATAGAATATTTGAGCTTTTGTTCCAAATTATCTATAAATACATAACAAACAATAGTATCAACTACATTTAATTTAAATCCACAATTATGATAAAAAGTATCATTACAATATAAAACTGCTCCATGTAAAAAAGGAAAAAGAAACATTTTTAATCCATATTTGGATTGCTGTTCTTATTATATAAATAGATCAAAGAAACTATAAATCCTTCAGATCAGATAAGATTAAATGCGTTGTAGGCTCTCCATAAACTAAAAGCCGATCAATAAATTGTTGCAAGTGCAGTTGATCAATTAAAACAACTTTCATGAAAATATTATGAGTTCCCGTAATTCTATAGATTTCATAAATTTCAGAAAATTCATCCAAATGATCACTAAAAACTATAAGTTTTCCGCTAAACAACTTGAACATGATAAAAACTTCTAAGCCAAAACCAAGTTTTTTATTATTGAGTTGAAGATTATAACCTTTAATAACTTCTGTGTCTTCTAATTTTTGAATGCGCTCTCTTACTGACGATGGAGAAAGCCCTATTTTTTTGCCAATTTCTACAAATGAAGTTCTTGAATTAATTTTAAGACTTTCTATTATTTTTAAATCAAGTGCATCTACCATAAATAAAATTTTAATACAGCCAAAATTACATTTATATTGTGGAATAACAACATTAAATCCGTTGATTGCGTTTTAGTTTGACTGTCTGTTCTTCTAATTTTGCAATATGGATACGATGCTATTATTGCTTACAATAGGAATTTTTACTGGTTTTTTTGTTCAAACTATTACTGGTTTTGCAGGTGCTTTAGTCGCTTTGCCTTTTTTACTATTAGTTATGCCATTGTCAGATGCCATTGCTTATTTATCTATATTTTATTTTATATCAACTCCTATTCATGTATATAAAGAATGGAAATATATAGATAAACCGCTTCTTAAAAAAATAGCTTTATCTTCATTTATTGGTCTTATTGCAGGAATTTTAGTTTTAACGTACGGAAAACCGATGATTTTAAAAAAAGCCTTAGGTGTTTTTATTATTTTATTCGTTTTAAACAGTTTAAGAACTAAAAAAGAAATACAATTAATATCGAAAATGAAATTTATATTAGGATTTTTAGGTGGGTTTTTCTCGGGTGTTTTTTCAACAGGAGGCCCATTATATGTTATTTTAGTCAATAACGAAACTTCTGATGTAAAGACATTACGAGCCACTATGTTTGGTATTTTGGGTTTAGTAACATTGATGAGAATACCTGTTTTGGCATTTGAAGGCATTCTAACTTTAAATCAATTATGCAATGCTCTTTATGTTCTGCCCTTTTTTATAGTGGCACTGGTATTGGGCAAAAAAGTATATTTAAAACTAAATGATGCTCTTTTAAAGAAAATTATGTTAGGGTTACTTTTTCTGTCCGGAATTATGTTATTAATTAAAAATTAATTTGCTTCATTTCATGCAATCTTTTTTGGTAACAGTTTAAATTTATTGGATCTAACATTTGATTCGGCTCCTAATTATTTACCTTTGCAAAAAATTCAATTTTCATGACTAATTCCGAAATGACAAAAAAAAAATACATCAAATTAATACTAATTTTAGGTTCTTTAACGGCGCTCGGTCCATTTTCAATTGATATGTATTTGCCAGGTTTTGCAGGAATTGCTAAAGACTTAAATACTTCTGTAGCTAATGTTTCGATGACACTTTCCAGTTATTTCATTGGAATTTCAGCCGGACAATTGCTTTACGGTCCTTTATTAGATCGTTTTGGCAGAAAAAAACCTTTATTTATAGGATTGTTAGTTTACATTTTAGCCTCATTAGGGTGTGTTTTTGTAACAGATATTGATACTTTTATTGGATTACGTTTTATCCAAGCCATTGGGAGTTGTGCAGCGACCGTAGCTTCGGTTTCTATGGTTCGGGATTTATTTCCTGTGAAAGATATTCCTAAAGTATTCTCTTTATTGATGCTGGTTGTGGGGCTTTCGCCAATGTTAGCACCTACAGTTGGCGGTTATATAACAGAAGATTATGGCTGGCATACGGTCTTTTTTATATTGATGTGTATGGGAATTTTGATTCTTTTAGCAGCTCAAATTGGGTTGCCAAATACTTTTAAGCCAGACACTTCAATTTCATTAAAACCAAAACCTATTATTACAAATTTCATCAGTATTGTAAAAGAGCCCCAGTTTTATACCTATGCTTTTACGGGAGCTATCGCTTTCTCCGGATTGTTTACTTATGTAGCTGCCTCCCCTATTTTATTTATGGATATTTTCAAAGTCGATGCTAAAACCTACGGATGGATTTTTGCTTTTATGTCGTTAAGTTTTATAGGTGCCAGTCAGCTTAATTCATTATTATTAAGAAAATTTACCAGTGAGAAAATGATTTATGGGGCATTGATTACACAATCAATTGTTAGTATTTTATTCCTTATTTTGGCAACGAATGATCTTTTGGGTTTATATGAAACCATTGCGATGCTATTCATATTTTTAGGTTGTTTAGGAATATCAAATCCCAATACAGCAGGACTTACGCTTGCTCCTTTCTCCAGAAATGCGGGAAGTGCTTCGGCATTAATGGGCGCTATACAGTTAGGATTGGGAGCTTTGGCGTCTTTTGCAGTGGGTATTTTTGTAAAAGATTCTATATTGCCTATGGTTACTATTATGACCGTTACAACAATTCTTGCATTGATCATTTTAATTTTTGGAAAACGAAACATAAAAAAAACCATTGCAATTTCTCCTGAAGAAGGAATTGCAATAGTTCATTAATTATGGATTTGACTTGTTGGGTGTAATTTAAAAAAATTCAATTAATCTTAAATAAAAAAATTGAACCACACTTAGACTTTGCTCAGTGCAGGCTCGAAACATAGAAAAAAAAGAGTCATATATCCCAATTCTTAGGTTCACAGAGCTATGGTTTTCTCTAAAGAAGTGAAACGCCTTCCAAAAAATATTAAAATCTATGTTTCTATGTGGTTAACAAATTGAATTACACCCAACGGTTTAATTTATCCTTGTTTTACTTCTGTCTTTATTTTTTTATCAGGTCTGATAATCATACGTAAAGATTGATCTTTTGCAAAATAAGCAATCATCCAATTGAAGAATGTTTGTATCCTGTTGCGATACGTTATCAATGAAATAAGGTGAATGAATAACCATATTGCCCAGGCAAAAAAACCTTTGAAATGCATTTTTGGTTTTGGTAAATCAACCACAGCCTTATTTTTTCCAATAATAGCCATAGATCCTTTATCATTATATTTAAAGGGTTTTAATGGCTTTTTTTGGCTCATTAGTTTAAAGTTATTAGCCAAATTTATTCCTTGCTGAATAGCAACTTGCGCCACTTGCGGATGTCCATTAGGAAAATCGACATCTGTAAGTTGAATGCAAGTATCTCCTATAGCGTAGATATTCTCCGTACCGTTAACTTTATTAAAAGCATCAGTGGCCATTCTTTTTCCGCGACCATAACTTTCTGCTGGAATTCCTTCGAAAACTTTTGCAGTAACTCCTGCAGCCCAAATTAAATTTTTGGTTTGAATTGTTTCCCCATTTCCAAAATAGACTGTATCATCAATATAATCAACCACAATTGTATTTAATTTTACTACAACGCCTAATTTTGTCAGCGCTTCTAGTGTATCTTCCTGTGAAGCTTTGCTCATTGGAGATAAAACTGCATTAGCACCGTCAACGAGATAAATATTACTTGCTGTAGTACTTAATTCCGGATATTCTTTTAGCAAAATATTTTTACGCATCTCAGCAAACATGCCCGAAACTTCAACTCCAGTAGGTCCACCACCGGCGACTACAATAGTTAAGAGTTTTCTGCGTTCGCGAATGTCTTTGCAAATGGCTGCTTTCTCTAAATTTTTAAGCAATGTATTGCGCATTACGATGGCGTCATTCAGCGTTTTCATCGGAATGGCATTTTTCTTTACGTTTTCCATTCCAAAATAATTAGTCTCAGCACCTGTGGCAAAAACCAGATAATCGTATTTTAATTCTCCATTATTGAGAATAATTGTATTTTCTGAAGGATTTACTTTTAGTAAGTTTCCCAGACGGAATTGTAGATTTTTTTTCCCCGAGAAAAATTTTCGAAAAGGGTAACTGATGCTTGAGGGTTCTAAAAAAGCGGTTGCAACCTGATATATTAGTGGCGGAAAGAAATTATAATTGTTTTTGTCAACGAGGGTTACATTGATTCCTGTTTCATTTACTAATTCTTTAGCAAGATTCAATCCTGCAAATCCTCCTCCTATTATTATAATTTCCATATCGTGGTTTTATAGTCTATAAATTAAAAAAGCATCCATAAATATACATTATTTATGGATGCTGATATAATATTAATTATTAAAAAAACTTTAAATGTTTAGTTCTTTTTAAGTTTTTTGACTGGCTTTTCTAAAGGTTCATTTTTGTTTTGCAGCATATAATTAGCCAATAATTTTTCAATTAATTCATCTTTGGTCAAATGATGGAAAACCGTTTTAATTTTTTCTTTTAAGTCTGGAGCAACATCATGATTGGGTTTTGTCTTGAAAATTTGCTTCGCCCATAGCAACGTATTATTTTCTTCGATGCTAGCAACAGTTGGTTTTTTGAACTGGGTAAATTTTATTCCTAATTCTTTTTCGAAATCAGCAATTTCTATTACTTCTTCCGGTTGTAATATCGTCAACGAAAGCCCCTTTGCTCCTGCTCTCGCTGTTCTTCCGCTACGATGAACGTATGCTTCGTAAACATCCGGCAAATGATAATTGACTACATACGAAATTTCCTTTACGTCAATCCCTCTTGCTGCTAAATCGGTAGCGACTAATATATTGATATGTCCTTCACGGAATTGCTCCATGATTCTATCCCTAATTCCTTGTGATAAACTGCCGTGCAAAGCGCCCGAAGAAAATCGATTGATGGCTAAATTTTTGGCTAATTTATTGACTGCAGCTTTCGTTTTACAAAAGATAATTCCGCGTTCTCCTTCTTTAGAATTCAGAAAATGCATCAAAACATCCAGTTTCTCAATAGGATTTACTACAATATATTCATGGTCAATTCCTTGATTTCCTATTGTTTCCATGTTGGCACTAACGTGCACCACATTTTTATTTAAGTAGTTCTGAATCAATTGTTTTATAGTTCCGGGCATAGTTGCCGAGAATAAAAAAGTTTTATGTGCTGGAGGTAATTCTGCTACAATTTCGTCTAAGCTTTCTTTTAATATGGTAACCATTTCATCGGCTTCATCAAGTACGAGGAATCTGGTTTCTTTTAAATTTATTGCTTTGCGCTGAATCAAATCGATTAAACGACCAGGTGTTGCCACCACAATATGTGTAGGTAATGAAAGTCGTTCTATTTGTGGTTTGATTGGAATTCCTCCACAAGTTGCTGCAATGGAAACTTGAGGTAAATATTTTGAAAAATCTTCTAAGTTTCTAAAAATCTGATGTCCTAATTCACGGGTTGGAACTAAAATAACAGCTTGTACAACTGGTAAATCAGTATCTATTAACTGTAAAATGGGTAATCCAAAAGCTGCCGTTTTTCCTGTACCTGTTTTAGCAAGTCCAACTAAATCTGTAGTATTTGATAAAAGTAATGGAATTGTTTTTTGCTGAATTTCTGTGGGTACAACAATTTTCAATTCGGTGATCGCTTTTAATATGGGTGCTGAAATTCCTAAATCAGAGAATTGTTTTGGCATTTTTTTGGATTTTATATTTTATAAAAAATAGTTGTTTTGTAAACGTAATTTTTAGCCCCGATGGAAACGGCATCCTGTTGTGGTCTCGTTTTTTTACGAGACCACAACAGGTATAGTGTACAGCGGGATTAGCTTCTGGAAAAGAAAATATTAATCTTCATCCGGTTCATTCATGATTTTCTCGCGATATTTTTTCCCGGTTAACAATACCAGTTTTAATTTGTAATCGTCAACAAGCCACTCGCGGTAATTTTTACTACATTGACTCAAACATTTTGAATAGCGTTTGATGCGACAATCAATATCGTCATCTAACAGTTTTCCTAATATTTTAGCTTCTTGTAACGTCTCCGAATTATCCACACACATGGCGGCGTGCTGTTCTAATGATTTATCCAGTACTTCTTTGGAACGCAAATTTAGTTTGATGATGAGTTTATGTTCTTCATCGACATCAAAAGTCACGACTTCTGTTTTGCTGAATTTTGCTCGTAATTCCGGTGGCATGCTGTATTTGAAATACAATTCAATTTCCGTATCATCTCGTAAATTTTCCAAGTAAAACTCTGGTGATTTAAAGATGTGTTGCCAGTTTACCGGTTCACTCCACAATCCAAATCGTGCTGCATTATTTCCTAAATCGATAACATTAAAAATATCTTTATTAGGTAGTTTCCTGGAACCACGACCAATCATTTGATAATAAAGTGTCAAAGATTTTGTCGCTCTATTTAGAATAATCGTTTCCACGGTAGGTTCATCAAAACCAGTGGTAAGAATCCCAACCGATGTTAGAATTGCATCTGGTGTATGCTTGAACCAATGTAAAATATCTTTTCTTTCTTCGTTATTACTGGTGTTGTCCAAATGACGAATCGCATAACCGGCTTCTCTAAAGGTTTCATATACATATAAAGAGGTATTGATACCGTTGTTGAAAATCAAGGTTTTCTTGCCTAACGATTTCTCGGTATACGCATGCAATAATTTCTCTTGCATGGCCATATTGGTGTATAAATCATCCGATGATTTAACAGTATAATCCCCATTGATACCTACTTTTAAGGAAGTCAAACCCACATCATAACTATAGGTAATTGCTTTGGCTAAAAAGCCATTAGCGATCAAAGAACTAATGGTGTCTCCTACAATTAATTCATCGTAGCTTTCATGCATTGGTAATTTAATATTCGAACTTAAAGGGGTTGCGGTAACTCCTAGTATAAAGGCATTTTTGAATGAGCTTAATAATTTTCTGAAGGAATTGTAATGCGCCTCATCAATGATTACCAATCCTACATTATCTAAATGTAATTTTTCGTCATTGATACGGTTTTTCAAAGTTTCCACCATGGCAACAAAACAAGAGTAATCGTTTTGATCCGGAAGTTCTTTAACTTTACTGTTGATGATTTTGTTTTTTACGTCAAAACCCTTCAACATTTTTGAAGTTTGCTTACACAACTCAATTCGGTGTGTTAAGACAACTACTTTTTTATCGTGTTGTGATAGATAACGGCGTACGATTTCTGAAAACACTACTGTTTTCCCACCACCAGTAGGCAATTGGTATAACAAATGATGTTGTGGCGGTGCATTATCGATGCGTTCAAATATGGCGTCAATGTCGCCTTTTTGGTACGCATAAAGTTCTTTTTTGTCTTCGATTTCTATTTCTAAAGTGTTTTGGGACATTGCTTATTGTTGGATTTTTGCAAAAATACGCCTAAAAAACAGTTTAATTGTCAATTTTAATTAAAAAAAAATCGATTGATTAAATAAAATTGAATTATGAAACAACTTAATATTCAAATCGCTCTATAATCGCATCAAATTCAGGTTCGTTATACCATTTCTGTGTTATGGTTTCGTTATGAATTCCTATTATCCTTGCTTTGAAGTTATTTAATATCCCATTTGCAATCAAGAAAATTACGGCTTGTTCGAAGGAATTAAACATACTTTTAAAAAATAAGTCCTGTTTTATAATGTGTTCCGAAGAGAATGTTTGTGCAATTTCAATATTGTAAAGCATCACATCAGCAATTATGAATGGATCTACGCCCAAAAGTGTAAAATGCTTAATGTATTTTTGAGCAACAGAACGCCTCATTTTTGGTTTACTGCGTCTTCCTGCTTTTTTTAAAGGGTAATATTCATTCGAAATTTTGAGTTTGCATTCCTGTAAAAGAGTTTCTTCCTTTGGATTAAAAACAAAATTATAATAAACTTTTACAGGAATAAATTTCTCGTACAATTCGATAATCTGCTCTTCGAGTTGCTCCTTATTAAGTTCTGCTAAGTATTTTTTTAAATCGCGTTTGCTCATTATCAAAGTTTAAGAATACAAAAGTAATTTACTTTAGGAATGAATGCTCCGTAAATCAATGATAATACTTAATTTTGTCAATTATTACTTAAAAAAAAATAAATGCTTAAGATTTTTAAGGTTACAGCAATAGTAGAAGGTATATCCGCCTTATTGTTATTTTTCTTTGCTATGCCAATGAAATACATTTTTAATGATCCCATTTATGTCAAACACATTGGGATGGCTCACGGCGTGTTATTTACTGCCTACATTATTTTGGCAACAATTTTAAAGTTTAGTGAAAAGTGGGGTTTCAAAAAGTATTTTATCATTTGTATCGCGTCAATTCCTCCTTTTGGTACTTTTTACATAGAAAAGAAATACTTACGAAATGTATAAACTCATAGAAAAAATATTCACTTTTCTATATCCCGTATTCAGAAAATGGGGCTTAGGAAGCAGTCTGGCTTCTTATTTTAGCTTGGTGTTGAACATTATTGTTTTGTGTGTACTGTCGTATGTCATATACGTAATTTTTAGACTTGTTTTGGTTACTATTATGGCCGTTATTGCCCAAAAAACCAAAACCAAATTTGATGATTTACTTGTAACCAACAAAACGGCCAAATACATCGCACACTTAATTCCACTATTGTTTATTTACAAATCAGTTCCAATAATTTTAGACCGATTTGAATATTGGGAAGGTTTTTTCGGAAAATTGGTTGGAATCTATATTATAATTTTAGTTTTATGGATTATCCGTACTATTTTTAATGCTTTAAGGGATTATTTAAAGCTGAAACCAAGATATAGCGACAAACCCATTGACAGTTTTATTCAGGTAATCATGATTATGCTGTGGGTTATTGGAATTACATTAATTATTTCAAAATTATTTGAGATCGATAAAAAAGAGCTTTTAACCATTTTAGGAGCTGTTTCTGCGGTGATAATTTTGATTTTCAGAGATACCATTTTAGGTTTTGTATCTAGTGTCCAAGTATCTATAAATGATATGGTTCGAATTGGCGACTGGATTACAATGGATAAATTTGGTGCCGATGGAGATGTAATTGAAATCAATCTGGCAACAGTAAAAGTTCGAAATTTTGACAATACGACCACCACAATTCCAACCTACAGTTTAAGCTCCGATTCGTTTCAAAACTGGCGCGGAATGTTGAATTCAGACGGAAGACGGATTAAAAGACACATTCTGATCAAAACAAGCAGCATTCGATTTTTGGAAGAAGCCGAATTAAGTGACTTGAAAAAAATACATCTTTTATCGGATTATATTGATAGCCGAAAATTAGAAATTAACGAATATAATGTTAATCAAAAAGTTGATAAATCAATTGCTATTAACGGCCGGAATTTGACAAATTTGGGTTTATTTCGAAAATACATAACAGAATATCTATTCCATTATCCAGGATTAAACAAAGATATGTTAATGCTTTGTCGTCAGTTGCAATCTACTTCACATGGAGTTCCTCTTGAAGTATACGCTTTTTCGCATGACAAACGATTTGAGAATTACGAGTACATCATGTCAGATATATTCGATCATATAATTGCCTCTGTAAAATATTTTGATTTGGAGATTTTTGAAACTGCCTCCGAAAATGATTTTCAAGTGTAACAACAATTTGTAGTTTTACTTTCCTAAAATCTAAGAAAAACTACAACCGATCTTTAACAAATTCTATCGTTTTTTTTCCATGTGCTTTTAGTTTTCCTTCCGCATCTAAATTTACCATTGTAGTGTGATCTATCATGATAATCGTTTCGCGTGTCATCATATTTCTTGCTTCACATTTTAGCGTTAGCGAAGTGTTTCCAATTTTTAAAACTTCAATTCCAATTTCTATAATATCTCCTTGTTTTGCTGAACTTCTAAAATTGATTTCAGACATATGTTTAGCAACAATTCGGGTGTTTTCTAATTGGATAATGGAGTACAAAGCTAACTCTTCATCAATCCAAGCCAATAATTTACCTCCAAATAAAGTTCCGTTTGGGTTTAGATCTTCTGGTTTTACCCATTTCCTAGTGTGAAATCGCATAATTTTATTTATATCTGCAAAAAGAAACTTTTCTTAGGGCTATTTTCTTTATTTTTAAAGAAAAAACCATGAACGAACGCGATACTTTTTTAAAAGAATTCCGAGGACAAAAAATAGGTTCTGTAACTACCCAATCTTCAACCGAAGAATCATTTCAAAATGAAGTACTTAGACCTATTTTAAAATTACAAAACGATTTATTCATAGCTTCATTCCTTAATTATGTAGCAAAAAACAAAGCTGATTTTTATACCCATACCGTTGAGAGAAAATTATCAGTTATAGAAAATGCTATCCAAAAAGACATCAAGTTTAGGAATGTTTTAAAAGGAATGATAATCGCATTATTTACTCAAGATGAATATGGCGTTTACATAAAAAACTCGTCTAATATAAATAAAAGAATGATGAGCATGTTAATTGAAAGACTAAAAAGTCAAGTCCAATTGTTTGAATTAAATGAATAAAAAAAAAATCCCTTTTTTTGATTATTAAATTTAACGGGAATGAACTCCAAATTTTAGTAGAATTCCATTTGTTCTTTTGAAATTATTTGATTTTTTAGTTTTGGAAATATGTTAAAAGAATTGATTTGTTGTTTATAATTTAAAAAACAGCATGATATTGATTCAAATTTTACAATTTAATTATGATTTGACATTCGTAATTTTTTATACAATAAATCGTAATTAAGCATAAATAGTTGTGTCATTTACACGAATTTTTTCATTATAATTGTTAAAAATAAAATTATGAAGGAAGAGTATTTCAAATGGCATTCACCCAATCTTAACAGAGATATTGAAATGTTAGTTTTTGGTCATGCAGGATATCCTATTATTTTATTTCCCACTTCAATGGGCAGTTACCATGAAAATAAAGATATGGGATTGATTGATTCTGCAAGATGGTACATCGATCAGGGTTTAGTCCAAATATTTTGCCCGGACAGTATTGACAAAGACAGTTTTTACAATAAAAATATTCATCCCATACATCGCATAGAAAATCATGTCAGATACGATAAAATGATTTGTCATGAAATTGTTGAAAAAGTAAAAAATAATACTTCCTCAGGAAAAGTTGTTATGGCGGGTTGCAGTTTTGGCGGGTATCATGCGGCCAATTTTGCTTTTCGACATCCAGGCTACGTGAGTCATCTGTTCTCGATGAGCGGAGCTTTCAACATTAAAAGTTTTATGGATGGTTTTCACAATGACGATGTGTTTTACAACAGTCCGGAAGATTATTTATACGGACTCGATGATTCTGAATTGTGGAATATGGATATCGTTTTAGGAACTTCTAATTGGGATATTTGTTTTGATGCTAATCTAAAATTAAGCAAAGTTCTAAGCGACAGGAATATTCATCATTGGTTGGATATTCGGCAAGAACGAAAACACGATTGGCCTGTTTGGAAAGAAATGTTTCCACATTATTTATCAAGAATTAAATTTTTTTAAAATTATATACACATCAAGATGAAAAAAATTGGAATTTTATTTGGAATGGAAGACACCTTTCCGCAAGCATTTATTGATCGTGTCAATTCAAAAAACGAAAAAGGAATTATTGCAGAAGCTGTAGTTATTAATAAAGTGGTTCAAAATCAAGACGGAGAATATGCAGTAATTATTGACCGAATTTCGCAAGATGTTCCTTTTTATCGTGCTTATTTAAAAAATGCTGCTTTAACAGGAACTAATGTCATTAATAATCCTTTTTGGTGGAGTGCTGATGATAAATTTTTCAATAATGCTTTGGCAGATACGCTCGGAGTTCCGTTACCAAACACGGTGATTCTTCCATCTGCCGAACATCCCACTGATACAAGCGGAAAATCTTTTAGAAATCTAAAATACCCAATGGATTGGGAAGGAATTTTTGACTACATTGGATTTCCGGCTTACATGAAACCATACGCTGGTGGCGGTTGGAAAAATGTATACCGATTAGAAAATAAAGAAGAGTTTTGGGAAAAACATCAGGAAACGGGACAGTTAGTGATGATGCTACAAGAAGAAATTGTTTTTACAGAGTATTTCAGAGTATATTGTTTGGGCTGTAAAGCCGTTCGCATTATGCAATATGAACCCAGAAATCCGCATCATTTGCGCTATGTAATTGATGGACCTCCAGTAGATAAAAAGTTATTGGCAACTATAAAAGACTACACTTTGCGTCTTTGTAAAGGTTTAGGATATGACTTTAATACGGTAGAATTCGCAGTCCGTGACGGAATTCCGTATGCTATAGATTTTGGTAATCCTGCACCTGATGCCGAATTGACATCGGTGGGTGCTGAAAACTTTGAATGGGTAGTGGAAGAAGCTGCAAAAATGGCTATCGCTGCCGCAAAAAAACAAAAACCAGCAAAGATAAATTTGACTTGGGGAACTTTTATAAAAGATGCCTCCGGAGAAAAATAATCAATATTTAGTGTTCAGTTTATCATTCAGATGTACGAGGAATCTCAACAATCTATAAAGAACAGTAAACAGCGATTTCTCATTCCACAGAATTGTAAATGTAATTTTAAATAAAAGTATTATTAATTACGAAATGCCCTAGCCCCGATTGCAGTGAAAATCCTTTTTTGTCCTGAACTTTTTCAGGACAAAAAGGATTGAAATAGAAAGCGGACACGAGCGAAGCGAACTGACGGAATAAATAGCTCCTAAAAAAAATAAATTAATGAAAAAATTACCCGTTTTCACACTTGGTGTAGAAGAAGAATATCAGATTATTGATCCTGAAACTAGAGATTTGCGCTCGCATTTATCAAAAATTGTAGATGGTGCTAAAATAATTTTAAATGAGCAGGTAAAGTCCGAAATGCATCAATCAGTAGTGGAAGTTGGAACTAATATTTGCCATAGTGTTAATGATGCCAAAAATGAGATTCGGTTTCTGCGCTCGAAAATCGTTGAATTAGCGGATAAACAAGATCTAATTGTTGGTGGTGCTGGAACGCATCCTTTTTCAAAATGGCAGGATCAACCCATAACTGATGACCCTAGATACCACGATATTGTTAATGAATTACAAGATGCGGCACGTTCTAATTTAATTTTCGGAATGCATTGTCACGTAGGTATTGAAAACCGCGAAATTGGCTTGCAATTGATGAATCAGGCCACGTATTTCCTACCGCACATATTTGCGCTTTCGACAAATTCCCCTTTTTGGGAAGGAAGAAAAACAGGCTATAAGTCGTTTAGAACTAAAGTCTTTGACAAATTTCCAAGGACTGGATTACCGGAATATTTTGATTCTGTAAGTTCGTACGAAAACTATTTAGACACTTTGGTAAAAACAAATTGTATTGATAATCCAAAGAAAATTTGGTGGGATTTACGTTTACATCCGTTTTATAACACGATAGAATTCAGGATTTGTGACATGTGTTTAACCGTTGATGAAACCATTTGCATAGTAGCTATTATTCAAGCAATTGTGGCCAAACTCTACAAATTGAACATGAACAATACAAGTTTCAATATTTATCGATTGGCGTTGATAAAGGAAAATAAATTTCGTGCTGCCCGTTATGGAATCGATAATAACATGATTGATTTTGGACTTCAAAAAGAAGTAGAAACTAAAATGCTCATCTTAGAATTGTTAGATTTTATTGATGATGTGGTTGATGAACTGGGAAGTCGCGAGGATATAAATTATGTTCATGAGATTTTAAAAAACGGAACCGGAGCGGACAAACAATTGACTGTTTTTGAGGAAACAGGTGATCTTTCTAAAGTGGTGGACTTTATAACTGGCGAATTTACAAGGGGTTTATAAAATATAAATTATCTTTGCACATTGTTTTTTAAAAATAGTTATGCCGAATAAAATTATAAAAATAGCGCTTTTGGATATGTACAAAGGAGAACCTAATCAGGGGATGCGTTGTATTATTGATATTGTAAACAGGTTTAGTCCTGTAGTTAGTTTTGAAATATTTGATGTTCGTGTGAAATGTGAATTACCGGATATTAAAGCGTTTGATATTTATATTTCAACTGGAGGGCCCGGAAATCCTATGATTGGAGATGGAAATTGGGATGTAAAATATTATGCTTTTATTGATTCATTGAACAAATGGAATAGTGAAAATGCTGTTAAAAAGCATGTACTGTTCATTTGTCATTCTTTTCAAATGGCTTGTTTGCATTTTGGGTTGGCCACAGTGACCCGAAGAAATGATACTTCTTTTGGTATAATGACCATTCATAAAACTAAAGAAGGGCTTACAGATCCTTTGTTTGAAGGACTGGCAGATCCTTTTTACGCAATTGATTCCAGAGATTATCAAGTAGTACAGCCAAAACTTAGTGTTTTTGCCAAAAAAGGAGCCAAAATTATTTCTTTAGAAAAAATTAGAGATCATGTACAATACGAACGTGCGATTATGGCGGTACGGTTTACGGACTATTTTGTAGGTACTCAATTCCATCCCGAAGCAGATCCCATTAGCTTTGTCTCTCATTTAAGAAACAAACAGGCAAAAGAAAAAATTAGGGCTATGAAAGGGAAAAAGAAGTTTAGAAACATGCTGGAAGATTTATTAGATGATGATAAAATATACCGAACGAATGAAACCTTGATTCCAAACTTTCTAAGATCTGCTATTAATGACTTGATGAAAACCAAAAAAATGCTTTCTAATTAATAAATTCATTTCGAGATGATTTCAAAATATCGGGAGTTATTTAATGCTCAATTTACAGAAAATAAATATCAAGAATTTAAAGATGATATTGCTTCCGATTTTAATTATATGCCTACTTTCCGTTTAGGTGAAACCCCTTTTTTTATTTCGAAAGAGCTCAAAAAACAATTAATTGAAGGTTGTAATGAAGTAGTAGCTTTTATTCAAAAAGAAGATTTTAAATCCTTAACAGATAAATCATTAGAACTTAACCATAAAGTTCCAAATGAAGATAATCACACTACTTTTTTAGCAATTGATTTTGGAATTTGTGAAGAAGACGGAGTACTTATACCCAAACTTATTGAAGTGCAAGGTTTCCCTTCTTTGTACAATTATCAGATTAATTTGTATGAAAAATTCAAGAATCACTATCCTTTTCTTACCGAGTTAACCCCATTTATCAATAACATGGAACCGCAGGAATATCTTGATATTTTGGAAGATGCGATATGTAACAATCATCCAAAAGAAAATGTAATTCTCCTTGAAATTGAACCCGAAAAACAAAATACAAAGATTGATTTTTATTACTGTAGAAAAGATATTGGTATACCGATAGTTTGTGTTACTGAACTCATAAAGAAAGACAAGCAACTGTTCTATAAAAATGAAAAAGGCAATGAAGTTCTGGTAAAAAGAATCTATAATCGGGTTATTTTTGATGAATTGGATTTGCGTACTGATTTGAAATTAAATTTTCATTTCTCTGATGAACTTGATGTAGAATGGGCAGGACATCCCAATTGGTTTTTTAGAATCAGTAAATTTATTTTACCTTTCTTAAAAGGAAAATATTTCATCGAAACTACCTTATTAAGTGAGCTCAAAGAAATTCCTCAAGATTTAGAAAATTATGTTTTAAAACCACTCTTTTCCTTCTCAGGAACAGGAGTTGTTTTTCATGTAACAAAAGAGGATATTGAAGCTGTTGTTGAAAAAGAACTTTACATTCTTCAAAAAAAGGTAAACTACCTTCCTATTGTGCAATCTCCTGATGGAAAAGTAAAAGCCGAAGTTCGTGTTCTCTGTGTTTGGAAAAAAGAGGATGATGCACCTACTTTATTGTGCAACTTGGTACGATTGAGCCGAGGCGAAATGATAGGTGTCAAATTCAATAAAGACAAAGATTGGGTTGGCGGAACGCTTGGATTATTTGAAAGGTAAATTATTTTTTAAATCAAGTTTTACACTTTCTTACATGTACTTATCAATTTTTTTATATCCAATTTAGATTATTATTTACCGATTTATTTTATTGGAATTACACACTTTTTATTATTGTTGCTTTACCATAATATAGGTACACTAATTAAAATTCATTTTTAAGTTTAATTTTTAGTAATAATGTCATATTAACGCATTGAAATTTACTAAAATGGAAATTCAATTAAATTTTATAAGTTATAACTGATTAAATTAAACTAAAAACAACAAATAAAGAGATTTTCACGCCTACTTTATATTTTAATTTATATTTTTTTTATTGTTATAATAGATTACAGATAGCGTTTAATGAATTTTTTAAAGTGATTCCCTTAATAATTTGAAAAAAATGGAATTATTCAATAAATTAACATAAAAAAAACTAAGCTATTTTTTTTTTCTTTATTATTGTAAAGTTATAATAATTTAAGAATAATCAACAATTTAAATAATTAACAAATGAATAGAAGAGAAGCACTTAAAAGCGTTGCGTTTTTGATGGGAAGCGCAATCTCAGCAACTACGATGGGCGTTTTATTTGAAAGTTTTACTTTGCCTGAAAATGAGAAGAATCGAGTATTTTTTTCCGCTTCGGATGAGGAAGTTTTAGCTGAATTTGCCGATATCATTATACCGACGACAGCATCTTCACCAGGAGCTAAAGCAGCAGGACTTGGCGCTTTTATTCCTATGATGATTAAAGATTGTTATCCAGCAAAAATGCAAGAGATTTTTGCTTCAGGAATGAAAGATATGCAAGCAAAATGCTTGAAAGATTTCAATAAAGATTTCTTGGCGATGTCAATTGATGAACGGCAGAAATTAATGGTAGCTTTAAAAGATGAAACAATTGCAAACGCTAAAGCACCTTCTTTCTTTTTGATTGCAAGAGATTTGACTCTTCTGGGCTATTATTCTTCAGAAATTGGCTGTACACAAGCCCGTGAATACCTTCCTGTTCCAGGACGCTACGATGGAAGTGCTGAATACAAACCCGGACAAAAAGCTTGGGCTACCAACTAGTTGTTATTAGAACCTTTTGTTATTAACTATTTTATTAAATAAAAAATACTACTCGTGAATATAAATACCAATTTAAAAGAGGAAAATACCTATGATGCTATTGTTGTAGGATCAGGAATTAGTGGTGGTTGGGCAGCAAAAGAACTTACCGAAAAAGGGTTGAAAGTTTTGATGCTGGAGCGCGGTATGAACATTGAGCACATTAAAGATTATGAATCTGCCATGAAAGCGCCTTGGGAATTTGAACACGCAGGAAAACTGACACAAGAACAAATTGCTACACATCCTGTTCAAACAAGAGATTATCCATACAATGAAGCTACTGAAAAATGGTGGGTTAATGACTTAGAATGCCCATATACAGAAGACAAGCGTTTTGACTGGTACCGTGGATTTCATGTTGGCGGAAAATCCTTAATGTGGGGACGTCAAAGTTACCGTTTTAGTGACCATAATTTTGAAGATAACGCCAAAGATGGTCATGGAAATGACTGGCCTATTCGCTATAAAGACCTTACTAAATGGTATGATTATGTAGAAAAATTCGTTGGAATCAGCGGGCAAGCTGAAAATTGGCCTCTTCTACCAGATGGAAAATTTTTGCCTCCAATGGATTTAAACTGTGTGGAAAAGTCAGTTAAAGAAAGATTAGAAAAACATTATAACAAATCACGTATTTTAACTATTGGGCGTACCGCTAACTTAACCGTACCTCATAAAGGTCGTGGAAGTTGTCAATATAGAAATTTATGTAGTCGTGGTTGTCCGTTTGGAGCTTATTTCAGCACACAATCATCTACATTACCGGCTGCTATGGCAACTAATAGGTTAACAGTTAGACCTTACTCTATTGTAAATCATATCATTTATGATAAAGATACTAAAAAAGCAAAAGGTGTAATGGTTATTGATGCAGAAACAAATGAAACCATGGAGTTTTATGCTAAAATTGTTTTTGTAAACGCTTCCACTTTAGGATCAACATTCCTTTTATTAAATTCAACTTCAGAAGCGCATCCAAATGGAATGGGTAACGCCAGCGGACAATTGGGACATAATTTAATGGACCATCATTTCCGTTGTGGTGCTGAAGGAACTGCTGAAGGTTTTGAAGATAAATACACGTATGGAAGAAGAGCGAATGGTATTTATATTCCAAGATATCAGAACGTTGGTGGTGATAAACGGGATTATTTAAGAGGTTTTGGTTACCAAGGAGGTGCCAGCAGAGGATCATGGCATAAAGAAGTTGCCGAATTAGCTTTTGGTGAAAATTTTAAATCGACCATGTCATTACCAGCTGATTCTTGGAGTATGGGATTGGGTGGCTTTGGAGAAATGTTGCCTTATTATGAAAACAAGGTTTACATTGATCACAACAAAAAAGACAAATGGGGACAACCTGTTTTGGCTATTGATTGTGAATACAAAGAAAATGAAGCAAAAATGCGGGAAGATATGATGAATGATGCTGCCGAAATGCTGGAAGCATCTGGAATCAAAAATGTGCAAACTTACGATAACGATTGTTATCCTGGAATGGCTATCCACGAAATGGGTACTGCCAGAATGGGTAATGACCCCAAAGACTCTGTTTTAAATAAATGGAATCAATTGCACGAAGTGAGTAATGTATTTGTTACCGATGGTTCTTGTATGCCATCTATCGCATGTCAAAACCCATCATTAACGTTTATGGCTTTGACGGCTCGTGCTTGTGATTATGCTGTAAAAGAATTAAAAAAAGGAAATATTTAGGTTCATCATTATGAGAAAATTACGAATGGGAATGGTCGGTGGTGGGCAAGATGCCTTTATAGGTGCTATTCACCGCTTAGCCGCCAATATGGATGGACTAATTGAATTAAAGTGTGGTGCATTAAGTATAAAACCAGAAACCGCAATAGCATCTGGTAAGGCCTTGTTCCTTCCAGAATCAAGAACGTATTTAACGTATGACGAAATGATTAAAGCGGAAGCAGCTTTACCTGCTGACGAAAGAATTGATTTTGTTACTATTGTTACACCAAATTTTGCCCATTTTGCACCTGCAATGATGGCTTTGGATCATGGTTTTAACGTTGTAATTGAAAAACCGATGACTTTTTCATTGGAAGAAGCAAAACTATTGAAACAAAAAGTAGAAGAAACAGGACTACTACTTTGTTTAACACATACCTACTCAGGCTATCCAATGGTTAAACAAGCGAAAGCAATGGTTAGCGAAGGAAAACTGGGTAAGATTAGAAAAGTTTTAGTAGAATATCCTCAAGGATGGTTAAGTAAACTATCTGAAAGAGAAGGGAATACACAAGCTGCCTGGAGAACGGATCCTACAAAATCAGGAAAAAGTTCTGTTATGGGAGACATTGGAACACATGCCTCACATTTAGCCGAATATATTACCGGTGCTAAAATTACAGATGTTTGTGCAGAATTAAATACATTAGTCGAAGGACGTGTAATGGATGATGATGGCGCAGTACTATTGAAGTTTGACAATGGTGCAAAAGGGGTTTTGATTGCATCGCAAGTAGCTGCTGGAGAAGAAAATGCTTTAAAAATAAGAGTTTATGGTGAAAAAGGTGGAATCGAATGGTTTCAACATGACCCAAATACTTTAATGGTTAGATGGTTAGATGAACCAGCTCAGATTTTAAGAGCAGGATCTAATTATGGAGCTCATTTATCTTCATTTGCAACCCATAGTTGTCGTACTCCTGGAGGACATCCAGAAGGTTATTTAGAAGCATTTGCTAATATTTATCGCAACTTTGCATTAACACTAGGGTGTAAATTAGATGGTACAGAACCAACGCCTGAAATGTTAGACTTCCCTTCTGTTGAAGATGGATTACGAGGAATGGCATTTATTGATAACGTAGTAGCATCATCACAATCTGATAAAAAATGGACTCCTTACGTTTTGTAACAAAATATAGGAATTCATAACAGTTTTAGAAAAATATAATATGACAACAATACAAGGTCCGGCGGTATTTTTAGCCCAATTTATTAGTGATGAAGCTCCTTTTAATTCCTTAGACGGAATTTGTAAATGGGCTGCTGATTTAGGGTTTAAAGGTATCCAAATGCCAACATTAGATACTCGATTCATTGATTTGCAAAAGGCTGCAGAAAGTAAAACGTATGCTGATGAACTTAAAGGCACAATTGCTTTTTACGGATTAGAAATCACTGAATTATCAACGCATTTGCAAGGTCAGTTAGTTGCCGTTCATCCTGCTTATGATGATTTTTTTGACGCATTTGCTCCTGTAAATGTACATGGTAATTCTAAAGCCAGACAAGAATGGGCGGTGCAACAATTGAAGTATGCTGCAAAAGCATCTCAAAATTTAGGTTTAAATGCACATGCCACTTTTAGTGGTTCTTTGCTTTGGCAATATTTTCACCCATGGCCACAAAGGCCTCCGGGTTTAGTGGAAGACGGTTTTGCTGAATTGGCAAAACGGTGGTTGCCAATTTTAAATGAGTTTGATCAAAATGGGATCGATCTTTGTTATGAAATTCATCCTGGAGAAGATTTGTTTGATGGGGAAACCTACGAAATGTTTTTGAAGGCTGTAAACAACCATTCCAGAGCTTGTTTGCTTTATGATCCATCACATTTTGTATTGCAACAGTTAGACTACATCCAATATATAGATTTTTATCACGAAAGGATTAAAGCTTTTCACGTAAAGGATGCCGAGTTTAATCCTACAGGAAAGCAAGGAACTTTTGGAGGATATCAAAGTTGGGTAAACCGTGCGGGACGTTATCGTTCTCCTGGAGATGGGCAAATTGATTTTAAAACTATTTTTAGTAAACTGGCACAATATGATTTCAAAGGTTGGGCTGTTATGGAATGGGAATGTTGCATTAAAAATCAAGAAGATGGAGCACGTGAAGGTGCTGAATTTATAAAAAATCATATTATAAAAGTTACCGATAAAGCATTTGATGATTTTGCTGCTGTGGGAACAAATCAGGCTTTTAACAGAAAAAACTTAGGATTATAAAACTTAAATTGAAATGAAAATGAAATTAAAATATTTGCTTTTTGGGGTTGCTTTAATTAGCTTAACCTCATTTTCTAATGATAATTTAGACAGAAAATATAGTAAAGCTACTAAAAAAACAAACACTATTTTTCAAACATCGGACGGTGAAAAATTAATTGCTAAATCTGATTGTATAGGATGTCATAAATTAGACAAAAAACTCATAGGTCCCTCCTATTTAGACATTGCAAAAAAATATCCCTCTAATGAAAAAAATGTTGCCTATTTATCCGGTAAAATAATAAAAGGAGGTTCTGGAGTTTGGGGATCTATACCGATGTCTGCACATGCTTCTCTGAAAAAGAATGATGCAAATTCCATGGCAAAATACATTTTATCCTTAAAAAAATAACTCCAAATGTGCTTTTTAATATTCTATATAACTTTAGAATATTAAAAAGCACATCATTTATTAAACTATCTTATTGCTATTAACTAACCGTATCAAAATAAATGAAACAAAAAGAAGAAGAGAATAAAATCACCAATAACCGTCGTGATTTTATAAAAACAACTGCAATTGCAGCAGCAGCTTTTATGATTGTACCCCGTCATGTGCTAGGAAGAGGATTTGTCGCCCCAAGTGATCGCTTATCAATAGCCAGTATTGGTGTTGGCGGAAAAGGTAAATCTGATATTGCTATGTTTGCCAGCAGTGGAAAAGCTGATATTTCATTTTTATGTGATGTAGATACCCGAAGAGCTGCCTCAAGTGTAAATGCATTTCCTAAAGCTAAATTCTATAAGGATTGGCGCGAAATGTTAGACAAAGAGCATAAAAATTTCGATGCCGTTTCAGTTTCAACTCCCGATCATAATCATGCTATTCAAGCACTAGCCGCAATGCAATTAGGGAAGCATGTATATGTACAAAAACCTATGGCACATGATATTTACGAAGCTCGTATTTTGACTCAAGCTGCCAAAAAATATAAAGTGGTTACTCAAATGGGAAATCAAGGTGCTTCCAATGATGGTACCAGAATAATGAAAGAATGGTATGAAGCGGGTTTAATTGGTGATGTACATACGATTCATGCTTGGACAGACCGTCCGGTTTGGCCTCAAGGAATTCCTTGGTCAGCCAATAAAGCGGATATTCCAAAAGAATTGGATTGGGATTTATGGTTGGGTACTGCTCCGCACAAAGAGTATGTAAATAAATTAGTGCCGTTCAACTGGCGCGGTTGGTGGGATTACGGAACAGGTGCATTAGGAGATATGGGATGCCATTTATTGGAAGCTCCTTTTAGTGTATTGAACTTAAAATATGCCAAAGATGTACAATGTAGTGTTGGTTCTGTTTATGTAGATGAATTTCAAAGAGGGTATTTCCCAGAGAGTTGTCCTCCTTCAAGTCACGTTACATTAACCTTTCCAAAAACGGAGAAAACAAATGGTGACATAGCGGTACACTGGATGGATGGAGGAATTCAACCGGAAAGACCTTCTGAATTAGGTTCGAATGAAATTTTTGGAGATGGTGGAAATGGAACATTGTTCACAGGTACAAAAGGAAAAATGATGTGTGATACTTATGGTTTAAATCCTCGTTTACTTCCTCTAAGTAAAAATGAAAATCTACAAGTTGCTCAAAAATACGCAAGAGTGATTGATGGTTCCGAAGGACATTACAAACAATGGGTTGAAGCTGCAATAGCAGGTTATGGAAAAAAAGAATTAAGTTCTCCTTTTGAAATTGCCGGTCCTTTAACAGAAGCTTTGTTAATGGCAAATCTTGCTATTAGAGGATATGATGTAATGAGAGAAGAGCTTGGCGAAGAAGTGTATCCGGGCCGTTCAGCAAAATTATTATGGGATAATGACGCTATGAAAATTACCAATTTTGACGAAGTGAATCAGTTTGTGAAACGGGACTATCGCCAAGGTTGGAAAGCTTTAACTTTATAAACAAGATTATCTAATAATTTAAAAATTTAAAAATGATTAAAAATATTTGTACTTCACTACTTGTTATGATACTAATTCAAACTGCAAATGCACAACAGGCACCAATAGCTAAAGGATTTAAATCCATATTTGATGGACAATCCACAACAGGATGGCATAGTTACGGAAAAACAACTGCCGGTTCTGGGTGGAAAGTGGAAGATGGTGTGTTGCATTTTGATCCTACTGCGGCCCAAAACGGTCAAGGCGGTGATCTTGTAACGGATGTAGAATACGAGAATTTTCATTTAAAATTAGAATGGAAAGTAGCAAAAAATGCCAATAGCGGTATTATTTTTTATGTGAATGAGGATTTGACAAAATTCAAAAATACTTATGAAACAGGATTGGAAATGCAAGTATTAGACAATGACGGTCATCCAGACGGAAAAATTGAAAAACACAGATCAGGAGATTTGTATGATCTAATAAAAAGTACTTCAGAGCCTGTTAAACCAGTAGGAGAATGGAATGCTGTTGACATTGTATGTAAATTCGGAAAACTGACCCTGTTATTAAATGGAGTGAAAGTAGTAGAAACTACACTTTGGGATGCCAACTTTAAAACATTGGTAGCAGGAAGTAAATTTGCTGCTTGGCCAGGTTTTGCTGCATTCAAAAAAGGCAAAATTGCTTTGCAAGATCACGGAGATAATGTGTGGTTCAGAAACATTCAAATAAAAGAATGGAATACTATGAAGATTACAACCGGATGTGAAGCTGGCATGTAATTAATCGCTAAAAATTAAAAAAACAACCAAAACCAAAAAAATAAAAACCAAAAAACCAATGAATAGCACCATTCGAATTAAATTATCCATAATGATGTTCCTAGAATTTTTTATCTGGGGAGCATGGTTTGTAACCCTTGGTACGTTTCTGGGAAATAATCTAAAAGCATCGGGATCAGAAACTGCCGCAATTTTTTCTACACAATCATGGGGCGCAATTATTGCACCTTTTATTATAGGTTTAATAGCGGACCGTTATTTTAATGCGGAGAAAATTTTAGGAATACTTCATCTTATAGGAGCCTTTTTAATGTATCAAATGTATCAGTCAGAAGAGGTTGGGATGTTCTATACCTACGTTCTAAGTTACATGATTTTATATATGCCAACATTAGCATTAGTAAATTCCGTTTCTTTTAATCAAATGAAAGATCCGGAAAAAGAGTTTGCAAATATTAGAGTTTGGGGAACAATTGGCTGGATTTTAGCAGGATTGTCTATTAGTTTTATTTTCCATTGGGATACTGCAGAAGCAATTTCTGAAGGATTTCTTAAAAACACGTTTCTTTTAGCAGGAATCGCAGCTTTAGTTTTAGGTTTATTCAGTTTTTCTTTACCAAAAACACCACCAAAAGTAAGTGATGAAAAAATAAAAATAGGAGATATTATAGGCCTTGATGCCTTAAAGTTATTAAAAGATAAAAACTTCGCCATCTTTTTTATATCGTCAATTCTTATTTGTATTCCTCTTGCCTTTTATTACCAAAATGCACATCCCTTTTTGACAGAAGCAGGCGTCGAAAATCCTACAGGAAAAATGGCAATTGGTCAAATATCGGAAGCTTTATTTTTATTATTAATTCCTGTATTTTTCACTCGTTTTGGCTTCAAGAAAACAATTTTAGTCGGGATGTTAGCATGGGCAATTCGTTATGTTTTATTTGCTTATGGTAATGGAGATGATTTAAGTTTCATGCTGATTATAGGTATAGCTTTACACGGTATTTGTTATGATTTCTTTTTTGTTTCTGGTCAAATTTACACCAATTCAAAAGCAGGTGAAAAATATAAAAGTGCTGCTCAAGGCTTAATTACATTAGCTACTTACGGAGTTGGTATGCTGATTGGTTTTGCAGTTGCAGGTTGGATAACGGACAATTATAAAATGTTAGACGGCGCAATAAATTGGGAAATGGTTTGGATAATTCCTGCTGGAATTGCTTTGGCAGTATTCTTCCTTTTTGCACTTTTATTTAATGAAAAAAACAAAGTAGAAGAAACATCTTCTGCTACATAAAAATAAAAGATGAGTACTAATCTAAATAGAAGATCTGCCATAAAAGGAATAGTAGCAGGAACAGTTGCGATGGGAATTCCTTCTGGATTTTCTGCTTTGGCTTTGCCAAAAAATGAAATAGAAACACCATTGGGTAAATTAAAAGGAAATATAAAGCACTCCGTTTCTCGTTGGTGTTTTAATGACATAGATTTAGATACTCTGTGCATTGAATCCAAAAAGATGGGAATTACTGGTATTGATTTAGTGGGTCCAAAAGATTGGCCAACTTTGAAGAAATATGATCTTGTTTCTACCATGTGCAACGGTGCTGAGATTAATTTAGTCGATGGTTTCAATGCTATTAAGTTTCATGAAACACTCTTAAAAAATTATACCGAAATGATTCCGCTAGTGGCTAAAGCAGGGTATAAAAACCTAATTTGCTTTAGCGGAAGCCGAAGAGGAATAACTGATGAAGAAGGTTGGAATAATTGCGTTGTTGGTTTACAAAAACTAATTCCATTGGCTGAAAAGCATGATGTTATTTTGGTGATGGAATTGTTAAACAGCAAAATTGACCATAAAGATTACCAATGTGACAGAACATCATGGGGAGTAGAATTAGCAAAACGCTTGGACTCAGAAAACTTTAAACTCCTTTATGACATTTATCACATGCAAATTGATGAAGGTGATGTGATTAGAAACATAAGAGACAACCATCAATACATTGCACATTTTCATACTGCCGGCGTTCCCGGACGAAATGAAATTGATAACACACAGGAATTAAATTACGTTGCAATAATGAAAGCAATTGCAAAAACTGGTTTCAAAGGTTTTGTGGGTCAAGAATTCATTCCTAAAAACCCGGACAAACTAGCTTCATTGAAGCAGGCTATTGCGATTTGTGATATTTAATTTAACTAATCTAAAAAATAACCCATGATAAAAAGAAGAGAATTTTTAATTAATGCTGGTTTAGCATTAGGCGCATTAGCCATTGCTCCTACATTTGCTTTTGACTCTAAAAAAAGAGCCATCGGAATTCAATTATGGACACTACGTGATACTTTACCAAAAGATGTCAAAGGAGTTTTAGCTCAAGTTGGAAAAGCTGGATTTACAGAAGTGGAAACTTTTGGGTATTCAGTAGACAAAGGCTTTTTTGGAACTTCTGTACATGATTTTAAAGCGATACTTGACGATAATGGTTTGAAAGCTACGAGTAATCATTTTGATTTTAACTCTATGATTAAAGATGGTACTACTGATCTTGTAAAATCATATATCGAAACAGCTAATCATTTAGGAAGTGAATATGTAACTGTTCCCTATATAATTTCAGAATTAAGAGGAACAACTGGTGATGCCTATAAAAAACTAGCTTTACAAATAAATAAAGTTGGAGAACTTTGTAAAGCCGGAGGTTTAAAATTAGCCTATCACAATCATGATTTTGAATTCACAAAATTTGGATTAACTAATGGATATGAGATTTTATTGAATGAAACCGATAAAAATTTAGTTGATTTTGAAATGGATTTATATTGGGTAATTCGTTCAGGAAATGACCCGTTGCAATTATTCAAAAAATATCCTGGACGTTTCAAAATGTGGCACGTAAAAGATATGGATAAAGTAAATCCAGATTGGAATGCAGAAATAGGAACTGGAACTATAGATTTCAAATCCATTTTTGCGCAAGCGGAACTTGCGGGAATGAAACGGTTCTTTTTGGAACATGAATCGAACTATAAACCAAATCCAATAGAATCTGCTGTAACCAGTTTTAATTATATTAAGAAAAACTTAATCTAAATATTTTAAAAAAAAAATATAAAAAGGGATACATCAGTATCCCTTTTTTATTACCACTTCTCAGCTCCCAATAATTTTTTCCCTAAATCACTCAATTCTGCGGTTTTATATTTGGTTTGTTCCCATTTACGAGGATCTCCAGGAAATGCATATCCTTCCGGTGCAATTCTGTTTTTCCATGAATTGACTCTCCATTGACGTAGTTCTTCATTATCCTCTTCAGCCGGCATCATAGAAATATATTGTGCCATTCTTACTTTATCTTTTGTAATATTTGGGCGAATTCCATGCGGTTGCGTGCTGTTGAAAATCAATAAATCACCAGCTTCCATTTTTACTTTTACAAATTTATCTTCGAGCCCGGTAACATCAGGTTTAAAACGATTCCTGTCTTCTGGTTGCGTCAGTTTCCAAGTATTATAATTTCGATATAAATCTGGAATACATTGAAATCCTCCCATATTTTCATCCGTTTGATCAGCTAATGCAAGAACTCCTTGTACGTTTTGAGGTTTAGTTTCTGGGTCATAATCCCAATGTATGAATCCTTTAAAATCAAAATCTGGACGGATTGGTAAATTAAGATTTGCTCGGTCAATGGTTACCCATAATTTCTCTGTTCCCCAAATATCGACAAACGCATTATACACTTTTTCCATTTGTCGATTATCCCATTGGTATTGATGATTGTAAACTTCAACCATACCACTATTCGTAAGCTCTTTCATTTGCATTTCGGCTCTTGGCGGAGCATACCACGTTTCTGGATCATTTTGATTTTTTTCTTCAAATTCCCATAGAAAATCAGCCATTTTTTTTGCGTTTTCTTTCGGAACTGCATTTTTTATGACAATGTATCCGTTTTCAATCCAAAATACCCAATCTTCCTCAGTAAGCAAACGCAAAGGTTTTCCATTAGAACGATCATTTAATTTTGTTGTGCTGGATTTTGCTGTAGATGGATTTCCCGGAATATCTTTGTGAGCATTATTTGGTGCCATTGTGGGCACCATCGTTGGTGTCTTTGATTGATTATTCTTTTCCATAGTTTTTATATTTTGGTGTTATACCTATTTCAAAATTAGAAAAATAAGACACTAATTACTTTCACAAAATTTACTACTATTTGTATTATATTGATTTTTTTTACTAATTTTAAATAAGTATATGTATTATATTGAACAATTAACGCATTAGCCAAATATGAAAATAGTTTTTGAGGATATAAAAAGATTAGCTGGGAGTTCCTTTAGAATATTGGTAAATCCAAAATTGAATGATTTTTATTATTGGCATTTTCATCCTGAATTTGAGTTGACTTTTATTGTTGCACCAAATGGAACACGACGCGTAGGCGATCATATTGGCAATTTTGAGGGTAGTGATTTGGTTTTTATAGGTTCCAATATTCCCCATTTGAATTTTGATTATGGAATTAAAACCGAATATGAAAAAGTAGTTTTACAGATTAAAGAAGCTTTTTTCAAAAATGACTTTATAGCAACTCCAGAATTGGCCTCTATTTATCAATTATTTGAGAACTCAAAAAAAGTAATTTGCTTTCATGGCACTGTGAAAGATAAAATTGGAAAAAGGCTTCAAAAAATTCATCTTTTATCTCATTTCGAACAATTCATTGAAGTGCTCTCATTATTTCAGATTTTAGCAACATCTAATGAAATTACTTTTTTACACGATAAACCATTTGAAAATCTATACAATAATAAAGAGCAATTGCGATTAAAAGTAGTTTATAAATTTATAGAAGAAAACTACCAAAGGGCTGTATCTATTGAAGAAATCTCCCATTTGACTCATTTATCTAAAGCAGCTTTTTGTCGTTATTTTAAAAAAATGACACGATTGACCTTTACAGAATTTTTAAATCAATATCGAATTGAACAAGCGAAAAGACTTTTGAAAAGTGATAAAAATGTAACTGAAACCTGTTATGAATGTGGATTTGAAAGTCTGTCATACTTTAATAGGATTTTCAAAAAAGTGGTGGGTGAAAATCCGATACAATTTAAGAAAAGATAAAAAAGGTGTGCTTCCTATATTTTAGAAACACACCTTTTGGCATTTACTCCGTAATATTAAAACTGGCTACATAAAAATTTTTGTCTATTTCCAATTTTGAATTTTCAGTATTTGCTGGAATACGCTTCCATTCTGTTTCTGGTTTGAGCAATTCTTCTTTTCCATTCAGCGTTACTTTTACAGGCATGTTAAAACCAGTTACACAATTTGTCCAGCGATAACCAATTTGATTATCCTTGAAAAAATATTCTAATGTTGGAATTCTGGTATCTCTTAGATACTGATTAAAAACTGTTGATAAATCGATTCCAACTTGCTGACTTAAATAATCTTCTATTTGTTTTGTAGTAACTGTTTGGTGATAAAAAGTACTATTTAAACCTCTTAATATTCCTCTCCATTTCTCATCGTTATTTACAATCTGGCGTAAAGTATGCAACAGGTTCCCTCCTTTTGGATACATATCACCAGAACCTTCGTTGTTTACACCGTAATTTCCGATTATTGGTTTGTCATTGTTTATTCCTTTTCTGGTTCCTCGAACATATTCAAATCCAGCTTCTTTTCCATAGTAATATTCTACAAAAAGACTTTCTGAATAGTTTGTAAAACTCTCGTGAATCCACATATCAGCTATATCTTTATAGGTAATATTATTGGCGAACCACTCATGTCCAGACTCATGAATAATAATAAAATCAAATTTTAATCCCCAGCCCGTTCCGCTTAAATCCCTACCACGATAGCCGTTTTGAAAACCATTTCCATACGTTACGCTACTTTGATGTTCCATTCCTAAATACGGAGCTTCAACTAACTTATAACTGTCTTCATAAAAAGGATACGGTCCAAACCAATGTTCAAAAGCTTTTAACATCCTTGGGACGTCTTGAAATTGTTTTTTGGCTTTCGCCAAATTGTCTCTCAAAACATAATAACTGCAATCTAAATCTCCTTTTTCACCTTTGTATTTTTCCGAAAACGAAACATAATCCCCTATATTAATATTTACACCATAATTATTGATTGGATTTGATACATACCAATTATAGGTTTTCGTTCCATCTTTTAATTGCTTTACACTTAGTAAACGTCCATTGGAAACATCCGTCAAGTTTTTTGGAACATTTACACTGATCAACATATTTTCCACTTCATCGTACATGTGATCTTTATTGGGCCACCAAACACTGGCACCAAATCCTTGACAAGAAGAAGCAATAAAAGGATTCCCATTACTGTCTTTTTTCCAAGTGATTCCTCCATCCCAAGGTGGATTTACGGCTACTTTTGGTTTACCTCCGTAAAAAACGGTTAACTCTTTTAAGGCTCCTTTTGTTTGAGGCGCAATTAATTCAATAAAAAATGCATTTCCTTCTCTTTTGTATTTTAACACTACTCCATCCTGAATGACTTTATTAATTTCCATAGGAGTTTGCAGGTCAATTTGCATGATATTGTATTCCTGAACAACTTGATATTGTATGGTGTTAGATCCTGTAATTGTGCTGTCTGCGGGATTTACTTTAATATCTAGATGGTACTTTTTTACATCCCACCACGCTCTTTCTTTAGTGATGCTACCTCTCAAAGTATCTTGTCTAGTAAAGATTTGCTCTGATTTATTTAGTAAACCTTGTGCATTTATACCGTTAAGAAATAGAAACGAAATAAAAATAATACTAAACTGTTTTTTCATAATTAATCATTTTGAACAAAAATAAACTTTATAATTTTATAAATATAGTACCTAAAAAAAATATTTTTCAGGATATGCTTGAACGTATTCTTGAAGTAGTTTATTCTCTTTCCCACGAATTTCCATCATCACTTTATTATTTTTAAAGTCAAATTTTAATAGACCAAAATTGATATCTTTAATAACTTCTCCTTTCACATAAGGGTTTTCTTCCCCTGAAAAAGAAGTGTAGGTGTGCGTCAATCCACTTGAGGTAAAATCTACTAACGGATAGGATAATCCGCTAACTTTTTTGGAAGAAAAAGTGGCTATATGGCGATCTCCAGAAAGTATAAAAGTACCTTTCGCTTTGGAGGAAACAATCAATTTTTCCAGTTTGTCTATTTCATGCGGAAAATTTCCCCAAGCTTCAAAACCATGTTTATCGGATAAAAACTGAATGCTGCTAACAATCACATTAAATTGCGCATCAGATGATTTAAGTTCTTTTTCCAGCCATTTCCATTGTGCATTTCCTAATATAGTTCCTTCACCATATACATTAGGTTGAAAACGTTTTTTTGAATCCAAGGCTTTAGTCAGTGCTGTTCTAAAAAAACGAGAGTCCAACACTATAACTTTTATTTTATTTCCATTTACAACAATAGTTTTAGCCGAATAAACTCCATCTCTATTTCGTTCTGGAGCCTCTTTTGAAGTTCCTAAAAAGTCCAATAATAGTTCTTGGCTTTGACTTTTAAAAGGATATTCTTCCCCACCGTCATTCGCTCCATAATCGTGATCGTCCCACGTTCCTAATATGATTTTATCTTTAATAAACTTGAGATAATCAGTATCTTGTTTCTGAATTTTATAATTATTTTTAAGAAAATCCATATCCTTAGTATCTGAATACACATTATCCCCTCCCCAAATCCAAACGGATGGGTGATTTTCATCTATCGCTGGCCAAAGTTCATTTTTAATCTTCTGATTGTCACAGGAACCAAAAGCAATAGTATAATATTCATTTTGAATTGGTTTTTGAGATTCAATTAAGCTGGTTGTATCATACGTTTTACAGCTAATGAATCCTAACAAGCTAAAAATCAGAAGTATTTTTTTCATGAGAAAAGGTAGTGGAAAACTATTATTTTATTAAACTTTTTGACGAAGATATGAAAATCCACCTATTTGTAGTTTAAGTAAACTTTAAATAAAAAAAGCAACTATTTCAATAGAGATAGTTGCTTTTTTTAGTTGAGTACTAACATTTAATGCAAGTTAGTTACTTTACTTTGTTCGACTACAGCAGTAAAATCATTGGCAAAACGATTACCATAATCTTCCAACAATTCTAAAACTCTTTCTTGCTTATCTGATTTGACAATTAGACCCGCATGATTTTCTAACGGAACTCTAAAACAAACTTCCGGATCTGAAAATAACGATAAATTAGGATGCTGGAATTTTGACAATGTCAAAACGATACCTGCATATTCTTTTTTTACTTTTGGTAAAATGTATTTTGTTCCTTTTGCTAATGCATCTTCAATAGCCGCCCATTCTTTCCATAAATTAATATTAGAAGCTTCGGCTACCATTTCAGCCAAATGTGCTCCTCCTACTCTTGAAGAAGTTTCCAGAAAATAAATTTGACCATCTTCCTTGCTTTTTATAAATTCTGTATGGGCAGCACCATGTTTCAATCCAAAATCTTTCATGACTTGCTCATTCAATTTTTTTATGGCTTTATCATCCTCTGAATTGTATTTAATATTGGTAGAACGAAAAACGCCGCCGCTTTGGGAAATTTCCATTGGTGTGGCTAAATATTTTGAAGTCAAGCTAAAGATTACTTTGCTATCCGAAATCAAACTATCACAATGATACACATCGCCTGGTTTGAATTGTTCCAATAAGTATTTGAATCTGTTGTTTCCCATTTCATTGATATGAATCCACAAACTCTCTTTGTCATGTATTTTTATAATTCCTGCAGCCGATGCCTCTGATCGTGGTTTCAAAACCCATGGAGCATGAGTCGTATCCGCAAAAGTATTAATATCATGATCATTAAATAACGAACAAAAAGCAGGAATAGAAATTCCGCAACTTTTGGCCCTCATGCGCATCGCCAGTTTATCTCTAAAATAACGTCCCGTAGTTTGTCCCATTCCGTCAATACGGAGGTTTTCCCTGAGATAGGTAGCTTTTTCGACATCATAATCATCCAAAGCTACAATGGCATCAACTTTAGTGGACTTCATAAAATTACCCACACCTAACAACAGATGTTCTAAATTCCAATCGACATCTTGACTTTCCATATAAAAAATCTCATCAATTTGTTGATGTGGCCAGGGTTTATCTCTCAGTTTTTCACTTGTCACTAAATAAACTTTGTTGCCTAACTTTTTTAAAATGATTAAAAAATCGGCGCCCTTGAAATAATTTGAAATACAAAGGAAGGTTTTAGAGTTTTCCATACGTTATAAATTTTCAATGAATTTAGTTAATAAATGAACTCCATATCCTGTTGCATGTTTACTTTTAGCAAACTCATCATCACCAAAAGCTACACCTGCAACATCAAGATGCGCCCAAGCTTTGTGTTCTTGGGTAAAATATTCTAAAAATTTAGCGGCGCTTATTGCTCCGGCAACTGGTTTTCCGCTATAATTTTTGACATCGGCAATATCGCTTTCAATATCTGATTTATAAACCTCCCAAAGCGGTAAGGGCCACAAACGCTCTCCGATTGCATCTCCGTTTTCTTGTAATTTTTTTGACATTTCTTCATTATTGGTAAACAAAGCACCACATTCATACCCAAAAGTACCAACGCTGCTTCCGGTAAGTGTGGCAATATCAACAATATATTCCGGGTTGAAATTTTTAATTAAATACGATAATCCATCGGCTAAAATGAGTCTTCCTTCAGCATCAGTATCAATTATTTCTATCGAATGTCCGCTATAACTATGGATCACATCACTAGGTAAAAAGGATTTGCTGTCAACTGAATTTTCGGCACAAGGAACAATAGCGGTAACTTTTACGGGCAATTGTAAATCGGCTATAAGTTGCATGGTTCCAAGTACCGCAGCCCCGCCAGCCATATCGCATTTCATGTGGATCATTCCTGCCGTTTTTATATTTAATCCACCGGTGTCAAAGGTTATTCCTTTCCCCACCAATCCAACATGTTTTATGTGTTCCACTTCGGCAACGGGAGTGTAATTCATAATGATAAATTGTGGTTCATTTTCACTTCCTTTTCCTACCGCCAAAAATGCGCCAAGACCTGCAATTTTTGAAGCTTCATAACCAAGAACTTCTACATCAAAGCCATATTTTTCGCCAGTCTCCATAGCCCATTTCGACAAGTATTTTGGAGTAATTGTATTCGGTGGTAAATCAACTAAATTATAGGTCGCTAATTGTGCTTTGGCAATTTTAATTCCTTTTTTGGCTGTAGCCAAATAATCTTTTTCAGAAACTAAATTCAATGTAAATTCAGAATCTAAAAAAGGATGTTCCTTTTTATCTGATTTAAAATGGCCTAAATTATAGGTTCCTAAAAGCAACCCTGAAATCATGGCTTCAACCTGATCCTGAGTAAATTGTTCGGGTATAACTAAAGCAACATTCGAACTGAAACTATCTTTTTGTTTTGATGAAATCCGACGAAAAATAGTTTTCAATGATCTATATTCTATCGTTTTTCCTAAACCAATAAAGATATGCGTATTGTTGTTTTTTTCGGCTAAATAATGGGTGTCTTTTTTTCCAAAAAAAACTTTAGATGTTACTTCTAATCCATTAAAAGTTATAGGAACAATACTTTTTGAATACGTTTCAAAAGCCGGAATCAATATTGTTCCTGAAAAATCAGTTAGGTTTTGTAATGTATTTGTTTTCATTTGTTCTTTTAATTTTCTATAGATTATTTATTAAACTGAATGTGATTTATTTAAAAGAAATACATTACTCTTTTGTATTGAAAAACAACCATTCTATTGCTTTAGGAAATTCATCACTCCAATAGGTTTCGTTATGTTTCCCTTGTCTATTAATACTTAAATTAATCTTTGATTTGTCTTTTACAAATTCGTTCGAAATCAAATCTTCCTGAAACTTTTTTACATGCTCAATCATTGTTTCACTTTCATCACCACCAGCATACAAATAGATTTTTGTATCCGCTGAATTAGCTTTTTTAGCATTGATTTTTAATTCTGGGACAACCCAAAGTGATGGTGAGAATATCATTAATTTCCCATAAACTTCGGGGTTTCGCAATCCACTAAAAATACTAATCAATCCTCCCATAGAACTTCCTCCTATTCCTGTAAATTCCCGTTCTTTTTTAGTTCGAAAATTACTGTCCACATACGGTTTTAAAGTATCTGTTACAAATCGAATGTATTTTTTACCTTGACCTTTTCCTAAAACCGTTTTCCCAACATTATATTCTTTTATCCGATCTTCTTCGGCATGTTCTATAGCAATAATTATAATTTTTCCAATTTTATATTCCGACATAACGGCCAGTTTTTTATCAATTTCCCAATTGCCAAATTCGGCTGATTCATTGAATAAATTTTGGGCATCCTGCAAATACAGGACTGGATAATTTTCGTTTGAATGGTCATAATCATGAGGCAACAAAGCCCAAATTTTTCTGGTTTTATTGAGTTGCGGAATTATAAATTCATCTGAAATCAACTGAACTTGAGGTAAAAAAGATTGCTTAAACGGCAACCAGTTTTTTCTCCATCTTGCGACATGTTCTTTTTGAATGCCAGTATGATTGCGTGTTGAACGGTTTTCAGTACGATTGCCGTGACTGTCAATCTCAACTTCACTCCAATCCCCTTTCGTAAATTTATACAAAAGGGTTGCAGGATAATCAAAATCGTGTAAAAATTTGTAATGGTATACGTTACTGCCAATTTTTTCCATCATAAACTCTTTGTCCTGCGTACGCCATTTATTGAAATTCCCAGAAATATAAACAGGTCTTGCATCATCTTCGTCAGTTGTAAGGATTATATATAATCCCGTATTTAGTATTGGATTGTTTAATTCTTGCGTCAATGTGGTATTATCTAAATTCATCACTTGCATTCTGGTACTTTAATTTTAAAATAATAGTAAATATAGTGGATTGCAATTTGAAATAAAAGAAAAAAGAAAACCCAATAGCAAATGAATTTCCTATTGGGTTTGTATTGGTAAAAATTATTTGATGAATTTTACTTTTGGCGGCTCTTCAAAACTTCAACAACATCATTTAGCTTAAATCCTTTGGCTTGTAACAATATAAGGTAATGAAAGAGCAAGTCTGCACTTTCACTCAAAAACAAATCATCGTTATCATCTTTGGCTTCAATAACTACTTCAATTGCTTCCTCCCCTACTTTTTGGGCAATTTTGTTCATCCCTAATTTAAACAATGAAGCAACATAACTTTTTTCTGAATCGGCATTTTCTTTTCGAAGTTGGATTGTATCTTCTAAATTCGAAATAAAGCCATAATCCCCTTTGTTTTTGTCAGCCCAACACGTATCCGTACCTTTATGACAGGTTGGTCCTTCTGGTTTTACCTGTATCAATAAAGTATCGTTATCACAGTCATTTTTGATATCAATCAGATTCAAAAAATTGCCACTTTCCTCGCCTTTTGTCCAAAGCCTTTGTTTCGTACGACTATAAAATGTTACTTTTTTAGTGTCAACCGTTTTTTGATACGCTTCGGCATTCATGAAACCCAACATCAAAACCGTTTTGGTTTCACTATCTTGAATTATGGCAGGAATTAATCCGTCTGTGTTTTTTGAGAAATCTATGTTCATGTTTTTAATTTAAAGATTGAAAAATTAAAGATTGAAAGATTATCTAATCCGATTTTCTTTTCTCTTTATTCTATTATCTGTTTCTATATCCTAACTTCGATATTATTATTTTTAAGGGCTGTTTTTAATGTTTTGATTTCAATTTCTTTAAAATGAAATACACTCGCGGCCAATGCTGCGTCAGCTTTTCCTTCTAAAAAAGTGTCTACAAAATGCTGCATGTTTCCCGCGCCACCAGAAGCAATTATAGGGATATTAACTAAGTCCGAAAGTGTAGCCAAAGCTTCATTGGCAAATCCGTTTTTAGTTCCATCATTGTCCATCGAGGTAAACAGAATTTCGCCTGCGCCTCTTTGCTCCACTTCTTTAGCCCAATCAAATAAATTCAATTCGGTAGGTACTTTTCCGCCCACTAAATGAACAATCCATTGTCCATCAATTTGTTTGGCATCAATCGCAACAACCACACATTGACTTCCAAATTTTTGTGCCAAATCATTAATCAACTGCGGATTTTTCACCGCCGATGAATTAATGGAAACCTTATCAGCCCCGTTTTGCAACAATACTTCAACATCACTAACTGATGAAATTCCGCCACCAACGGTAAACGGAATATTAATAGTCGAAGCGACTTTTCGGACCAAATCCACTAAGGTTTTTCTCCGTTCTTCCGTTGCCGAAATATCCAAAAAAACCAATTCATCAGCACCTTCATCCGAATATATTTTGGCTAATTCCACCGGATCTCCTGCGTCCCGCAAGTCTACAAAATTAACACCTTTTACAGTTCTTCCGTTTTTAATATCAAGACAGGGTATAATTCTTTTTGTAAGCATCTAAATTAAGTATTAAATTGTAAGGATGAATTATTAAGTTTTTTTGATATTGATTTTAGAAGTAATAATTATGCTTTTTATTAATTTTAAAACTTCTACACCATCATTATTTAGACTTAAAAATTCTTCATTTGAAATATAATTTGTTGCTTGTAAAAGTTCAAGCCAATATAATGTTTCATCTGCTTCTTTTTGAGAAATACCCATTTTATGAATAAAATCAGCTTTGCTTTCTGCATTTTTAGCCTCTCTAATATTTGCGCCTACAGAAGTTCCGGAGCGTAATATTTGTTTACTAATCACATATTCATTTCTATTATTTAACGTTTTATATAAATTAACAATTCTAATAGCAAAAGAAAAACTTTTTATTTTTATTACGTCTTCACTCATATTTAATACTTAATAATTCATACTTAAAATATAGTGTTCCAGTTGTTTCAACGAAATTCGTCCTTCATAAATTGCCTTACCAATTATTGTTCCTTCACAACCCATTTCGGCTAGTTTTGGTAATTCATCAAAAGTAGAAATTCCTCCCGAAGCAATCAATTTTATGCCGTTGGCTTGTTCCAACTTCTCGACTCCGCTCGAAGTGATATTGCATTCATCAAGTATTTTTTTATATAAATCAAAAGAAGGGCCTTCAAGCATACCGTCTTTGGCGATATCAGTACAAATTACATACTGAATTCCTTTGCCTTGGTAATCTTGTATAAAAGGAATCAGATCTTCGTTTGAATCTTCTAACCAACCAGAAACAGCCACTTTTTCATTGTTGGCATCTGCTCCCAAAATAATTTTATCAGAACCATATTCTGCAATCCATTTTTCGAATAATGTTCTGTTTTTTACAGCGATACTCCCTCCGGTAATTTGATTTGCACCACTTTCAAAAGCGATTTTTAAATCAGAATCCGATTTTAATCCACCACCAAAATCAATTTTCAATTTGGTTTGTGTAGCAATTTGTTCCAATATTTTATAATTGACAATTTGGCTTGATTTTGCACCGTCTAAATCAACCAGATGCAAATATTCAATTCCATGTGCTTCAAATGATTTGGCCACCTCAAGCGGGTTTTCATTGTATATAATTTTGGTATTGTAATCACCTTTTGACAAGCGAACACATTTTCCATCTATAATATCTATTGCGGGTATTATTCTCATTGGATTTTAGATTGAGGATTAACGATTTTTGATTTCAGATTTGTCATTGCGAGGAACGAAGCAATCTCACTTACGATTGTTATTGTTATTGAATTTTGCCATTGCCATTAAAATTTATAATTTCAAGAAATTTGCCAAAATTTGTTCTCCAATATCGCCACTTTTCTCTGGGTGAAATTGTGTTCCATAGAAATTATCCTTCTGCAAAGCCGAGGCGTATTCTACTTCATAATTAGTGGTAGCAATGGCTTCAGAACAATTGGGGGCATAAAAACTATGTACGAGATACATGTATTCGTTCTCATTAATACCTTCAAACAAAGGCGATTTCAAATTATAAATTTGGTTCCATCCCATTTGTGGTACTTTTACTTTTGGTGTGAACTTAATCACATCAACCTCAAAAATTCCCAAACCTTTTGTATTCCCTTCCTCCGATTTGTTGCACATCAATTGCATGCCCAGACAAATCCCTAAAACGGGTTGTTTCAAGGTAGGAATCAAAGTCTCTAAACCACTTTCTAAAAGCATTTTCATTGCTGAACTTGCTTCTCCAACGCCTGGAAAAATAACTTTGTCTGCTGCTTTAATTTCTTCTGGATTATTACTCAAAACGGCTTTGAATCCCAATCTTTCGATGGCAAACATAATACTCTGAATATTTCCTGCGCCGTAATTTATGATTACTATTTTCATTCTTTTTAACCATTAAGAAATTAAGTTTTATTAAGGATTTAATACTTAATAAAACTTAATTTATAATTCATAATTTTTTAAAGCATCCCTTTCGTACTTGGCAAAATCATTTTCTCCGTATCGCGTTTTACAGCTACTTTTATTGCTTTTGCAAAAGCTTTAAAAATGGCTTCTATCTTGTGATGTTCGTTAGTTCCTTCCGCTTTTATATTAATGTTAGCTTTGGCCCCATCCGAGAAAGATTTGAAGAAATGATAAAACATCTCTGTTGGCATTTTTCCTACCATTTCTCGTTTAAATTCGGTTTCCCAAACCAACCAGTTTCTGCCTCCAAAATCAATCGCAACTTGCGCCAAACAATCGTCCATTGGCAAACAAAATCCGTAACGTTCGATACCTAATTTATTTCCTAATGCTTTTGCAAAAACTTCGCCAAGCGCAATTGCTGTATCTTCAATCGTGTGATGCTCATCCACTTCTAAATCTCCTTTTACAAGAATTTCCAAGTCCATTTGTCCGTGACGTGCGATTTGGTCCAGCATGTGGTCAAAAAAAGCGATTCCTGTTTCGATTTTACTTTTTCCGGTTCCGTCAAGGTTTAATTTGATGGAAATATCTGTCTCGTTGGTTTTTCTTTCTATGGAAGCAGAACGTTCCTCTAATTTCAAAAATTCATAAATTGTTTTCCAATCCGTAGTTTGTAAAGCAATAACAGAATCTAATTCGTGTCTTTTAGAAGAAATCTCATTCCCACCCAATTCTTCGTCCGTATTGATGAAAATCGCTTTTGAACCCAAGTTTTTTGCTAATTCAACATCTGTTATTCTATCACCTATTACGAATGAATTTTTCAAATCATACTCTGGATTATCAATGTATTTTGTCAACAAACCTAATGCTGGTTTGCGAGTTGGTGCATTTTCATGCGGAAATGTTTTGTCAATTAATACTGCTGTGAAAACAACGCCTTCATTTTCAAAAGCTTTCATAATTAAATTATGCACAGGCCAAAAGTTAATTTCTGGATGAGAATCAGTTCCCAAACCATCTTGATTGGTCACCATGACAAGTTCAAAATCCAGTTCCAAAGCAATTTTCCCAAGGTATTGAAACGCTTTAGGATAAAATTCTAATTTTTCGAAACTGTCTAATTGATAGTCATTTGGTTCCAAAACCATTGTTCCATCACGATCTATAAAAAGTATTTTTTTCATTAAAAAAAGTTTAAAGTTTAAGGTTTAAAGTTGTTTTAACACCTCAATTAATTTCATATTTTCTTGTGCTGTTCCAACGGTCAAACGCAAACAATTATCGCATAATGGTTGGGTTGTTCGGTTTCTAATGACGATTCCTTTTGCAATCAATTCATTATACCTTTTATTGGCATTATCTACTTTTATTAAAATAAAATTGGCTTCTGTCGGATAGATAATTTTCACGAAATTTACATCAAGTACTACTTTAAGTAACTTTTCTCTTTGTGCTATTATCGATTCAATTTCAGATTTTATTTTTTCTGAATCATCTAATCGGTCCAAAGCTCTTTTTTGAGTCAATTCATTCACATTGTACGGCGGTTTTATTTTATTTAAAACCGAAATTACTTCTGCGGATGCATAACAAATTCCCAATCTAATTCCGGCCAAACCATACGCTTTTGATAATGTTTGCGTAATCACTAAATTTGGATATTCATCTAATTCATTAATCCAGCTTTCTTTTTTTGAAAAGTCAATATACGCTTCGTCAATCACAACTAAACCTTTGAAGTTTTTCAACAAATAGGCCACGCTTTCATCTGAAAATGAATTGCCGGTTGGGTTATTTGGCGAACATAAAAAGATGATTTTAGTATGTTCATCAACAGCTAGCATGATTTTCTCAATTTGCGGTTGAAAATCTTCCGAAAGTAATATTTCTTTATTTTCAACTGCATTGATATTGGCCAGTACGCCATACATACCATACGTAGGTGGCAATGTGATTACGTTATCTGCTTTTGGTTCACAAAAAGCTCTGAATAATAAATCCAACACTTCATCACTTCCGTTACCCAATAAAATTTGATTCGTTTTGACATTTTTTTGTTTTGCCAAAATTCCTTTTACACTCATTTGTTGTGGATCAGGATATCTATTTACACCGTTTTCAAATGGATTTTCATTGGCATCCAAAAAAATCATATCCGCTGTATCAAAATCCTCAAATTCATCACGAGCCGAAGAATACGGTTTCAATTGCTTTACGTTTTCTCGGACCAAATTGTTTATATCGAAATTATTTCTCATTTTCAATCGCTTTTAATCGTAATGTAACTGCATTTTTGTGTGCTTGCAATCCTTCCGCTTCCGCCATGATTTCGATGGCTTTACCTATATTTTGTATCCCTTTTTTTGTTATTTTTTGAAAAGTCATGGCTTTCGTAAAACTATCCAGATTTACACCACTATAATTCTTGGCATAACCGTTAGTTGGTAAGGTATGATTGGTTCCTGAAGCGTAATCTCCAGCACTTTCAGGTGTATAATTTCCTATAAATACAGAACCGGCATTTTGAACGCCATTGCTATAAAAATCATCAAATTCTGAACAAATGATAAAATGTTCCGGTCCATATTCGTTGATTAATTCTAAAGCAATTTTATCATTTTCTACAAAAATTAATTTAGAATTGGCAATTGCTTTTTCAGCAATTGCTTTTCTTGGAAGTAAATCCATCTGAATTTGGATTTCTGTTTCTACAGCATTAATTAATTTTTTGGAAGTAGAAACTAAAATTACCTGACTGTCGGCCCCGTGTTCTGCTTGTGACAATAAATCCGAAGCTACAAAAGCAGGAACTGCAGTATCATCAGCAACAATCAATAATTCTGATGGACCGGCCGGCATATCGATTGCTACGCCAAATTGTGTTGCCAATTGTTTAGCCACGGTCACAAATTGATTTCCGGGTCCAAAGATTTTATATACTTTCGGAATTGTTTCCGTTCCAAAAGTCATTCCAGCGATAGCCTGAATTCCGCCAACTTTTAATATTTTAGTTACACCACATAAAGTTGCGGCGTACAAAATAGCGGGATTTATAGCTCCATTTTTATCTGGTGGTGAACATAAAACAATTTCATTGCAACCTGCAATTTCTGCAGGAACAGCCAGCATTAAAACAGTTGAAAACAAAGGTGCAGTTCCGCCAGGAATATACAATCCTATTTTTTGAATAGGTCTTTTTTCCTGCCAGCAGTTAACTCCTTCAGTTGTTTCTACAACAACCCTATCTGTTTTTTGAGCAATGTGGAATTTTGAAATATTAGATTTGGCTATTTCGATAGCTTCTTTCAACTCTGGAGAAACAGAAGCAATTGCCAAATCAATTTCAGCTTTAGAAACTTCAATGGTGTCGATTTTAGCACCATCAAAAAGTGACGTATATTTTGCAACAGCAACATCTCCTTTCTTTTGAACTTCATTGAAAATTTCTTTTACAGTGGCTTCAATATCATCAATAGTTTTGGTAGGACGCTCTAAAATAGAAGACCAAGATTCTGCTTTGGGATTGTATATTTTATTCATTTTTAATTGTATTCAAAGATTAAATAATTGAACTATTTCGTTTCTTAAACTCATAATTCATAACTTATAATTTAAAATTCTTACAGCACCATTTTTTCAATAGGACAAACCAAAATACCTTCGGCACCAACTTCTTTCAATTGATCAATAACATCCCAAAAAGTGTCTTTGTCGATTACAGAATGAACACTGCTCCATCCTTCTTGTGCCAATGGCAATACGGTTAAACTTCTTAATACAGGAAGAATTTTTCCAACAGCATCAATTTTGTCATTTGGAACATTCATCAAGATATATTTCGATTTTCTTGCTCTTAAAACGGATTCGATTCTGAATTTTAAGGTGTCAATTATTTTTTGAGATTCAGGACTTACTTTTGGAGAAACAGCCAAAACTGCTTCACTTTTAAAAATAACTTCAACCTCTTTCAGATTATTTTTAAACAATGTACTCCCGCTCGATACAATATCAACAATAGCATCGGCTAAACCAATGTTCGGGGCAATTTCTACCGAACCTGATATCTGGTGAATATCAACTGTTACTCCTTTAGAACTAAAAAAATCAAGAACTGTTTTAGGGTAAGAAGTTGCAATGCGCATACCGTCTAAATCTTGAACTGATTTGTAATTAAATGCTTTAGGTACTGCCACGGAAACTTTACATTTTGAAAAACCTAATTTTTGAATTACTTCAATATTGTTTCCTTTTTCAACTAATAAATTATCGCCAACAATAGCAATATCTACCACTCCATCTATCAGATATTGAGGGATATCTGAATTTCTTAAATATAAAACTTCTAAAGGGAAATTTGATGCTTCGGCTTTTAGCTGGTCGATACCGTTATCGATTGAAATACCTGCGTCTTTTAAGATTTGAATGCTGTCTTCGTTTAAACGTCCTGATTTTTGAATTGCAATTTTTAATGTACTCATTTTGTCTTTTTTGTTTTTGTTTAAAATATTTTGATTGAGTACAAATAGTGGGTAATAAAAAACCCGTTTGATGTACTCAAACGGGTTTTAGAATATGATGATTTACACACATATCATTAACACATCGCTTGAGAGCAATAATGAAAATGATGATGATGCAATTGATTTGTAAACATTTTGTGCGTATTTATTTTAAATAATTCTTTTGCAAATATAAGAGATAAATTCTTTAAAAAGCAATTTTTATTTTAACTTATAGTCATTAAATTGTTATAAATCACTTTTTCTCTTTTGTATTATTCAATTCTATTTCAGCAGAATTTGTATCATTTACAACTTCAACAGCACTATCTTCTCTAATTTCTGTATGACGAATTTTACCTCCGGAAGTCCCTACGTTTATTGATACAATTCCACTTATTAATGCTAGAATAAGCGTGATAATTGAAAACACTGTAGCTAATCGAAACTTTTTGATAGCGGCTATTAATGAAATCAATGAAAAAACTCCCGTTACATAAAGCACTAATGCAAATTTCTCTGCTAATTCTTCGTGTTCATGGATAATTGCTTTACCAATTTCTGGAAAATCCTCCACTATTTCTTCTGCTCCTTCTCCGGTAGACATACTTAAGATCCCAAAAATAGCAGTAATTATAAATAAAACATAGGCCGTATTTATTACTGAATTATTTTTTAATAGCAATCCAGTTACTAAAATTCCAATTCCAAAAAATGTTCCTATAATGGGAAAATGGTTTACTACCATGTGTAAATGAGCATCATTCATAATGTATTGTTTTAAAGTTTACTGTCGTTAGGCTAAATTATTTGAACAAATTATTTTTTTAGTATTCTGATCAGATTATAAATATAAGATTTTATTCCTCTAAATTTTTCATTTTCATCAAAAGTGAATAAGACCCTTTTATAACGATAGTAACGTTTTTTAAATCTTCTATGTTAACAATTTCTACATATCCATTTTCTGATATTCCGGTTGTAACTTCTTTCATTTCAAATTGTTTTTTTTCTTTAGCAACAAAAATATAATTCTTGTTTTCATAGCTCACAATAGCTTCTGATGGCAAAACATTTGATTGTTGACTTTTTAATTCTATTTCGGCATTCATATACATTCCAGGTAAAAGCGCTTTGTCGAAGTTTGTAAAATGGCAATGCATTTCAGTACTTCTGTTTTCGGAAAAATCTTTACCGATTAGAATAATTTTGCAATAATATTTTTTCTCCGGATTGGTATTGGTGTAAGCGACCACTGATTGGCCAATAGCCAGTTTATCGATGTCTTTTTCAAAAACGGTCAATGCCAAATGAATATCAGATGGATTAACAATCTCAAATAACACATCACTGGGGTTTACATATTTGCCAATATTTACATTTACTTTAGATACATAACCGCTTATTGGCGAATAAATATTGATGCTTTTTGAAATGTTCTTTGTAGAAACATTATTTGGATTTATGCCTGCAAATTTTAATTTCTCTCCATACGATTGCACCATTACCGATAGTGAGTTGTATTCTGATTGTGCTTGTTGATACACTTTATCGCTGCTGGCTTTGCTTCGGTTAAGTTCTTTTTGTCTTTCGAACTCGGATTTTGCATACCCAATTTTTGCTTTTGCCAAAAGGTAATCTTCTTGCAATTGAATGTACTGCTGGTCTTCAACAATACATAAAACTTGTCCTTTGGTAACATACATTCCTTCTAAAAGTTTGGTATATTTTAGATATCCTCCCATTGGTACACTTATAGAAACTAAATTTTGAGGTGGCACATCTATTTTTCCATTTAATTTTAAGGTAGATGAAACTTCTTTTTGCTCAATTTTACCTGTTTCAATACCTGCATTTTTTATTTGTGCATCGGTAAGTGTTGTTGCGTTTTCAATAGCTGGAGTAGCTTCGGGATCGATTTCTGTTTTTGTATTACCACACGAGTACAGAAAAAATAAACCTATTAAAGTAATTAATGTATTTTTCATTTATTTTGATATTAAATTTCCTAGTTTAAGAATTGTTTCATTGAATTTTCTAATTGTTTCAATGTAGTTACTTTGAATTTCTGTATTTTGATTTATCAACATTACCCACTCCAGATAATTGATGTCACCATTGATGAATTTATCATTAGCAGCTTTAGTTACTAAATCGACATTCTTTAATGCCTGAGTTTCATAATAAGCAATAGTTTTTTGGTTTTTTTTTGATTCTTGAATTAATTCATCATACTGACTTTGCAATTTTAATTTTTCATTAGTCAAATTATTTTCTACAATTTGACTGTTAATTTCTAATGCTTTCAGTCTGTTGTTTATGTTTGAATTAAAAAGTGGTAGCGCCACTCCAAATTGTCCGTAAAGGCCATTGTAGCCGTCTTGAAATACAGTATTTGTTTTGAATGTCTGCCAATAAACACCGCCTATTATTTCCGGTAATTTTTTAGATTTTTCAAGTGAAATTTCCGCTTTATTTCTATTTATTTCTTGCTCAAATAATTTTATACTGGGTTGATTAGCAATTGTATTTCCATCTAACACATCATTAAAATCCAATTTGTATTTATCTGAAACCGGGATAAAGTCTTTATCTGTGTTAAGGACATATTTGAATTGCAATTGCGTCATTTTATAGTCACTTTGTAATTCCAGAAGTTGAATCTTTATTTGTCCTGATTGGTTTTCTGCAGTCGCTTTTTCTAATATATTGCTTTCTCCTTTATCAAATCGAAGGTTTGATTTTCTTAAAAATTCGGAATAGATACTATCACTTTTAAGCAACAATTTTTCCTTTTCTTTTAGATACATCATTTCGTAAAATACTTTTGTCACTTGTATTGTCAGTTCCTTTTTTTGCAGAGCTTCATTCCATTGCCCTTTTTTGGCATCTTCTATTAATAATTGTTTCTGCCTTTTGTAAACTGTTGGAAATTTTATGTTTTGTGAAATGCCAATTTTTACATCATTCACATTACTGTTAAACTGACCGTACTCGCTAATAATTCCCGTGTTGGAAATATCATAGCCTGTTTTGGTCATTTTTTGTAAATATTCAGAATTTAATTTTCCGTTTTTTATTTTTATATTATTTGAAAGAGCCGTTTCAATCGCTTTCTCTAATGAAATTTTTTCCTGAGCATCTGCATTTTGAAAAGAAAAAAACAGTCCCAATATCATGATTGTTGTAATTGATTTTATCTTATTTGGTTTTAAATTAATTCCTTTTTCAAACATGATATATAATATTGGTAAAACAAATAATGTTAAGAACGTGGCAATCAGCAGGCCTCCAATTACGACAGTTGCCAAAGGTTTTTGTACTTCTGCACCAGAACCATTGCTTAATGCCATGGGTAAAAAACCTAATGATGCTACAAATGCCGTCATTAAAACTGGGCGTAAACGTATTTTGGTGCCTTGCAAAACAATCGCTTTTAAATCGGTTTCCCCCGATTTTCGAATGCTATTGAATTCTGCAATTAACACCAATCCATTCAGAACTGCTACCCCAAATAAGGCTATAAAACCAACTCCGGCACTGATGCTAAAAGGCATTCCCCGCATCGCTAAAAAGAAAATACCTCCAATTGCCGAAAGTGGAATTGCTGAATAAATCAATAGCCCTTGTTTTACGGAATTGAATGCAAAATAAAGCAAAATAAATATTAATAGTAATGAAACCGGAACTGCAATCATCAAACGATTTTTGGCTTCATTTAAGTTTTCAAAAGCTCCGCCATACGTCGGGTAGTAACCAACTGGAAATTTAATTTGAGCATCGACTCTGCCTTGTAATTCTTTTACAATACTTTGCACATCACGTCCCCGAACATTAAAACCAACTACAATCCTTCGTTTGGCGTCTTCTCTTTGTATCTGATTCGGACCTTCGGTAATTTCAACTTTCGCTAATTGAGATAAAGGAATTTGCAAACCCGTAGACGTTGAAATTAATAAATTTTGAACATCCGCCAAATCCTGCCGTTTTTCGCCTGTTAAACGAACAACTAAATCAAATCGTTTCTCCCCTTCATAAACAACGCCACTACTTTGTCCAGCAAATGCGGTGTTTACTATCCGATTAATATCTTCAATATTTAAACCATATTGCGCAATAGAAGCTCTGTTGTAGTCAATTACTATTTGAGGCATTCCAGTAACAGTTTCTACATAAAGGTCGGAAGTTCCTTCAACTGTATTTACAATTTTACCTAATTTATTGGCATACAAAGCCAGCGTGTCTAAATTTTCTCCAAATATTTTACACACTACATCTTGCCTTGCTCCAGTCATTAATTCATTAAAACGCATCTGAACCGGATATTGAAAACCATAAGAAACTCCCGGGACAGCTTCCAGTTCCTTTGCCATTTTTTCTGATAGTTCATCAAAAGTTTTGGCAGAAGTCCATTCGCTTTTGTCTTTTAAAATGATCATCATATCACTGGCATCAATGGGCATTGGATCGGTAGGTACTTCGCTACTTCCGGTTTTACCCACAATTTTCTCCACTTCGGGAAATTTTTCTATTAATATTTTTGCCCCCTGTGTAATGGCAGTCATTGAAGTTTGCAAATTACTTCCTGGCAAAACCCTTGTTTCTACAGCAAAATCTCCTTCTTCTAATGAGGGCATAAATTCGCCACCCATGAATGAAAGTGTAATCATCGCTAAAACAAACAATCCTACTGTTACAGCAATAATTGTTCTTGGAATTCCCAATGCTTTGTTCAGAAGGGGCTGGTAGAAATTTTCTAATTTCTCCATCATTCTATCTGAAAAAGTTTTTTTATGCGATATTTTTTTATTTAAAAATAAAGCGGTCATCATCGGAACATAAGTCAGTGACAATATAAAAGCACCAAACAGAGCAAATGCAATGGTTTGTGCCATTGGTAAAAACATTTTTCCTTCAATACCACGCAACGTAAAAATGGGAATGTATACGATCAATATAATCAATTCCCCAAAAACAGATACGTTACGCATTTTTATTGACGTTTTTAATACGGTGTTGTCCATTTCTTGTTGTGAAATTTGAGCAGTTTTCCTGCTGTGCAAACTAAACAAACACGCTTCCACAATAATAACGGCACCATCCACAATCAATCCAAAATCTAATGCTCCTAAACTCATTAAATTACCGCTCACCCCAAATATGTTCATCAATATGACTGCTATCAACATTGCCAAAGGAATAACTGACGCCACAATTAATCCTGCTCTTAAATTTCCTAAAAAGAAAATAAGAACAAAGAGAACGATCAATGCACCTTCTAATAAATTTTTTCCGACCGTTGAAATCGAATTATTCACCATTTTGGTACGGTCTAGAAAAGGTTCCAATATAACGCCTTCGGGTAATGTTTTTTCAATTTGGGCAATACGATCCTTAATGTTTTTAATAACCACATTACTATTGGCTCCTTTTAACATCATTACTACTGCGCCCGAAACTTCCCCGGATTGCACTCCTTTTTTATTAAAAGTCATTGCTCCGTAACGGATTGCACTACCAATACGAACATCAGCTACATCCCTAATAAATAAAGGACTACCGCTACTGGTGTTTTTAATAGCAATATCTTTTATATTTTCGATAGTATTAATTAATCCCTCGCTGCGGATGTATAAAACTTTAGGTCCTTTTTCGATATAAGCACCGCCTGTATTTTGATTGTTTTTTTCTAATGCTGTAAAAACATCTGTAATCGTGATATTATAGGATTGCAATTTATTTGGGTCAACGGCTATTTCAAATTGTTTCAATTTTCCACCAAAACTGCTTACTTCCGCTACTCCTTCAACGCTTAATAATTGCCGGCGAACAATCCAATCTTGAATGGTTCTTAACTCAGTTATATCGTATTTTTTTTCGTAACCGGGTTTGGTTCGTACCACATATTGATAAATTTCTCCTAGTCCTGTTGTCACCGGTGCAAGAACTGGATTTCCAATACCGGTGGGAATTTGGTCTTTAACAGCACTTAATCGTTCCGTTACTTGTTGTCTTGCCCAATACACATCTGTTGCATCATTAAAAACAATGGTAACCACTGATAAACCGAAACGAGAAAAACTTCGAATTTCTTTCAGTCCAGGAATATTACTGTTGGCTTGTTCTATTGGAAAGGTAATCAGTCTTTCAATATCGGTTGCACCCAACGATGGGGCTGAAGTAATTACCTGAACCTGATTATCTGTAATATCAGGAACGGCATCAATTGGTAATTTGGTAAATTGATAACTCCCATATCCTATGAGAGCCACAATGAAAAGACCAACGATAAGTTTATTTTTAATTGAAAATTCTATGATTTTATTCAGCATAATTTATAATTATTAATTATTTTTCTAGGAATATGCTGTAATACAAATAGTCATCATTGTATGTACGATGATGAATTGTAAAAGAGCACTAAAAAACAATCAACACTATTTTGGAGGTCTCCAAATAGAAAGTAAAACTCTTGAAGAAAAATAATTTTGTAAAAAAGCTGTTTTTTGTGGTTCTTTAAAATAATAGTTAGGAATAAATTTAAATAATTTTATTTCTAAGTTTAATGCTAAATTTTGATTAAACGAAAAGTCAGAATGATTATGGAAAGGTAAATCCCCATGTTCATCATGTTTCTCATCATGATGCTTGTTTAAATAATGATCAGTCAAGAAATGGACCAGAGTAACAGCTCTATGATTATGATTGTGTTTAACATAATGTGAAACCAAAACAGGTAAGCGCAAACTATCCTCAACAATAAAAGGAATCGTTAGTTGTAGGCAAATGATTAAAATTAGTATGTTTTTTAGAAATTTCACAAAACAAATGTAAGTACTTTTTTAGATTTTATTTTAAATGATTTGTTACACTACACTAAGATCCTGTGTATTAGATTTCTCGTTTTTAAAAAATATTAAATAAACTAGGTGTGCCTTATATTCATAACTTTATAGTAGTGTAAAAGCAATCAAATAAAGTATAAATGTAACCTATAAAATTAAGGATTTACTTAAGAATTACTTAAGGTCTGCTTTAGATAAACTTAATACAACCTGTGTTCCAATGCCTTCTTCACTGGTAATAGTAATATCAATATTAAGCAACGTACAGAGTCTTTTTACAATAGACAAACCCAATCCTGTTCCTTTTATTTCAGGATGTTCATTTGATTTTGAACGATAAAATTGATTAAAAATACTTTCTAAGTCCTCTTTTGGAATTCCAATTCCGGTATCAATGATATGGCATTCAATTTTAGAACCTATACTTTTTAAATTGACAGCTAAATTCCCGTTTTGATTTGAATATTTTAATGCGTTTGATATCAAATTATTAACAATAATTAAAAATAGGTAGCTATCCGTTTCTATGTAATAATCGCTTGTGAAATTTGTAGAAACACTAATATTTTTAGACTGAATCGCAGTGGAATTTCTGGCAATAGCATCTAAAAATATGGCGTTCAAATACACTTTTTCTATTTTTAAACTTTGTTTTTGATTTTCAAAGCGAGCCAATAAAAGCAACTGATCTACTAAATAGTTCAATCTGTCGACTTCTGTTACACAAAAATTAATTTTTTCTTCATATTCAGCAGGATTTCGAGGTTTTCGAATCAAAACTTCCAAGGTTCCTTTGATGACTGTTAAAGGCGTTCTTAATTCATGCGATGCATCCGATGTGAATTGTTTTTCACGTTCAATAGCCGTTTCTATTCGGTCTAATAAATTATTGATGGTTTGAGATAAAACAAATAATTCGTCACGGTTTTGTGGTAATGGAATTCTAGATGTCAGATTATCTTTAGTAATAATGTTTGACGTGGTAATTATAGAACTAATCGGTTTTATGCTCCTTCCAGCAATAAATCGGGCAATAAAGAAAAGTACTATTAGAATTAAAGGATAAACAATAAGCAAGACTTCAAATAAATTATTAAGTACCATTGTAGCATCTTCTAATGACATAGCAATTATGATGTACCCAATAATTTTAGTTTTTTCATAAATGGGAACCTGAATTTGTCGAATCGAATTATCGGCTAATTTGGTATCAAAAAGCTTGTTCTCCCCATTTTCTTTACGGAAGATTAAAGAGGATTTTTTTAGATTAGGTGATTTTTGAATCACATTTCTATTTTGATCAATAAACTGAATAAATACCGGATTTACATCCAGCGTATTGTGCTCCTGTTCTTTCCATTCTTCCTCATGGATCAAATGAAAACTATTGCCAACAATTTCAATTTCAGTAAGATGTTTCTCTACTTCACTGGTAATATCATTATTGACATGGCTGTAAACACTAAATTTAACAATAGAATAGATGATAAAGAAAACCACAAAAATCAATAAAGCTGTGGTAACAATATAATTAGAAGCAATTCTGTTTTTAAAGGAAAGTTGTTGTATTTTCATTTAGTCATTAGCAATATACCCTACACCACGAACCGTTTTTATGTAGTCTTGTTCTATTTTTAAATTTAATTTTTTGCGAATCGCATTCATAAAAACATCAATTACGCCGGTGTCATATTCAAAATGAATGTCCCAAACATCCTCAATAATCTGAGTTCTAGTACAAACTTTACCTTTATTTTTGACCAAATATTTTAATAAATCAAACTCACGTTGGGTCAAGTTTACTTCAACATCACTTACTAAAACACGATGTTTAGCAGTATCAATTTGAATTGTTCCAAGATTTAGAATTTCATCTTCATTTTGGTTTCTGAAATGAATTTTGATGCGTTCCAATAATTCATCAAAACTAAATGGTTTTTTGATATAATCATTGGCACCCGCTTTTAAACCTTCAATTGTTTCTTGCACCGTATCTTTGGCCGTCAAAAATAAGATTGGCGTATGACTGTTTTTCAATCGAATGGATTTGCAAAGTTCTAATCCGTTCATTTTAGGCAACATCCAATCTAATAATATCAAATCAAAATTGTTCTTTTGAGTCAGTTCAAACCCTTTTAAACCATCCGAAGCACTTGTGATTGTATAGCCTTCTTCTTCCAATCCTTGCTGAAGAAATTGAACAATACCAGCTTCATCTTCGACTATTAATATGTGCATGATTGTATGAATTTAGGTTTACTGCATTACAAATTTAAAGGCAATTGTACCAATATTAGCATTTAGATTATCACTTCTTTCATAATGATTGAATCTTAAATCAATATTTTTTAAACCAAATTTCCAAATTTTTGCACCGGTAAAAATATCAGTATAATTGATTCCAAAACCATATTGATTCGCATCAAATGTAGCCAAATCAGCATCAGAGGTATAAAATTTTTCTGTTGACAAATGGGTTTCATAAGAGGCATAATATTTTGAAGCAGTTTGAGAATAATAACGATACATTGGAAAAATGGTAAACCTGTCTGATAATTTTATAGGAAGTTCAATCGTTGCGGTATGCGACTGAATATCCCAATTATCAGAATAAAAACGATAATAGGTTCTCAATATAAATCGTTCATTAATGTAATAATTCAAACGTGCTCCAACAGGGATTTTAAATCTGGAATCCGGCAATCTTTCGATATCATCAGCCAGTTTATAAACTCCTGTATTAGTAGAACTTTCGTAAGTATTAATGTATTGTGGCTGACCGATGTAATAATTAGCTTTATCCGCAAAATAAATTCGGTGATACGGGGATGACAATAATCCTTGTTGCTGTAAAATATCAAAGAAGATTGAAAACTGTAGTTTTTTGGTTAAAACCTGAGAGAAACCAACAGAAGCCGAGTAGGAATTTCTATTTACAGCAGTAATGGGTTGAAATGCGGATGGTAAATAACTAGTAGTACCTTGTCCGTTTTGATCCAGAACAGTCACACCATTAAAATAGCCTTGATTTAAAAAATTAGCACCATATTTTGAAAATTCGTCAAGCTCCGTTGGATAAATAGGTCTCCATTGATCCAGATACACATTGGCTTTCAAGCTTAATTCAGTATTTTTTTCATTAAAAAGAGTCGCAATTCCTCCTCCAAAACCAACCGAAGTATAGTCGTATTCATTTGAAAAAGAAACATCCGAATTCCAAATAAAATTTCTGGAATCGCTGCTATGACTGTAATTAGCACCAACTGCTACTAATTGATCACTTCTTGAAGCTCCCGATGAAGCTTGCCATGGAGTTCCATTAGGTCCGTTTCCGTTGGGACTGCCTGAACTGGAAGCTCCAGTTGAATTAAACGGGTTGATATTGCTTGATGATGCTGATGAATAGGCTGATATCCCTAAATCAATTGTTAGTACATCATCTTCATTTAATGGCATTGCCACCACAATATTTGAGGCTACATCCGTTAATTTTTCAGAACCAATTCCTCCAGAAACGGCTGATTTTGATCCGTCTTGAACGTAATAACTAGCTAAAAAATCAACTTCAGTATTTTCTAATACTCGTTTTTTAAATGCTGCCGCAGTCGTTTTGTCTTGTGAAAAGGCAATGCTACTGATTAATATTAAAAGAAATAAAAAATTTATTTTCATTGTGTAGGAATTGCTATTTACTATCTAAATTGTTGTTTTGTAAATTAGTTGCAACCACAACCACCCCCTGATTTTCCTCCATTGGCTCCAGCGGCTGCTTCACGATATATTTGAAAAGAAGTTTCATATCGCTCTGCAGTTCTTGCAGATAGTTTCATATCAGGATCATTTATTTTTTCTTTTTCGTATTCTTTTACTGAACTACACGATTGTAAAATCAGCATTACAAAAAACAAAACCGGTATAGTCTTTATCATTTTGAATGTCTTTTATTAATTATATTTTTTGATGTCGATTCCTTTTGATGAATGGATTTTACCTTTATCATCAACAATAATACATTCAATCCCTTTAAGTTGATTGACTAAATCCAACCCTACTTCTACCCCGAGAACAAAAATTCCCGTAGCCAAAGCGTCAGCAACTTCCGTTTGCTTAGCAAAAACAGATACACTTACCACGCCAGTTGCGGGATAACCCGTTCTGGGATCTATAATATGTGAATAGCGTATCCCATTAAAAATAACATACTTTTCATAACTTCCCGAAGTTTCTACAGCACTGTCTTCTAATGGAAATGTGGCAAAAACTTTATTTTTATTCAAAGGGTTTACAATGCCTACATTCCACGGTTTTCCATCCGGTTGTTTTCCCCAAGCATTAATATCTCCCGAAACATTTACAATACCGGATTTGCAACCTTTTGAAAGCAACAAATCCTTAACTTTATCAGCAATATAGCCTTGGCCAATGCCGCCCAAACCCAATTTCATTCCTTCTGATTTAAGAAAAATAGTCTGATTTTTTTTGTCTAGAATAATATTTTTATAGCCAATTTTAGCTACAGATTTTTTTATTGCTTCTTCTGTTGGCATTACTTTCATTGAACCATCAAATTTCCAAATTTTGTCCATTGAAGCATACGAAATATCAAATGCTCCAGCAGTAATTTGAGAAATTTTAATCGCTCTTTCTACTAATTCAAAAACCTCGGCATTTACTTTTACAGGTTGAATACCTGCATTTTTATTGACTAGTGAGATTTGTGTAGTAGGAATCCAATCAGAAATTAAGTACTCAATGCGTCTGACTTCGGCTATAGCCAAATCAATATATTCATTGGCTTTAACCGTATCGTTTGCCACAGCCGTAACTTCAAAAGGACTTCCCAACATTGACAACTTCCTTTTATGGACAATCTGACCAAAAGAAAGAATCGATGTCAAAAATAAACAGAGTAGAATTGATTTTTGCATTATCTCTCAAATGAATGGATTAGTTCAATATACTTTGAAGGAGAGGTGTTTTTGAATCCTGTAATTCCTAATACACTACCTGTTTTATCTAAAAGTAAAACCAATGGAAAATTTCCTGATTTGTTGTATTGTTCCGCTAGTTTTTTATTGCTTTCTGACAATTCAGATGCTAACTGATTTACTTTTTTCTTTGGAAAATCAGCTTTGTAAATGACCCATTTTTGTTCCGCTTCTTTTTTAAATTCTTCAGATTTCCAAATAGTATTTTCTAATTTTATGCAGGGTGCACACCAATCTGATCCTGAAAAAACAAGAAGAATGTTTTTATTTTCCTGAAGCGCTTTGCTTCTTGCCTCTTCAAAATTTGTTGTCCAGTTCTGGGAATATCCAAATGTTCCTAAAAAGAGAAAAAAAATAAGCATGTGTTTTTTCATTAGAGTTCTATTTTAGAGCTGTAAAAGTATTTAATTCTTCTGTAGAAATACTTTCAAATGGTTAAAATTAAGTAAGAATTAATTATAGAACAGTACCAATTAATGTTTTTTAAAATTCAATTATCACAAGTTAAAAGAGATCAATTTTGTATTAACATTTAATTCCTTGATTACACATAAACAGTCAAAGTTGTTCCTGCTAATGTTGTCTTATATTCTTTTAAATTAGATGAGGCTGGACCACTTGTAACCACTCCTTTACTTGTAAATTGCGAATTGTGTCTTGGACAAACAAATTTATTCCCTCCTTCATCATAGTTGACAATAACTCCTTCATGCGGGCATGCCGCAGAAACTGCTAAAAATTCACCTGTACTAGTTCGTGCAATAATTATTCCTTTGGTCACTAGGAACCCACCGTTTGTAGCTAAAGTCCCCAAGCTTACATCAATTGTAAAATTTGAATTAGCTGTTGGCGCAGGAATACCAGCGTTTGTCCCTGATCCTGCATTGGTATCGTCTGAACTACAGCTCGTGGCTATACCTACAAGGCAAACCGGTAATAAAATAGTTGCTGCTCCAAACCCTGCTCTTGCAAAAAATTCTTTTCTGGTCATAATTATCTATGTATTAGGTTAGTTTGTTTTTATTTACGAAAAAAATCTAGCTATAGTTTTTCATTTAACTAAAAAATAAAAAAAAAATTACTCATAGCTTTAAAATATTAAGCAATTCTTAAAAATTAGTACTAAAGTTAATGTTTACTTTTACATTTAAATTTATTATTATTATTATTATTATTATTATGCAATTGTTTCAAAAAACTGCACCATTCTATTATTTACTGCTATTCTACACGACTGTAAGTTTTATTTCTAGAATTATTCTTTTATTCCACCCAATAACCCAGTCTGCGTTTACCGTTATTGATACCTTAACACTATTCGTATTTGGTTTTCTTTCTGATTTTTTTATTTTTATATTGATCAGTGTTTTTTTATGGTTATATCTAATTTTTATATCCAATGTAAAATATTCTAAACCCTACGGTTACATCATTTTTGGTTTATTTGTAGCATTGTTAATCTATGTTTCTTTTGGAAATACTATTCTCAATGAATATGGTGGTGCTTTGCCTAAAATTGGCATCATTTTTATAGCAATTAAAACAGTCTTATTTGGATTACTTCTTTTTTTGCCTAATTATCGAAACCAAATAAGATTGTGGCTGTTTTCCTTTGTCATCTTTCTTTATGTACTTTTAATTTTACAAAACGGGATTAGTGAATACTTTTTCTGGAATGAATTTGGTGTAAAATACAATTTCATAGCTGTAAATTACTTAGTTTATACTAATGAAGTTATTGGAAATATTATGCAGTCCTATCCCGTAATTCCACTTTTTTCCGGGCTCTTTATTATTGCAGCTTTGGTCACGTATTTCATTGTCAAAAGATCAAAAAAATATATTGAAAGTATTCCTACTTTAGTCGAAAAAATTAAAATTTCTGGAATTTATTTGATTCTTTTTGGGTTATCCTTATTAATTATCCCCATTTTATCTGCTAAAGAAAATTCTCAAAATATCTTCACAAATGAACTACAATCTAATGGTATTTATAAATTTTATTTGGCCTTTAAGAACAGCGAATTAGATTATTTTAAATTCTATAAAACAGTTCCCAATACACAAGCCTTTGCTCAATTAAAGAAACAAATTCCTTCCATTTCAGGAGAAACTACTTTAAGAGAAATAAAAAATGAAGCTGCTGAAAATCATAAAAATGTAGTACTAATTACTATTGAAAGTTACAGTGCCGAATTTATGAAGATGTATGGAAACGACAAAAAAATTACTCCTTTCTTAGACAGTCTGGCAAGCAAAAGTTTAGTTTTTACAAACCTATATTCTGTGGGAAACAGAACCGTTAGAGGTCTTGAAGCGGTTACTTTGTGTTTTCCTCCTACTGCCGGTGAAAGTGTGGTAAAAAGAAAAGACAATAAAAATAAGTTCTCAACTGGATCTGTCTTTAAACAAAAAGGATATACAGTAAAGTTTATGTATGGTGGAGATGCTTTTTTTGATAATATGGAAGATTTTTTTGTAGGTAATGGATACGAAATTGTAGATAAAAAAACATTTACTCCAAAAGAAATCACCTTTGATAATATTTGGGGAGTTTGTGATGAAGACATGTATAATAAAGCGATACAAGTAATGAACAAAGAAGCAACTGCAAAAAAGCCCTTCTTTAATCATATAATGACCGTAAGTAATCACAGACCATTTACCTATCCAAATGGTAAAATTGATATTCCAGGTGATGTAAAATCCCGTGACGGCGGTGTGAAATACACGGATTATGCAATGAAAAAATTCTTTGAAATGGCTAAAAAACAGCCTTGGTTTGCTAATACAGTTTTTATTATACTAGCAGATCATTGTGCTTCCAGCGCAGGAAAAACAGAACTTCCAGTAGACAAGTATAGAATTCCTGCCCTAATTTATAGTCCTGGTTTTGTAGAACCTAAAAAATATACTCAGTTAATGTCACAAATAGACATTATGCCAACGGTCTTTGGATTATTAAATTTTGATTACCAAAGTAAATTTTATGGTCAGGATGTACTAAAACCAGATTATAAACCTAGGGCTTTAATCGCAACGTATCAGGATTTAGGATTAATAAAGGATAATGTTTTAACGATTATTTCACCCAAACAAAAAGTAAAACAATTTCAATTAATTTTGAAGCCAAACCAGAAAGTAAGTTCTGATTTCCAAATTTTTTACGATCAGATCCTGTTGAGAAAAGAAAGAACAGATTTAGTAAACGAAACAATTTCTTATTATCAAACCGCCTCTGATATATTAAAGAAAAAAAACTATCAAAAAATTAATTAGCAAAAAAAACGGGTGAAATTTAAGTTTCACCCGTTTTTTAATTAAATTTATCCGTTATTCTTTTTCATTTATTAAACCAAAAAGAGACCCTTTTTCAAAAGTTTTTAAATCCTTTTTTAAGTTTTTACTGTTGCGTTTTGTAAGTTCTGCTGCATCAAGAGTACTTAAATCCGGTTTTCCTGCATTTACCCAAGCGGTATACCAAAAACTAGCAGTCGCAGTAATTGCTTTTTTCATTTGTTTTTCAACCATACCATTTAACTCCGTATGAAATTTACCTGCATATTCATCAGAATATTGCATGCCTCCGTATTTGTTTTTAACGACATTTCCTGCGACATCCGTTACATACATTTTGTTTTCAGCGGTTGTTGATCTTAGTTTTTTATCCGCTGCTAATAAAGGATCTACTAAACTGTGGGTATCAAAAATAATATTCCAAGTTGCTTTATCTACATTTTCTAAATATATAGCTTCCGGAACATTTAACTTATAATTTTTAACAAACAATTCAGGCAAACGACTTTCCCATAAAGAATGAATTCCTTTTTGATTCGTATTTTGACCATCATGATTATCAGAAGTATGCAACGGCATGTGTGCATCTGCAATGTAATGTCCTAAATCCCCTGCAATGAATAATATTTCATTTTTTCTTTTTTCTTTAAAAGCTTTAGTCAATTTGACCATCATATCCTGAATGTACCACGGTAAAATCCCGTTTTTAGTCAAAAACTTCTCATCATATTTTAACTTTGCTTCTTCCATTGTTTTAGGCAATGTTTCTACTGCGCCAAAATTCTCCATGTCAAAATAATGACGAGGGGCTTCAGCTTTGTCGTTTAAAACATTTCTTCTTAAATCTGGGACAGTAGATTCTTGAGTGATAAAATCAATATGATTGTAAAAAAAAGTCTGTAATGGTTTTGGCAGTGCCATTACCGCTGCTCTGTTGATTCGTTCATGTCCAATAACTCCCCATGACAAAAAGACAAAAGCAACTCCAAGAGTAGATAACGCAATAAGTGTAGGTCTAATTTTAAAATTTTTCATTAAATTTATTTTTTTGAAGTACAAATGTATTTCTTTAAATCGTTATTAGGAAAAATTGGGTTTAAGATTCTGTTAATAAAAAAAAAGAAAACTAAAAATATGTTTTCGATAGTAAGGAAAAAGAGCAGTTTTCATCATTTACGTTTGTCCACGCTATCGTTTTTGTTGCGGCAACTTTTTTATTGTTTGCGCTTTTGTATGATTATATCCAATTGCAATTTCATGTGATCAAACGAAAACCTTTTCATCATAAAACTATATTAGATAAATAATCGAGACCAAAGTTGCGGTTGCGATGAATGTCCAAAGCAACACTCCCTGCGCAAGGGGTTTCAATCCCACCGATTTTAAAACAGTGCTGTTTAATCCGGCTCCAATCAGAAACAAAGTCACTGTCAAACCTATTTTGGAAACTGAAACTAAAGGTGGTGTTATGCTCTTCATTTGTGGCAGATAGGTATTAGCAATCATCGCCAAAATAAACAATCCGATAAAATAAGGAATTTTTATTTTTCCAGATTTATTTTTAAAAATAAATGCCGTAATCAATGCTACAGGAATAATCCATAACGCTCGGGCTAATTTTACCGTTGTGGCTATTTGTAACGCTTCAGGACCGAATTTACTCGCTGCTCCTACCACAGAACTCGTATCATGAATGGCAATGGCACACCATAATCCAAACTCTTTTTGCGATAAATCCAACCAATGCCCCACGGCAGGAAATAAAAACAGTGCCACCGAATTCAGAATAAAGATCACTCCCAACGCAATTGAGGTTTGCTTTTCGTTGGATTGGATTACGGGAGCAATAGCAGCAATGGCACTTCCGCCACAAATGGCAGTACCACAAGAAATTAAATGAGATGTTTTCTTTTCGGTTTTAAACCATTTTCCAAGAAAAGTTCCTAAAATTATAGTGCTCACAATAGAAACAATCGTAAACAAAAAGCCCTCTTTACCGGCTGAAACTGCACTGTGAACATTCATTCCAAATCCTAAACCAACCACTGAAAATTGCAACAAATAATTGGTTGCTTTATGATTCAATTCTAAAAAAGGATGTCCAAAAAGGTTGGCGACAATCAATCCCAATACTAAAGCAATTGGCGGAGAAACAAAAATGGTAGTACAAAACAATAGCAAAACAACAAAAATGAGTTGCTGCAATGTGGAGTTTACTTTTAAAAAAATAAAAGATTCTTTTTGAATTACTTTTTGATCCGTTTCCAATGTAAAGTGGTTGAATTATTACACTACAAAGGTGGAGCGATAAATCTATTTACACCAATCGCAAATTACAATCTGTTATAACTTTAAATTATAATGATTAGAAATATTCTGGATAAACAAATCCGATAGTGAATCCGTTTTTCCTTGTAACGTAATAACATAAAAGAAACGTTCTATAATCAGGTCTTTAATGTCTAATATAGCCAATTCATTGTTTTTAAGTTCTTTTTCTATCGCATGAATGGATATAAAAGCCACACAGTCTGAGTTCATTAAATAGGATTTTATACTTTCAGTACTTCCTAATTGCATTTCGATTTGTAGTTCTGACATTTTAATTTCAAATGGTTTTAACGCATGTTCAATAACTTCAAGTGTTCCTGAACCTTGTTCCCGCATTAAAAAATGCATCTTTTTAAGCTCATCCAGCGTCACTTCATCAAGACTGACTAATGGATTGGAAGTCTTACAGACTAAAACCAATTCGTCTTTTAAAAACTCAGTATATTTAATTGACTTATTTTTTGATTGTCCTTCAACTATTCCTATTTCAATTTCCTGTTTTAATAAAGCATTTTCTATTTGTTCCGTATTTCCATTCAGTAAATTCACTTTTACATCTTGTAATTTTTGATGGAAACGGGCCAAAAGTGGCGGAATTATATACTGAGAAATCGTTGTACTGGCTCCTAATCGCAACAATCCAGAGCGTTGATTAATGAGTGTGCTCATATCAAAATCGATCTCACGGTATACTTCGAAAATGTTTTTTGTGTGTTTTAATAATACTTCACCGGCAGTTGTCAGTGCTGTTTTAGAACCATTTCTATTAAATAATTTAATTTTATATTGCTCTTCTAATTCCTGAATATGTTTAGAAATCGCAGGTTGCGTAATAAACAATTCTGTTGCAGCTTTTGTAAAACTCAAACGGTTGGCAACGGTATAAAATACTTTCAGTCTAAAATCCATGTTGTTTAATTGTATTACAATAATCCATTGTATTTTCGAACAAACCATTCGGTCGCCAGCAAAATTGAAATTAAAACCAGTAACCAAATCCAATCAATCAAAGGAGTTTTAGTAACAATGTTCTTCTCTATCGCTTTATATTCCTCATTTTCCAAAAGCGTTTTAATCAATCTATCAACTTGATCCGGAAAAAATGCTTTTCCTTGTGTTTGGGTAGCTAATTGTGTCAGTTTTTCCACATCGGGATTGACAAATTGTTTTTCGATATCAAAATCAAGAATTTCAAAACTACTGGAATACGTCGTTTTAGAATTCAGTTCTTTCACCGTAAAAGTATAAGGACCCGCTTTCAATCCGTCAAGATTGACTTTATAAGAATTATTTCCTTTTAATAAATCGTAGTTTTTTGTTTGCTTGTTTTTAGTGTTAGTTACCGCAATAGTCAAACGAGCCTTTTCATCAAACTCATAATTTTTATTGAAAAATTGCGCTGTTATTTTAATGGCTTCACCAGAATTATAAAAACTTTCATGCTCAACAACTAATGATTTTTTAGAATTATTAGAAGCCAAAAACTGAATAATCTTGTCGATGAAAACATCATATTTTTCAAATGATTGATTATTGACATGCGTTTGCAAACGCCATTTCCAACTATTTTCTCCCAAAAGATAAGCGGCTCGTTTACCTTGATTTTCTATAAAAACCAACAAAGGTGAATTGGTATCTATTGTTCTAATTTTGGATGAAAGCAAAACAGACACCGAACCTTTTGTAGTTACAGTTCCAAAAGCATTTTGTAAAGGCGGTAAATTTTCAAACCCGATATTGTCAGCTGCAAACAAGTTAAACTGCCCATTAAAAACCGACAAATAATCTTCTTTTTGTCCACTCATTTTAAAGCCCAAATTATCCTGCTGCTGGTTCAGAAAATTAAAATCGGTGTTGTTTCCAGTAATAATAAATGTATTGATTCCAGCATCTTTATTATTTTCAAAAATAGTTTTAAATTCAGTTGTTGGCTGGTATAAAATTAAAACATTAAAATCCTGCAATGTTTTGATTTCATTTGGTTTAACAATTGTTACTTTACGTTGCACATTAGACTCGATAGCTCTTTTTAGCGCACCTAAATCAGGATGATTTATAGCAGAAACTATGGCAATATTTGTTTTTTGATCTATAATTTCAACCGCAAAATTCTTGGTGTTATTATACGTATTTTTTTCCTTTTCTTTTGATGCGATAGTAGCTTTAAAAACCTGTAATCCTATTTTATCAGCTGGTAGAAGTACGCTTATTGTTGCTGATTTCCTGGAAGGTGAAAAGGAAATCGATTGTTTACTGAATACTAAATTTCCTTGTGAAATGACAAAATCAGCTGTTATACTTTTAGTTCCTGAATATTGTAAAAAAGCTTCTACAGGAAATTTATTTTTGTGAAAAGCATATTTATTAACGTTGAGCTGATTGATCTTAAAATCTAAAAAAGTTGTTGTATCCCCTATAATTACTGGATATACTTTATTCGCAGCATCGAAACTATAACTGTAATCATTCCCGGACGTTTGGTTTCCATCCGTAATTATAACTGTTGGATAGATTGCGTTTTTATAAATGCTTTTTAGATTTTTGGCAACAACATCAATATTAGTTTGAGTTCCTTTAAAATCAAATGTTTCAGCCGGTTCAAAATCATCTGAAAACTGATACAATTGCACATCGAATTTCTCTTGTAAATCCGAGTTTGATTGTATTTTTTTATACAATTCTAATGCTTTTTCATTGGCATTCAAAAAAGAAATAGAACTCGAATTATCAACAACAATCGGCAAAGGTGTTTTTACGGTTTCTAAGGTGTTTTTAGTCAGTATTGGATTAATCAATAACAATAATATTCCAAAAATGGATGAAAAACGCAAAAAAGCCAAAAACCAACCGATTTTCGATTTGTTTTTGGCTTTGTAGATATATTGAAAAAACGACAAACCGCCAGCTATTAGTAATGAAAGAAGTAATAATAGCAAGGTAGTTGTTGTCATTCTCTTTTTATTTTTAATGATAAATTTTAAATTTTGAATTATTGACCATTTATAATTCAACAATTATAATTTATAATTATTTTAGGTAAGCATTCCTCCACAAACATTCATTACTTGTCCCGTTACATACGCACTCATATCTGAAGCAAAGAAAAGACATGCATTGGCAACATCTTCAGTCGTTCCGCCACGTTTCAACGGGATTCCGTCTCTCCATCCTTTTACCACATCTTCGTTTAATTTAGCCGTCATTTCTGTTTCAATGAATCCTGGAGCAATTACGTTACAACGAATGTTACGAGATCCTAATTCCAATGCTACGGATTTAGAAAAACCGATAACTCCTGCTTTAGAAGCTGCATAATTCGTTTGCCCTGCATTTCCTTTCACTCCTACAACAGAACTCATATTGATTATAGATCCAGAACGTTGTTTCAGGAAAGTACGTTGAATGGCTTTAGTCATATTAAAAACCGATTTTAAGTTAACATCAATTACTTGATCGAAATCTCCTTCGGACATACGCATCAAAAGGTTGTCTTTAGTAATTCCGGCATTGTTTATTAGAATATCAACCGTTCCAAATTCAGCTAAAACCGCATCAACAAAAGTTTGTGCTTCATTAAAATCGGCTGCATTCGACTGATATCCTTTGGCTTTGATTCCAAGAGCATTTAATTCGTTTTCCAATGCCAAAGCAGATTCTACTGATGAGCTATATGTAAATGCGACATTTGCACCATGTTTTGCAAAAACTTCAGCAATTCCTTTTCCAATTCCGCGACTCGCACCAGTAATTATGGCAACTTTTCCTTCTAATAATTTCATATTCTATCGTTCGTTTGTATTTTTTTTATAAGACAAATATAACAATTCAATTCAAAAATTTTATGTCTAAAGCTTAAACTTTCAAAAATCTATGCATCCATTTATCCCAAAAATTACTGTAAATAGCAATTAAAGTAACTAAAAACAAAAATAAGAGATACCAAGCGTTACTGAGTAAATCTAAGAAATTCAGTTTTCCATTGGCAAAACTTAAAATCAACAAAACTTGAGCGCCATAAGGCAAAATTCCTTGTACAATACAAGCAAAAACATCAAGTAATGTAGCGGTTTTTTTGGAGCTTAAATTATATTCATCATTAATTTCTTTGGCAATGGCACCTGTAATAACAATGGAAACCGTATTATTGGCGATAGCCATATTAGTAAAACTCACTAAAGTTCCAATACCCATTTGAGCCGATTTCTTGTTTTTTATTCTGGATTTAATTTTGTAAATAACAAAATCAATGCCGCCTGCTTTTTCGACCAATGCAGCTAAACCACCCGTAAGCATGGATAACAAGAATATATCGGTCATGCTCGTAAACCCTTCGTATATTTTTTGTGCAAATACTAAAATGGTAAAATCAGCCCCAATAATTCCGATAATTCCTGCTACTACAATTCCGAATATTAAAGTTGTGAAAACATTAATTCCAACTATAGCTAGAATAATCACTAACAAATAAGGCAAAATAGTAATTAGTTCATAGCTGGATTTTGGGAGAGCAACTGCCATAACTTCAGAATTTAATCCTAAATAGAAAAGTAAAAAAATGGTAATTACCGAAGCAGGAAATGCGATGAACAAGTTTATTTTAAATTTATCTTTCATTTCGCATCCTAAAGATTGAGTGGCAGCAATGGTTGTATCGGAAATCATCGATAGATTATCCCCTAACATGGCGCCCCCCAATAAAGAACCTGCAATTAATGCGAGTGGAGAACCACTTTTTTCAGCAAGACTCACGGCTATTGGCCCTAAAGCCACTATAGCACCCACCGAAGTTCCTGTAGCAGTTGAAAGAAAAGAAGCAATCAGGAAAATTCCCAATGGAAAATAAGCCACATCAATATTGTTAATGCCTAAATTCACCACCGAATCGACCCCTCCCATGGCTTTAGTGACAGTGGCAAAAGCACCTGCAAGCAAATAAATCAAACACATTGTGATAATTTTACTCTCGCCACAACCGGAAATCAAAGTATTTACTTTATCCTCTGTAGCTTGTTTGAAAAATAAAAAAGCAGCAATAATCCCTAATAAAACGGCTACTGGAGAAGGAAATGCATAAAAATCATTAAGCCAAATTCCAGCTCCTAAAAAAGTTAAAATAAAAATGAATAACGGAAGTAATGCCAATGCATTTCCTTTTTGTTGAATGTTCTTTGTCATAAATAATGGTATAAAATAAAGCCATTACCACGACAAAAAATATAAACCAAAATATAAAAATGATTAAAACAACATTTTTTCCAAAGGATTTGGCTTATCGTTTTAGCACCTTGCTTGTTGTTGCAGGTTGCTATCCTGTTAAAGGATTCGTGATAACGGGTGCAAAAGTACTTAATTATTTATGAAATATTTTGAATTCCATTCAAAATATTAATAATCCAAAAAAAAGCGCCACATAAAAATGTGGCACAATTATAATTAAGATATTGAAAAACAGACTTTAAATAATTAAAAAGCTACATTCCATTTTGGTAATCTTCCATTTTCGTCAAGGAAATTTTGTAAAACTTGTCCTTCTACAAATGTTGGGATTACTTTAGTCTTATCATTAAATGTTTCGTACCAAACCACTTCAAGCGTGCTGATATCTTCGATTTTCATTTGTGCTGGCCAAGAATATTTTCTTCCAGTTTTTGCAAATTGGTGTCCTTCTACAATTTTATCTTTCAACCCACCATTTTTAATTTTCAAAGTTCCGTTATTTTGAACAGTTCCAGTAGAACCAACCATAATTAACTCTTTTTCATCTCCTACGGAATACACTAAAAACACTCCAGATCCTTCTGACGCATTACAAACTTCTGCTAAACTATCATCAGCAGTAAATGAAAACTGATTGGTAACTTTGAATTTTTTTAACTCTTTGTACATATTATTTTATTTTTATTTAAACTGGCTTTTACAAAAAAACACCCCACAAAATCGTGAGGTCCATTAGAAACCATTCGTTTATGTTTGTTTTTATTAGGATTACATCTGAAAAAACAGATCAATTTAATAAAGTGCAAAGATATTTCTTTAATTCAATTTATAATAAAAAAGCCCCACAAATTGTGAGGCTTTTAAAAATATTTAATTAGAGTTTAGATTAACCTAAAACTTCTTTTACTTTTTTACCAATTTCAGCTGGAGAATCCACTACGTGAATACCACATTCTCTCATGATTTGTTTTTTAGCTTCAGCTGTATCGTCAGATCCACCAACGATTGCACCTGCATGTCCCATTGTACGACCTGCTGGAGCGGTAACTCCTGCAATGAATCCTACAACTGGTTTACGGTTACCATCCGCTTTGATCCAATGAGCCGCATCAGCTTCTAATTGCCCACCTATTTCACCTATCATTACGATACATTCTGTTTCTGGATCGTTCATCAACAATTCAACTGCTTCTTTTGTTGTAGTTCCAATAATTGGGTCTCCACCAATACCAATTGCAGTGGTGATTCCTAATCCTTGTTTTACCACTTGGTCAGCTGCTTCATAGGTTAATGTCCCTGATTTAGAAACAATACCAACAGTTCCTTTTTTGAAAACAAAACCTGGCATAATACCAACTTTAGCTTCACCTGGAGTGATTATTCCTGGGCAGTTAGGTCCTATTAGACGAGCGTTTCTTTCTTTAACGTAACTATTTGCTTTAATCATGTCAGCAACAGGAATTCCTTCAGTAATTGCAATAATTACTTTTATACCTGCATCTGCAGCTTCCATTATTGCATCTGCAGCAAAAGCCGGTGGAACAAAAATGATAGTTGTATCAGCCCCTGCTTGTTCTACAGCATCTTTCACAGTATTAAATACGGGTCTCTCTAAGTGAGTTGTCCCCCCTTTTCCTGGAGTTACACCACCAACAACGTTAGTACCGTACTCAATCATTTGAGAAGCATGGAAAGTTCCTTCACTTCCTGTAAAACCTTGAACAATTATTTTGGAATCTTTATTAACTAAAACACTCATGATATATTTTTTATGTAGTTTTTAAAATTGTTATGCAAAAGTATAAAATAGTAATCAGTAATCAGTATTCAGTATTCAGTTTTTTGACACTAAATTATGATAATTGACTCATTTGATACCCCCGAAATAGTTTATTGTCTTTTATTTGCCAAATCACCATAAAATGCGCTAATAACATTTCTTCTCTAGGATTCTCAATCGTTTTTACAAAATGAGAGTACCGCACCGAAATAGTATCATTTTCACTTACAATATGAGTTATTCTAACCTTTGAACGAACGTAGGCTTTACTCAAATCACTGGAGAGGCTTAGCAAAGAATCATAATCCAATTGGATAAATCCCTTACTGCTATTCCATTCAACGATAACTTCAGGATGCAAAAAATCTTTTATGACTTCACTATCAATGAGCGCATCTGATTTGTAAAATTTCTGAACGATTTCTTTGGCAGACATATTACTTTAGTTTATTAAGAATTTCTGGTATCTTTTTGATATTAGCCAGTTGTTTCAATTTTTCTCTGGATTCTTCAATTGGAGTACCAAAATAAGATTTTCCTCCTTCAACGGATTTTGTAACTCCGGTTTGACCAAGAATAACTGCCTTTGCTCCTATTGTTATCCCGCTAGTGGTTCCTACTTGTCCCCAAATAGTAACTTCGTCTTCAATAATAACACAACCTGCAATTCCGGTTTGTGAAGCAATTAAACATTTTTTTCCAATAACGGTGTCGTGACCTACATGCACTTGATTGTCAATTTTCGTACCTTCTCCAATAGTGGTATCACCAGTAACTCCTTTATCAATCGTACAAAGTGCTCCAATTCCAACATTATCTTTAATGACCACTCTTCCTCCGGAAAGTAATTGATCATATCCTTCAGGACGTTTTTTATAATAAAATGCATCAGCACCCAGAATAGTTCCTGCATGAATAATTACATTATTTCCAATTATAGTATGATCATAAATCGAAACATTAGAATGAATCAAACAATTATTTCCAATAACAACATGATTTCCAACAAACGTATTGGGCTGTATTACAGTCCCTTCACCTATAAAAGCTGAAGTAGCTATTGAAACATTCGAATATTGAAATGGCTTGAAATAGTTCGTTAATTTATTAAAATCTCTAAAAGGGTCTTCAGAAATCAACAATGCTTTTCCATCTGGACACGCTACATTTTTATTAATCAAAACAACAGTCGCAGCAGAATTTAATGCCTTGTCATAATATTTAGGATGATCTACAAAAACAATATCGCCAGATTCAACAACATGAATTTCATTCATTCCAGTCACTGGAAAATTCTTATCACCAACATATTCACAGTCGATGATACTCGCAATTTCTTCTAAAGAGTAAACTTTTTGGAATTTCATTTATTTAGTATTCAGTGTTCAGTAATCAGTGTCCAGTATATCTGATTACTGGACACTAATTACTGTAAACTATTCTTTAACCCGTTCCATGTAAGAACCTGATGCAGTATCAATTTTAATTTTATCTCCTTCATTAATAAACAAAGGGACGTTTACAGTTGCACCCGTTTCAACAGTGGCTGATTTTGTAGCATTTGTAGCAGTATTTCCTTTAATTCCTGGTTCTGCATAAGTCACTTCAAGTATTACAGATGCTGGCATATCTACAGAAAGAGGTAAATCAGTTTCTGTATTAATACTTACCATTACATTTTCTCCTTCTTTTAATAAATCTGGCGAATCTAAAATGTTTTTATTTAAAGTAATTTGTTCGAAAGTCTCTGTATTCATAAAATGAAAATCATCACCTTCAGGATATAAAAATTGAAATTTATGGTTTTCTACTCTAACTTCTTCGATTTTATGACCAGCCGAAAAAGTGTTATCCAATACTTTTCCATTCGTTAAACTTCTCAATTTAGTTCTAACAAAAGCAGGACCTTTTCCTGGTTTTACGTGAAGAAATTCAATGATTTTGTAAATATCGTTGTTGTATTTAATACACAATCCGTTTTTAATATCTGATGTAGATGCCATTATATTTTTTATTTTTATTAATATTTTATTTTGTGATAACTGAAATAGTTTTAGTAGTTTCCAGAATATCCTTTCATTACTCCTCTTGATGAATTTCGAATAAAATCAATAATTTCATCTCTTTCTGGCGTCGCTTCCATTTCTGCTTCAATAATACCTAAAGCTTGAGTTGTATTGTAATTTTTTTGGTACAAAATTCTATAAATATCCTGAATTTCTCTTATTTTTTCAGTTGTAAAACCACGTCTTCTCAATCCAACAGAATTTATCCCTACATACGACAAAGGTTCTTTTGCAGCTTTCGTATAAGGAGGAACATCTTTTCTTACCAAAGATCCACCAGATATCATGGCATGATCTCCAATTTGAATAAATTGATGAATTGCTGCCAAACCGCCAATAACGGCATATTTCCCAACGGTAACATGACCAGCTAAAGCTACTCCGTTTACAATAATAGCATTATCACCAATGTGACAATCGTGAGCAATATGCGCAGTTGCCATTACCAAACAATTATTTCCTAAAGTAGTTTGACCAGATGCAATTGTACCTCTATTGATCGTTACACATTCTCTAATCGTACAATTGTCTCCAATTATTGCTAAAGAATCTTCTCCACCAAATTTTAAATCCTGTGGAACTGCCGAAATAACTGCGCCTGGGAATATATTACAATTTTTTCCAATTCTTGCGCCTTCCATTATGGTAACATTCGAACCAATCCAAGTTCCGTCTCCAATAACTACATTATTGTGTATGGTTGTAAATGGTTCAATAACAACATTTTTGGCGATTTTGGCGCCTGGATGAACATAGGCTAGTGGTTGATTCATCAGCTATTTTTTATTTTATATTTATCAGACTAATTAAAGAATGAACGGCATTTTCTCAAATACAGTATTCTAATTTTATCTAAATCTATTGTTTCTTAGCAATTTGTGCCATTAATTCAGCTTCAGCAACTAGTTTTCCATTTGCGTAAGCATTTGCTTGCATGTGACAAATTCCTCTTCTGATAGGTGTAATTAAATCACACTTAAAGATTAACGTATCACCAGGCAATACTTTATGTTTGAATTTAACATTATCTATTTTCATAAAATAAGTCAAATAATTCTCAGGATCCGGAACAGTACTTAATACCAAAATTCCACCCGTTTGCGCCATTGCTTCAACAATTAAAACGCCCGGCATAACTGGAGCTTCTGGAAAATGTCCCACAAAGAAATTCTCATTCATGGTAACATTTTTCATCCCCACAACATGAGTCTCAGACATTTCAATGATACGGTCAATCAATAAAAATGGTGGTCTATGTGGAAGAACGGCCATAATTTTATGAATGTCCATCAAAGGTTCCTGATGTAAATCATAAACAGGAACATAATTTCTTTGTTCAATTTTTATAATTTTTGCCATTTTTTTGGCAAACTGTGTATTTACAAAATGTCCTGGCTTATTAGCAATTACTTTACCTTGAATTCTTGTTCCAATTAATGCTAAATCCCCCACTACATCAAGTAATTTGTGTCTTGCCGCTTCATTAGGATAATGTAAAGTAAGGTTATCTAAAATTCCATTTGGTTTAACCGTAATTTCGTCTTTACCAAAAGCAACTTTTAAATTCTCCATCGTTGCAGCCGATATTTCTTTATCCACATAAACAATAGCATTATTTAAATCACCCCCTTTTATCAAGCCATTTTCCAATAACGATTCTAGTTCGTGTAAAAAACTGAAGGTTCTAGACTCTGATATCTCCGTTTTAAAATCTGAAATGCTTTTCATTGTAGCATTTTGGGTTCCTAATATTTTAGTCCCAAAATCCACCATGGCGGTAACTGAATAATGATCATTTGGCATTACCAATATTTCACTGCCAGAAGCTTCATCTGTAAAAGAAATTACTTCTTTTACAACATAAATATTTCTTTTAGCGTTCTGTTCTTCAATTTCTGCTTTTTCAAGTGCTTCAACAAAATATTTTGAAGAACCATCCATAATGGGTAGTTCAGAAGCATTCAATTCAATGATTACATTATCTAAATCACAACCAATTAACGCTGCTAAAACATGTTCAGGCGTCTGAATTTTTACGCCCAGTTTTTCTAAATTGGTTCCTCTTTGCGTGTTTACAACATAATTTGCATCTGCTTCAATAATAGGATATCCTTCCAGATCTACTCGAACAAAAGTAAAACCATTATTGACTGGAGCAGGTTTAAAAGTCATTTTTACTTCTTTTCCTGTGTGTAATCCAACTCCAGTTAGCGAAATTTCTGTTTTGATGGTCTTCTGTTTAACCATTGTTTCCATTTTTTTGGTTTAATATTTGTTTTTTTAATTCTTCTATTTCTGCAACAATTTTAGGTAAATTCTTGAAATGAACATACGATTTACTGAAATCGTTGTATCCAAATGTAGGGCTTCCTTGTAAAATTTCATTATCTTTTATATTTCGTCCCACACCTGATTGCGCTTGGATCCGAACATTATTTCCAATAGTTAAATGGCCAGAGATTCCAACTTGTCCGCCAATCATGCCGTTTTTTCCTATTTTAGTAGAACCTGCAACTCCTGTTTGAGCAGCAATTACGGTATTTTCGCCAATTTCAACATTGTGAGCAATCTGAATTTGATTGTCTAGCTTTACTCCTTTTCTAATAATTGTAGAACCCATAGTAGCCCTGTCAATGGTTGTACAAGAACCTACATCTACATTATCTTCAATAATTACATTTCCTATTTGCGGAATCTTAGTATACGTTCCATCTGGATTGGGTGCAAAACCAAAACCATCAGCGCCTATTATAGCACCCGAATGAATGGTACAATTATTCCCAATTATAGTCTCGGAATATATTTTTGCACCAGCGAATAAAATTACATTATCCCCAATTACCACATTATCTCCAATGAAACAATTAGGATATATTTTTACATTTTCGCCCAAAACTACATTCTGTCCCACATAACTGAAACTACCAAGATATAAATTATCTCCGTATTTTACACTTTGTGATAGGAAAGAAGGCTGTTCTATTCCACTTTTATTCAATTTCACTTGATTGTAAAACTCTAATAATTTAGAAAATGCGGCATACGCATCTTCCACTTTTATTAATGTAGTGGTTAAAGGTGATTCTGGCACAAAAGTGTCATTAACAATTGTTACTGAAGCTTTTGTAGAATATATATAATTAAGATATTTAGGATTTGATAAAAAAGTAAGCGATCCATCGGTACCGTCTTCGATTTTTGACAATCTAAAAACTTCCGCCATGGGATTCCCTACAACTTCACCTTCTAAAATCCCTGCTATTTGTTCTGCTGTAAATTTCATTGCGACAAAAATATAAAAAATAGATTTTAAATGGTGTTTTTATAGTAGTTGTTTTGGGAAACAGATGTAATACTTAGTTACCAATTTAGATAATGATTTTAAATTCAGCTGATCAGAAGATTCAATTACGTCCTCAATTGTACTGTCTTTTTTCAAAATTCGTATCGGTTCGGCTTCTTTGCTATACGCTTGATTTTTTATTTTGCCTTTAAAAATAAAATAATTGGCTTCTACTAAAGAAATATTATTTTCCAATGCAAAACGTTCTTTTAGCGGCTGTAATTCTTCAATCGCTACTTTTTCACTGGTTAATTTTATTTTTAATAAATCCCGATTCACAATCATTTTACTCAAAGACGATAGTATAAAATCATCCTGTTTTTGCCAAGCTTTTAAAGCTCCAATAATATCAAAATCATCTAATTGAGCAAATAAATCTAAGGTATCAGCATCAAAAGTACCTATCGTTACTTTGTTTTGCATAAAAAACAATAGCGGTTCACTACAAGGCAATTGTACTCCTTTTAATGTCAATTCTTTGGCACGTTTTAAGATTTTCATCAAAATTAACTCTGCTACTAAACTTGTTTTGTGCAGATACGCCTGCCAATACATCAAGCGTCTAGACATGAGGAACTTTTCTACGGAATAAATTCCTTTTTCTTCAATTACCAAATAATCGTCCACCACATTCATCATTTGAATCAATCGTTCCGAGTTGACATTCCCTTCTGCCACTCCTGAATAAAAGCTATCGCGTTTCAAATAATCCATTCGATCCATATCCAATTGACTGGAAATCAACTGCAACATGAATTTTCTGTTGTATTCTCCTTTAAAAACCTGAATGGCTAAACTTAACTGACCGTTAAATTCCACATTCAATTGGTTCATGAATAATAACGATATTTCTTCGTGATGCACATCTTCAACAATACTTTTTTCCATAGCATGTGAAAAAGGCCCATGACCGATATCATGCAATAAAATAGCAATGTACAATGCATTTTCTTCCTCAGAAGATAGTAAGACTCCTTTGAAACGCAACACATCGACTGCTTTTTGCATCAAATGCATACAACCTAAAGCATGATGAAAACGGGTATGATTTGCTCCCGGATATACTAAATACGACAATCCCATTTGGGAAATTCGACGCAAACGTTGAAAATATGGATGCTGAACTAAATCGTAGATTAAGGCATTAGGAATCGTGATAAACCCATAAATGGGATCATTGAATATTTTTAGCTTATTGATTTGACTCACTATTAAGTTTGTTTTTAAGGTCAACAAATATAAGTAAATTAGACTTCAAAACAGAAACGTTCCTTATTGTGATTTGTAGCCAAAAAAAACGGAGCGTTTGAAGCGCTCCGTTAGTATATTTTTTTAAAGTTTTCTAATCCAAATATTTCTAAATTGATTTTTAGAATCATGATCTTGGAGTGAAATAACATCATCACCATGCGACGAAGGATAATTATGTAAACCAATATAAAGTGTCAATCCGTTTATGGTAGTATTATTTTGTACCAAAACACCATTCAAAAACACAGTGATTCTTGCCGGAGCATCAATTCTTCCATCGGCTTTGAATCGAGGTGCCGTATAGATTACATCGTAAGCATTCCATTCTAATGGTGTCTTTACAACATTTACTAATGGTGGATGATCTTTATAAATACTTCCTGCCTGACCATTGTTGTACGTTCTGTTATTGTAAGAATCTAATATTTGTAATTCGTATCGGTTTTGAAAAAACACGCCACTATTTCCTCTAGCCTGTCCTCCATCTAAAACGACATCTGGCGCACTCCATTCCAGGTGCAACTGACAATCACCAAAAGCCATTTTGGTTTGAATGGCTCCGGAACCCGGAACAACTTCCATATAGTCTTTGTCAACAATTTTCCAGCCTGCAGGCTTGCTTACATCTTTTTGACTTACCCATTGCTCTAAGTTTTTACCGTCAAATAAAATAATAGCATCAGAAGGTGCATTTCCCAGCGTTTTAGCTGGTGCAATAACTTTCACTTCAGGTTCCCAAATTTCCGTCATTTCGGGTTTCATCAGCATTGGAGAAACCTCCGGAGGCGTATTAACATATTTGTGTTGTGCCATTGTTATCGTAGCAGAAAACAAGGCAATCATTAAAAAAGAGTTCTTGAAGTTTTTAGATTTCATAGTTGGATTCATTTGGTTTAATAAAATATAAATTTAGGGTAATTGTTCTCTTTTCAATATTAAGCTTTTTTTTTGCAGGAACTTACTTTTAATATAAATATAACTAATTGAGGGCTAAACTTTAGATTTTTAAATCAAAACCGCAAATTTATACATCAAATCCAAGAGAAACAGTTTGTTAAAAAAATTAACATAAATTTAAGTTCGTTTAGTTCGGTAAATTACGAACTAAACGTAATTTTGCAAAAAAAATTATGGCCACTACACAAAAAGAGAGGGAAGAGCTTATCGAGATGTTCGGAATTCATTTTGAGTTAATGTATAATTTACCGCCACTTGGTTCAAGAATTCTTGGATTGCTAATAATTGACGGTTGTAAAACAGGATTGACTTTTGAAGAAATTGTTGAAAAAATGAGTGCCAGTAAAAGCTCCATTTCTACAAACTTAAATTTGCTTTTAAAAATGGATAAAATTAATTATTACACTTTATCCGGTGACCGAAAAAAATATTTTAAACCTTCACCATTCAGTGAAAGATTGACAAACTACATCAAAATCCTTGATTTTGAAAAAAAAATAATAGACAAATTAATTCTTTATCGAGAGAAAACTGTCTCTTGCGCAGAAGAACAATGTAATATGGAAAATGTCAAAGCGTATAAAGTCCATGTTTGTGAAGTCGAGGAGCTTCTGATCAAAACGATTGAAAAATTCAAAAAAATAGAAATAAATAATAATTAAATCAATTTTAGTAAATTCCGGTATGAAAAAGAGATCTTTTATAAGTGCAATTTTGTTAGCAATAAGCTTGCTCTCCTGTAAAAAAGAAACCACTGCAACAGCTCCTGCTGTTATGCAGTATAAAGTAATCGAAATAGGGACATCAAACACCACTTTGTTAGCAACTTATCCTGCTAGTTTAGAAGGCATTACAGATATTGATATTCGTGCAAAAGTGGATGGATATATTGAGAAAATATACATTAAAGAGGGTCAAGAAGTAAAAAAAGGGCAATTGCTTTTTAAATTAGAGACCCAAACCGCAACTCAAGAAGCTGGAGCTGCAAAAGCAAAAGTTAGAGCGGCTCAAGTGGAGGTTAATCGTTTAATTCCTTTAGTAGAACGAAACATAATCAGTGATGTGCAATTAGAAACTGCTAAAGCAAATTTAGCAAGTGCTAAAAGTACCTATCAAAGTATTGTTGCCAGAATTAATTATGCGACTATAAAAAGTCCGGTTAATGGAATTGTTGGGACTTTGCCCCTAAGACTGGGCAGTTATGTGAGCAGCCAAACCGTAGAACCTTTAACCCGAATTTCAGATGTAAGTATTATTTATGCTAATTTTTCAATAAATGAAAAAGAACAATTGGACATCATGATGCATGCGGAAGGAAAGTCATTCCAAGAAAAAATCAATACAATGGAAGCTGTAAATTTGGTTTTGAGCAATGGTATGCACTATGAACAAAAAGGTAAAATTGAAACTTTTAGCGGACAAGCTAATGCACAAACAGGTTCTTTTAATGTAAGAGCGCGTTTTGCAAACGGGAACAAATTGTTGCGTTCCGGAGGTACCGGAAGCATCGAAATTCCAACAGATTTAAAAGATGTTATTATTATCCCGCAAAATGCGACATTAGAATTACAAGACAAGCGTATTGTACTTGCTGTGGATAAAAACAATAAAGTACAAGCGGTTCCCATTGAAGTTCGCGCAATTCCTGGCGGTAAATTTTTTGTAGTGGATAGCGGATTGAATCTAAAAGATAAAATACTTATTGAAGGTGTTGGGATAGTAACGGAAGGAACCCTTATCAAACCCGAAGTTGTTGATTTTAAAACTATAATCAATCCAACAAAAAAATAATTGACAAACTAACTATTGAATAAATAATAAAATATGTTTTCAAAATTCATTGACAGACCGGTATTGTCAACGGTGATCTCTATTATCATCGTAATTTTGGGGGTTTTAGGGTTAATCTCGCTTCCAGTTTCACAATATCCAGAAATAGCACCCCCTACGGTAACAGTAGCAGCAAATTATCAAGGCGCCAGTGCCGACGTTGTAATGAACTCGGTAGTAATTCCATTAGAAGAACAGATTAACGGTGTGGAAGACATGACGTATATGACTTCTACATCCAATAATGATGGTTCGGCTGCCATTAATATTTATTTTAAATTAGGTACAAATCCAGATTTAGCAGCAGTGAATGTTCAAAATCGGGTTTCACGAGCTACACCCCTGTTGCCTCAGGAAGTAACACGAGCGGGTGTTACAACTTCAAAGCGACAAAGTGATAATATTTTGATTTTATCACTGTATAGTGAAAACCCTGATTATGATGATACTTTTCTTCAAAATTATGCTAACATCAATATTTTACCAAAAATAAAACGGGTAACCGGAGTTGGAGAAGCAATGATTTTTGGACAAAAAGACTACTCGATGCGTATTTGGCTTAAGCCAGATGTAATGGGGGCTTATGGATTAGTTCCTTCTGATATTACTGCTTTATTGGCGGAGCAAAACATTGAAGCCGCTCCCGGACAATTAGGGGAAAGTGGTGACCAATCTTTTCAATATGCATTAAAATACAAAGGGCGTTTACAAAATGCAAAAGAGTTTGAAGAAATTATTGTTCGTTCCACCAAAGATGGAGAAGTACTGAAGTTAGGTGATGTAGCAAAAATTGAATTGGGTGCCGTCAATTATGCTAGTAATACATACACAAACGGAAACAAATCTATTGCAATAGCCATTGCACAAACGGCAGGATCTAATGCACAAGAAGTAATTGAAGGCTCTCTAAAAGTGTTAGAGCAGGCAAAAATAAATTTTCCTAAAGGAGTAAAATACGCCACATTAATTAATGCAAATGACTTTTTAGAGGAATCAATCACCAAAGTGATTCATACCTTAATTGAAGCTTTTTTATTAGTATTTATTGTTGTTTTTATTTTCTTACAAGATTGGAGATCCACACTTATTCCAGCAATTTCGGTACCTGTAGCCATTTTGGGAACATTCTTTTTCCTAAGTCTATTTGGGTTTACCATTAACTTATTAACGCTTTTTGCCTTAGTACTGGCTGTGGGAATTGTGGTCGATGATGCTATTGTAGTGGTCGAAGCGGTCCATGCCAAAATGGAAGCTGGTGAACACGATCCCAAAAAAGCAGCTCATAGCGCCATGCAAGATATTAGTAGTGCAATTATTTCCATTACGCTTGTTATGTCAGCTGTATTTATTCCCGTTTCGTTTATTAGTGGATCGGCAGGAGTATTCTACAAACAGTTTGGAATAACTTTAGCTGTTTCAATTGTATTATCAGCTATTAACGCCTTAACTCTTTCCCCTGCTTTATGTGCCATTTTCTTAAAAGAACACGATAAAAATGCTAAGAAAAAAGGTTTTGCAGAACGTTTTTATACGGCATTTAATGTTGGATTTGACATAACAACTGCTAAGTATAAAAGGTCAGTTGAATTTTTTATAAAACGCAAGTGGTTGGCCTTTTTGGGAATTGCAATTTTTGCAGGGATTTTCATCTTATTATTAAATATTACACCAAAAGCTTTTGTTCCTGGTGAAGATACAGGAGCAATTCTTTCAGATGTTTCTCTTCCGCCAGGTACTTCATTGGAAAGAACAGAGGAGGTTTTATTACAAATTGAAAACAAAGTAAAAGACATTCCCGAAATAAAAGAGGTGCTTCGTATCTCGGGTCGTAGTTTAATTAGTGGTACTGGTAGTAACTACGGAATGGTCATTGTAAAATTGAAAACCTGGGCAGAACGTAAAGATGCCAATCAGGAAATAACAGCTGTTGTAGCAGAATTATTTAAACGTACAGCTACAGTTAAAGATGCAAAAGTCCTCTATTTTGCTCGTCCTACACTTGTTGGTTTTGGTTTTACCAATGGTTTTGAATTTCAACTACAAGATCAAAAAGGAAGTACTGTTCAGGAGTTAAGTGAAGTAAACAATAAATTTTTGGCCGCTTTAAACAGCCGTCCCGAAATCAAATATGCGGCTACTTCTTTTTCTCCAAACTACCCGCAATACCGAATTGATTTGAATGTTGCTGCCATAAAAAAATCAGGTTTAACGGTTACTGATATTTTAGGAACTATGCAAGGATATTATGGTGGAGTTTATGCATCAAATTTTAACAAATTTGGAAAACAATATCGAGTAGTTTACCAATCTGATCCAGAGTTTAGAAGTAATCCTGAATCATTAAACAAAGTATTGGTTAGAAATAATACCGGTCAGATGGCTCCTATTTCAGAATTTGTGAGTTTGGTTAAAGTATTTGGCCCTCAGGCAATAGAACGTTTCAATTTGTTTACTTCAGTAAAAATCACAGGTGCTCCAAATGAAGGTTTCAGTTCTGGTGATGCCATTAAAGCCGTTGAAGAAGTGGCAAGTCAAACCTTACCTATTGGATATGGTTATGAGTTTTCAGGAATGACTCGTGAGGAAATTAGTGCAGGCGGTCAAACATTGTATATTTTCTTATTGTGTTTGGTCTTTGTATATTTCTTATTAGCAGCACAATATGAAAGCTATATGTTACCTTTTGCCGTATTAATTTCACTCCCAATTGGTTTAGCAGGAGCATACCTATTTGCTTATTTATTCAATGTAAGTAATAATATTTATTTACAAATAACACTAATTATGCTTATTGGATTGCTCGCTAAAAATGCCATTTTGATAGTTGAATTTTCTGTCGATTCCAGAAAAAAAGGGATGAGTATTACACAAGCTGCTGTTCATGGTGCTGTTGCCCGTTTACGTCCTATTTTGATGACATCATTTGCATTTATCTTCGGATTACTGCCCTTAATGTTAGCGAAAGGAGCTGGAGCTGTTGGAAACAATGCTATTGGAACTGGAGCAATTGGCGGCATGTTGATCGGAACCATTTTTGGGGTATTTGTTATACCGGTATTGTTTATCGTTTTCCAAACCCTACAAGAAAAAATTTCTACAAAACCACTTCCTATAGAAAATCAGGAATCAGATGTTGCACTTTTAGATCAAAAAAATGAAAAATAAGTTAAATAAAATCGCAGTACTTGTCGTAACAGCAATGGTAATGCAGTCGTGCTTTGTTGCCAAAGATTACAAACGACCGGAATTACAAACGGAAAATTTATACCGAAACGAAATTGTTTCGACCGATACCCTTTCACTTGCAAATGTTGCGTGGGACAAGGTTTTTACAGATCCGATTTTGCAGGAATATATTAAAAAAGGATTAAACAATAATCTTGATATCAAAATTGCTATGCAAAATATTGTGGCTGCACAAGCCACTATGAAACAAGGAAAATCGGGGTACTTCCCTACTCTTTCTGTAGGTGCTGATTGGACGCACCAAGAACTTTCCAGAAACAGTCAGTTGGGTGCCTTAATCAGTGGTGGTGGTGGTGCCACTAATGTGGACCAATATCAATTTACTGGGAATTTGTCCTGGGAAGCAGATATTTGGGGTAAAATACGCAGCAACAAGCGCGCTACTAATGCAGCCTATCTTCAAACTACAGCAGCGAATCAAGTAGTAAAAACCCAATTAATTGCTTCCCTTGCGGCCACCTATTATCAATTACTCTCTGTAGATGCTCAAATAAAATTAGCCGAAAAAACGTTGATAAACAGAAACCAAAGTATCAAAACTATTATTGCTTTAAAAGAGGCGGGAAATGTAACAGAGGTTGGCGTAAAGCAAACTGAAGCTCAAAAATATGCAACCGAAATTATCATAGCTGATCTTAAGAATACTGTTATTGTTCTTGAAAACACAATGAGTATACTTATGGGTGAAGCCTCGAAAAAAATCAAGCGAAACACTTTTGAGACACAATCCATCCAACCCTCAATCACGCTTGGCGTGCCGGCAACATTACTTAGAAATCGACCTGATGTCATTGCAGCAGAATATAATTTTATTTCAAATTTTGAGCAGACTAATATCGCTAAAAGTAATTTTTATCCAACATTAAAACTTACAGCAACCGGAGGACTTCAGAGTATTGATTTAAAAGAATGGTTTAGTGCCAATTCGCTTTTTGCAAATGTGATTACGGGTTTGACTCAGCCTATTTTCAATCAAAGGCAAATTAAAACGAGATTTGAAATTGCGAAAGCCAATCAGGAAAAAGCGTATCTTCAGTTTGAGCAATCGTTATTAATTGCGGGAAAAGAAGTTTCAGATGCATTGGCACAATACAATAATGAATCATATAAACTCACCGTTAGAGAAAAACAAGTCGATGCATTGAATAAAGCTACCGATTATTCCGATGAATTGTTGACGTACGGTTTAGCCAATTATTTAGAAGTTTTGACTGTAAAAGACAATGCTTTGAATGCTGAACTAAACTTGATAGACAATAAATTCCAACAATATAAAGCGATAATTCAATTGTACAGAGCCCTTGGTGGTGGCTGGCAATAATGAGATTGCTTGACTAATTTATTATTGATTCCTGTTTCTTCAAAACCACTGCTTATAGTACCGGCAGTGGTTTTGTCATTTATTATTATTATTATTATTATGTTTTTGATAAATAATCCGGAATTTATTTCAGTTGGATTGGAATCCAAATTTCCTCTTCGGAACTGGGGTCGTTGTTCTTGTATTTTTCTCCTAATAATTCAAAATGCAATCTGTCATCCAAAACATATTCAGAGTTGGGCAACCAGCTTCCAAAAATATACTGAAATGTTTTTGAAGCGGTCGATTCATCTCCTTTGTGAACAAAAACCGCATACAATCCTCCAGCCAAAATAATCGGCTCCATTTCTTCTGGAATTTCATTAAAATCAGTTACAGCAACGGCTGCCCATTTTTCGAACTCAGTATTGGGGTTAAAAGTATTAAAATACGACGCATCGTATTTTTGCATGGAATACAAATCGGTACCAATATTATTTTTAATTTCTTTTCGTCTTGGCATGAAACTTTTCCAAAGTTTTGCAGTTTTATTATTGGATAACGAAAGTGTAATTCGTTTACCAATTAGCTTTTTTTCAGGTAGTATTTCAATTCTTGGAATCATATAATTTTTTTAGCTTTAACAAATGATTAATCAGTCGCTAAAATAGCATAACCGTAATTATCAGACCAGCCGGATGACAAGGGCAATAATTTACGAGTGTGGGCTTCTCTGGTCATACCTGTTTTTTCCAAAACACTAATAGAACCAATGTTTCCAACAGCACAACCTGCTTCAATACGATGCAGATTCAGATCTTCAAATCCAAAACGGATAATTTCTTTTAAAGATTCTGTAGCATACCCTTTGTTCCAATGGTCTTTGTGAAATTTAAACCAAACTTCCGCATTTTTATATTTTACTTTTCCCAAATTAATTCCAATTAAACCTATAATTTGGTTTCCGGAATTTAATTCGACCGCAAAAGTAAAATGGGTCGTAAGTTCTTTATTGTTTTCAAAAATCCACTTTTCTAAAAGGAATTTTGTTTCTTCAATAACTGCTGGAATTCCTAATGTATTGAACTCATCGGTTTCTTTCAAAGAATGCAATTCGTGAATATAATCCAAATCCAATAGTGCAATTGGCCTTAGAATCAATCGTTCCGTTTTGAGAATTATAGTGTTCATTTTTTATTTTTAATAATTTATCGTTTTCAAAAGTCCCAAGCTAGCGCTCGTGCCCATTGCTAATATTTTTTATCCTTAATTCTATTAAATTATTTTTGCGGGCACGAGCAGTACGCTAACCCTAGCAGGGGATAAAACGAAGGTTTTTTCACAGACTGACGTTCTTGCGCTACAAGCAGTTTGGGATTAAATTAAGCTCATTATTCGGATTTGCCAAATCTTTCTGACATAAGACCAACTTTAAATTAAACCAAATCCCCAAGTTGCTTGTAGCGTGTGTTATGCCCAGTTATTTTGGACTAATTTTAGTTGTCCACCTTACTATATTTTTTGCAGCCTTATTATCAACCGTGTCAAATGTACCTGCGATAAATAATTCATTAGCATGAACGGATAGCACATCAACAGAACTATTCACTCCTTTTCCTAACGCTTTCCATTTTTTTCCATTCCATTTGGCAATGCTGCTTGCCTCAATATTGTCCACACTGTCAAAGAATCCGCCTGCATATAATTCTTTGTTGTAAACCATCAAAGAGCCAACACTTCCCATTTTGTCAACATTCATTCCCTTGCCCACAGAAGTCCATTTCTTGCCATTCCATTTGGCAATGCCCAATGCAGGAATGTTACCAGCTACTGTAAAACAACCTCCAGCATATAATTCGTCATTAAATACATTCAAGCTGTAAATAGTTCTGTCCGTTCCTTTGCCAACGGACTGCCATTCTTTTCCGTCCCATTTGGCTATGTACTTACAAGGCTTGTTGTCTATTGTGTCAAAGTCTCCTGCAATATATAATTCATTTTTATATAATTGCATTCCCATTATAACAGCATCAATTCCCTGACCTATTGGAAACCATTTTTTACCATTCCATTTAGCAAAATTATGTGCCACTATTTTACCAACAGTATCAAAGCGTCCACTCATATATAATTCGTCATTTATGACTGAAAGTAAGTTAACCAATCCATTTATAGAACTTACAGATGTAGTTTCTTTACCATTTACCCAAGTCGTCGATTCTCGAGTAACAAAATATCCTTTTGCTCCTCCGCCCACATCAGTCCATTTTTCTCCATCCCATTTAGCGATATTGTCTACTTTTACTCCTCCTGCTATGTCGAATGTGCCACCTGCATAAAGTTCATTATGATACACGACTAATGTCATTACTTTTCCGTTAAGCCCTTCACCAACAGATTTCCATTCTTTCCCGTCCCATGTAATAATGTTTGTTGTCTGAATACCGTTAGTTTCAGTAAAATTTCCGGCAAAAAATAATTTCCCGTCATACTCAACTATTGCTTCTATTGAACCGTCTAAATTATTGTCAAATTTCATGAATGACTGTAATGTGTCAACTTTTCTTTTATTATCTGAGGAAGTGTACTTTTGTTCACAAGAACAAAGCAGAATAAGTAGTAGCAGAGTCAGTTGTCGTGTCATTTATAGTTGTCGTGTTAATATATAATTGGGCAGAATTTATTTATATGTGTGATAAATATCATATTTTTGTTATTATCAAATATATAATAAATTCATTACAAATTATACAATCCAGTTTTGTTTTCTGATAACTTTTCTCATCAAATTGTAGTATTAAACCCAAACCATTCTTGCAAGTGCGTGAGGGATGGAAGCGGCATCCTTTCCTTTTTTCTTTAAAAAGGAAAGATACAGCGTACAGCCCGACCCAGACGGAGTTTACGGAGGATGGGTCACGCCCAAAAGCAATTCTAAAACAAAACTTAAGCGAATTGTAATTTTGTAAAATGTAACGTAAGTATGTTAAAAAATTATCATAATATTAGCAGGTAGCAGTTGCAAAAAAATGTAATTTGGCACTTTAATTTAGTACTTTAGAACACTTTTTTATACAATTATGGATAAAATAAAAATACTTTGGGTGGATGATGAAATCGACCTTTTGAAACCACATATCTTATTTCTGGAAAAGAAAAATTACGAGGTAACTACCTGTAACAATGGACTTGACGCCATTACAATTTTTGAGGAAAATAATTTTGATATTGTTTTCCTGGATGAAAATATGCCCGGAATGAGCGGCTTGGAAACCCTGTCAGAAATGAAGGAGAAAAAATCTTCGGTTCCCATGATTATGATTACTAAAAGCGAGGAAGAATACATTATGGAGGAAGCCATAGGTTCTAAAATTGCCGATTATTTGATCAAACCCGTGAATCCAAATCAGATTTTGTTGAGTTTAAAGAAAAATCTGGATCATTCCAGATTGATTTCGCAAAAAACAACCTTAGATTATCAAAAAGAATTTAGAAAAATTACCATGGAAATGGCGATGGTGAATTCCTATGAAGATTGGATCGAGTTGTATAAGAAATTGATTTTTTGGGAACTGGAATTGGAGAATATTGACGATCAGAGTATGGTTGAAATTTTGGAATCCCAAAAAACGGAAGCCAATTCGCAATTTGGAAAATTCATTGAGCGCAATTATGAGGATTGGTTTACACCAAAAGCGGATAAACCGGTTCAGTCGCACACTTTATTTAAAGAATTAGTACTTCCTGAACTTAAGAAAAAAGACAAACCTATTTTGTTTGTAGTGATTGATAACCTGCGTTACGATCAATGGAAAGCCTTTGAAAGCGTGGTGGGAAATTATTATAAACTGGAAAAAGAAGTGCCTTACTACTCTATCCTTCCTACGGCGACGCAATATGCGAGAAACGCTATTTTCTCTGGTTTGACACCGCTGGAAATGGAAAAACAATTTCCGCAATATTGGAAAAATGACCCGGAAGAAGGTGGAAAAAACCTTTTTGAAGCCGAATTTTTGACGGCGCAATTGAAACGATTGGGTTTAACCATTAAGGAAGATTATTTTAAAATAACCAGTCTTGCCGGCGGAAAAAAATTATCAGAGGGTTTTAAATCCTTAAAAGACAATGACCTGGTGACCGTAGTTTATAATTTTGTAGATATGCTTTCCCATGCCAAAACAGAAATGGATGTCGTAAAAGAACTTGCCTCAGATGATAAAGCATATCGTTCGCTGACGTTGAGTTGGTTTAAGAATTCCCCACTGTTAGAAATCATTCAACAGGCTCAAAAAATGGGTTTCAAATTGATTTTAACAACCGATCATGGTACAATAAACGTAAAAAATCCATCGAAAGTGGTAGGTGATAAAAACACGAGTTTGAACTTACGATATAAAACAGGACGTAGTTTGACCTACGAACAAAAGGATGTATATGCAGTGAAAGAACCAAAAAATGTTGGATTGCCTACCATAAATATGAGTAGTTCTTATATTTTTGCAAAAAATGATTTGTTCTTGGCGTATGTCAACAATTACAATCATTATGTGAGTTATTACAAAAACACGTATCAGCATGGTGGAATTTCATTGGAAGAAATGATTATTCCGTTTTTAGTTTTTAATCCAAAATAAAAAAGTAGTCAGTCACAGTTTTCAGTTTGTGATAGATTCTTAAACTTTAAACTTTAAACAATTTTAAAAGAATGAATATCATTTTTTCTATCGACCAACTCGAAGAAGTGGCGCAAAAAATTATTGCAAATAACCCCAAAAAAGTAATTCTTTTTCATGGAGAAATGGGCGTTGGGAAAACCACTTTGATCAAGCAATTGTGCAAAACGCTGGGCGTAAGCGGCGCTACAAGTAGCCCAACCTTTTCTTTAGTTAATGAATACGAATCCGATGACAATCAGCTTGTTTATCATTTTGATTTTTATAGATTAAATAAAGAAGAAGAGGCTTTGGATATGGGTGTTGATGATTACTTGTATTCCGGTAATTGGTGTTTTATAGAATGGGCGGAGAAGATTCCAAATTTGATTCCTGAAACACATTCGGTTATAACCATTTCATTACTTCCTGACGGAAAACGCTCACTCACCTTAAATTAAAAAATAATTATGAGTTTAGACAATATTGTAGAAATCATCCCTTTTTCAACCGCCTTAAAAGAACCCATAAAAACTTTGAACCTGGAATGGCTGAAAAAATATTTCAAGGTGGAGCCCAAAGATGAAATCGTACTTTCGGATCCACAAGGTCAAATTATAGACAAAGGCGGAATGATTTTTTATGCTAAATACAATGATGCCATCATAGGTACCGTCTCCTTAATAAAAATTGATAACACGACCTATGAATTAAGCAAAATGGCAGTAACAGATGGAGTTCAGGGCTTGGGCATTGGTAAAAAATTGATGCTACATTGCCTTGCTGTTGCCGAAGCAAAAGGAATTGAAAAGCTGATTTTATATTCGAACCGAAAATTACTGCCGGCAATTCATTTGTATGAAAAATTTGATTTTGTAGAAGTACCTTTGGAAGGTGGTGTGTATGAAAGAGCCGATATAAAAATGGAAAGAATCATGAACTAATTTTAAAAGCACATTCACTTGTATTTATCCCCATGAATAGTGTCCTTTTTTTAAAAGTTTTTACGTAAATTGTACCCTTAATTTAACAACATCAATGTCAATTACTATAACTCCATTCACAAAACAGCAACTATTACCTCAAGAAGAAAAACTTGAGGTTGCCAGAAAAAAAAGCGAGCTTTTTATAGGTATCCCAAAGGAAACCAGTTATCAGGAACGCCGTATTTGTCTTACTCCGGACGCTGTTAACTCGCTGACCTACCATGGGCATCGAGTGATGATTGAGGCTGGCGCAGGATTAAATTCCAGTTATACAGATAAAGAATATTGTGATGCCGGCGCAGAAGTCACCAATGATACCAAGAAAGTTTTTAGTTGTCCAATGATATTGAAAGTAGAGCCGGCAACACTCACCGAAATTCAAATGATGAATCCTGAAACGATACTGCTGTCAGCTATTCAATTAAAAACACGGAAAAAAACTTATTTTGAGGCTTTGACCAAAAAGAAAATTACCGCATTCGCTTTTGAATACATAAAAGACGAAGACGGAACCTATCCTGCAGTTAAATCATTAAGCGAAATTGCTGGTACTGCCTCAATTCTGATTGCTGCTGAGTTGATGATCACCAATGAATTTGGAAAAGGACTGTTATTCGGTAATATTACTGGCGTACCGCCTACCGATGTTGTAATTCTAGGTGCGGGAACTGTTGGAGAATTTGCCGCTAAAACCGCTATTGGTTTAGGTGCCAACGTCAAAGTTTTTGATAATTCTATTACTAAATTACGCCGTTTGCAAAATAATTTAAATCAGCGTATTTTTACGTCTACCATCCAACCAAAATCTTTACTGAAAGCACTCAGACGATGTGATGTCGCTATTGGTGCCATGCGTGGTAAAGAACGTTGTCCTGTAATTGTTACGGAAACAATGGTCGAACACATGAAATATGGCGCTGTAATTGTCGATGTAAGCATTGATACCGGCGGTTGTTTCGAAACTTCGGAAGTGACTTCGCACGAGAAACCAACCTTTATCAAAAACAATGTGGTTCATTATTGTGTACCCAATATTCCTTCTAGATATTCTAAAACGGCATCTTTATCAATCAGCAATATAATTTCCCCATACTTGATGAAAATTGCAGAAGATGGCGGTATCGAAAGTGCAATCCGTTGTGATAAAGGACTAAAAAATGGCGTTTATATGTACCACGGAATCCTAACAAATAGTGCCATTGGCGATTGGTTTGATTTACCAAACAACGACATTAATTTAATTGTTTTTTAAGAAAACTTTCTTCTACCTTTGCCAAAAATTTAATTCATGAAGTTTATACATCGTTTTGCCTATTATTTGGTAGGTTTAGTAATAGGACTGTTTTTTGTAGCGTTAGTTTTCAGTGGCAAAGACACCCGCTGTAATTATTTTCCAAATGCAAGAGTCTTAAATGATTTAAGAAACAAACCGTTTTATTATTCGGATAAAGCATCCCAAATTTTGGCTGAAAAATGGATTGATACTTCTGATATAAAGAATACATTACAATATGGCGATGTAGATTTTGATAAGAGTAATATCGAACTCAAAAAAGGAAAGCTGTATATCATCGAAGGAAAAACAATCAAAAACCAAGAGGTAACTTTGAAAGTGATTAATTACTCCGACAAAGCTGTTTTAGAAGATATTATAAAAAAATAGGCACTTTAATCAGTATTATTTATGGCTTAATTCTTCTAAAAAGTTATATTTCAATTTGGGCGTGACCCTGCGTAAAAACTTCGGGTCGTGCTGTACGTTCCCGCTTTTTTTTAAAGGCTGAAACGCCTCTCAAAAAAAAAGCTCCACTTCCATCACTCACGCAAAACATTGTAAAACAAGTATTTACATCTGTGTAACCCAAAAAAGATTAGTTCGTAAAGCGGAGTAAAATAATTAATATTTTGAAATCCAATTGATTAATTCTAATCCGTTTTGTTTTAAATAGTCATTCGCCATGCTGAAATGCTTATTTCCAAACCACTTCCCTTGATTCGCACTCATTGGCGATGGATGCCCGGACTCTAATACAAAATGCTTGTTTCGGTCGATTTTGAGTCCTTTTTTATGCGCAAAATTTCCCCAAAGCAAAAATACCACCTGCTCTTTTTCTTCTGAAATTTTTTGGATTACAGCATCCGTGAAAACATTCCATTTCAAGTGTTTATGACTGTTCGCATTATCTTCTCTCACGGTCAGAGACGCATTCAACAATAAAACGCCCTGCTTTGCCCAAGCTTCTAAATTACCTGAAGTGGGCATTAAAATAGTCCCCAAATCATCAATCATTTCGCGATAAATATTGCGTAACGAGGGCGGAATTCGAACGCCATCATTCACAGAAAAACACAAACCATTCGCTTCGCCTTTCCCGTGATACGGGTCTTGACCTATAATCACCACTTTAACATCTTTGAAACTACAATAATTAAACGCAGCAAAAATCAATTCTTTCGGAGGATAACAGGTATCCTTTTTGTATTCCTCGGCAACAGTTTCTATTAAATCCTGAAAATAAGGTTTCTTGATTTCATCAGATAAAATGGATTGCCAAGAAGGATTGAGATTGATTTGCATAGTTAAGTATAAGATAGCAAAGATACGCAGAGAATCTTTTTTTGAATCCTAAAAAAGGATAATAAACATTCATTAATTCTTTGTGAAAGTCTGTTAAATAGTCTTAACTATTAGCTATTTTTGTCTTGAAAAGAATTATACGATAAATGATATCCATCACCGAAAAAACATTACAAGATTTACAATTTCCAACTGTTCTCGAAACCATTTCGACCATTTGTAATACTGACATTGGAAAACAAAAAGCATTAGAAATAACCCCTTTTAAAGACAAGGAAACGTTGATGCAGGCCTTAATGCAAACATCTGAATATGTTTCGTCTTTTCAAAATAACAATGCCATTCCCAATCATGGTTTTGACGCCATCACACATGAGATAAAATTTCTGGCCATTGAAGACAGTTTCTTGGAAGTGGGCAGTTTTAGAAAAATCGCCACCATTTCTTCAACGGTAAATTTCCTATTGAGTTTTTTGAGAAAATTCGAAGATTATTATCCAAATTTAAACGCAAGGGCAAACCAAGTGGAACTGACCAAAGAAATCATCACGATGGTCGATGAAGTAGTCGATAAATATGGTGAAATAAAAGACAATGCCTCCCCGGATTTATTGAACATCCGCAGAAATATGAATGCAGTTCGCGGGAAAGTAAACCAAAGTTTTGGATCAGCATTGACACAATACAATGCGTTGGGATACTTGGACGATATCAAAGAAAGTTTTGTGCAAAACAGACGTGTTTTAGCAGTTTTAGCCATGTACCGTCGTAAAGTAAAAGGGTCAATTCTTGGCAGTTCCAAGACAGGAAGTATCGCTTATATTGAGCCAGAAGCTACTTTACAATATTCTCGGGAACTGAGTAACCTTGAATACGAAGAGAAAGAAGAAATCACCCGAATATTAAAACAGTTATCCAATTATATTCGCCCTTTTTTACCGCTGTTAATCAAATACCAGGATTTCCTTAGTGACATTGATGTAATCGCTGCCAAAGCAAAATATGCAAATAAAATCAATGGAATTTTACCAACAATTATTGAGGGACGCCGACTTTATTTCAGAGATGCCTATCATCCTATTTTGTATTTGAATAACAAACAGAAAAACGAAATTACACATCCTCAAACCATTGAATTGGGTCAGGAAAACAGAATTATTGTGATTTCTGGTCCTAATGCCGGAGGAAAAACCATTTCTTTAAAAACTGTTGGATTACTGCAATTGATGCTACAATCCGGAATGTTAATTCCGGTACACGAACGCAGTGAAACGTTTTTATTTGATAGAATTTTAACAGATATTGGAGACAATCAATCTATTGAAAATCACCTAAGTACATACAGCTACCGATTAAAGAACATGAATTACTTCCTAAAGAAGTGCAATAGAAAAACAATGTTCCTTATTGATGAATTTGGTACGGGATCTGACCCTGAATTGGGAGGTGCCTTAGCTGAAATTTTCTTGGAAGAATTCTACCATCGGGAAGCTTTCGGGATTATTACTACCCATTATTCAAACCTAAAAATTCTGGCCAACGAATTGCCTTTTGCCACCAATGCCAACATGCTTTTTGATGAAAAATCATTAGAGCCTATGTATAAATTAGCTTTGGGACAGGCAGGAAGTTCTTTTACGTTTGAAGTGGCTTTGAAAAACGGAATTCCTTTCAGCTTAATCAATCGAGCTAAAAAGAAAATTGAAGTCGGAAAAGTACGTTTTGATAAAACGATTGCCACACTTCAAAAAGAGCGTTCAAAGATGGAAAAAACCTCGCAAACGCTAAAAGAAGAAGAAACCAAAGCGCGTGAAGAAGGAAAGAAAATGGAGACTATCAATGTGAAAATTAAACAAAAATTGGAAAGCTATCAGGAATTATATGACAGCAACCAGAAAACAATCTACATTGGTCAAAAAATTGAAGACATTTCGGAGAAATATTTTAATAATAAAAACAAGAAAGAGTTGCTAGGTGAATTTTTAAAAATCATCGAAATAGAAAATTCAAAACGCAAAAAAGCAACCGTTAAAGAAACTAAAGCACTGACAGAAAAGAAAAAAGAAGTAATTGAAGAAATAACAGTTCAGGTTGAAGAAATCAGGAAAGAAAAGAAAGAGAAGAAATTAAAAGTAGTAATTGAAAAACCAAAACCAGTTCTAAAATTAGGCGATCGCGTAAGAATGTTTGACGGAAAAGCGGTGGGAACGATTGATGCTATTGAAAAAAATAAAGCAACAGTAAATTATGGTGTATTTACTTCAAAAGTGAGTCTGGAAGCGTTGGAGTTTGTAGAATCTGGGAAAAAGTAATCCATTTGCGATTGTAATGCGTCTTTGCAAGGAACAAATCAAACCCACTAACAAGGACTTTGAAAAAACATACGAAATGCGATTGCTTCGTTCCTTGGAATGATAAAAACAAACAAAAACTATGAAACCTGGATTTATCTATATCATCACAAATAAATACCAAACCGTAGTTTATACAGGTGTTACTTCTAATCTTCCGCAAAGAATTTTGGAACATATAGAAAAAAGATATCCTACTTCGTTTTCTGCTCGTTATAATGTGAATGTATTAGTATATTATGAACAATTTTAATGGATTGTTGATGCTATAGCTAGAGAAAAGCAAATAAAAGCAGGTTCTAGAGAAGCAAAAAATGAATTAATTCGGACTTTTAATCCAACTTGGAACGATTTATTTGAAGAAATTAAAGATATAATGACGGAATAACTCTCGCAAAACAAATACTAGGCATTGCGAGGAACGAAGCAATCACACTAACAAGTACAAACGTTGAGCACTAAATATGATTGCTTCGTTCCTCGCAATGACATAACAAAACAAGAAAATGCTCAATATTCCTAAAGACAAAAAAATTATCCTCTTTGATGGCGTTTGCAATCTGTGTGATTCAGCAGTGCAAAGAATAATTAAGCATGATACAAAAGATCTTTTCAGGTTCGTTGCCTTGCAATCTGATTTAGGTCAAAAAATCATTAAACACTTGGGAATTGACACCAAAATAACGGATAGTATCATTCTGTATCAGCCTGGTTTTGCTTATTATTATAAATCAGAAGCCGTTTTGGAAATTGCAAAAAATTTAAGTGGACTATTTTACTTTGGCACTTTATTTTCAATATTTCCTACAGCTTTCAACAATTACATCTACGATTATATTGCTAAGAACCGATACAAATGGTATGGAAAAAAGGAAACTTGCCTGATTCCCACAAAAGAGCTCCAAGCTAAGTTTTTAGAATAAATGATATTTATCATGTCTTTTATTTTACAAGAATAATATATTTGGACAATCTTAAATTTAATTGATCACGAAAGACACTACACTTTTCTCTTGGGGTACCGGTTCCTTAATAAGGATTGGCGCATTTAGTTTAATAATTATAGGTCTGGTTGACACAGTTTTGATTATGATGAATTCCGACAAAAAAATAAAAAATAGCACAAAAAAAGAGGTTGCCAAATGGACAACCTCTTGCTATTATTGAAATAATTAGAATTTAACTTCTAATTAATTTTCTGTATTTCAATCGTTTTGGAGTTAAATCACCACCCAAACGCTTTTTCTTGTTTTCTTCATACTCAGAAAATCCACCTTCAAAATAATACACTTCAGAGTTTCCTTCAAAAGCTAGAATGTGTGTACAAATTCTGTCCAAAAACCATCTGTCGTGAGAAATAACTACCGCACAACCTGCAAAATTCTCCAAACCTTCTTCTAATGCACGTAGTGTGTTAATGTCCAAATCATTCGTTGGCTCATCCAGTAAAAGTACGTTTCCTTCTTCTTTCAAAGTCATCGCAAGGTGCAAACGGTTACGTTCTCCTCCGGAAAGCATGGACACTTTTTTGTTTTGTTCTCCTCCACCAAAATTAAATCGGGATAAATAAGCTCTTGAATTCACTTGCTTTCCGCCCATCATAATCAATTCCTGACCGTCAGCGAAGTTTTCCCAAATCGATTTTTCTGGATTTATATTAGAATGCGCTTGATCTACATAAGCGATTTTTACGGTGTCTCCAATTAAGAACTCTCCTGAATCAGGCTTTTCTTCGCCCATTATCATTTTGAAAATGGTTGATTTACCAGCACCATTTGGCCCAATAATCCCAACAATTCCTGCTTGAGGCAAGGTGAAATTTAAATTATCATACAATAATTTATCTCCAAATGCTTTAGCAACATTTTTAGCTTCAATTACATTAGTTCCTAAACGCGGACCATTTGGAATATAAATTTCCAGATTTTCATCCAATTGTTTTTGGTCTTCATTCAGTAATTTATCGTAGTTCTGCAAACGTGCTTTTTGTTTGGTTTGACGCCCTTTAGCACCTTGACGAACCCAGTCTAACTCCCGTTCTAAATTCTTTCTGCGTTTTGAAGCTACTTTTTCTTCGAGTGCCATACGGCTTGATTTTTGGTCCAACCAAGAAGAATAATTCCCTTTCCAAGGAATTCCTTCACCTCTGTCTAATTCTAGAATCCAACCAGCAACATTATCCAAGAAATATCTATCGTGCGTTACTGCAATTACAGTTCCGGCGTATTGTGCTAAATGTTGTTCTAACCAAAGTACACTTTCGGCATCCAAGTGATTCGTAGGCTCATCCAGAAGTAATACGTCCGGTTGTTGCAACAACAAACGACATAAAGCTACACGACGACGCTCTCCACCTGATAAATTCTTAATTGGTGTATCGCCTTCTGGAGTGCGCAAAGCATCCATGGCAATTTCCAGTTTGGTATCGATTTCCCAAGCACCCAATGCATCAATTTTATCTTGTAAAAGCGCTTGACGATCCATCAATTGCTCCATTTTATCCGCATTTTCATAGACTTCCGGCAAACCAAAACTATCATTGATTTTATTGAATTCATCTAAAACGGCCATGGTTTCAGCAACTCCTTCTCGCACAATTTCGATAACTGTTTTGCTATCATCTAAAATTGGTTCTTGCTCTAAATAACCTACGGTGTATCCTGGAGCAAAAACTACATCACCTTGGTAGTTTTTGTCAACACCTGCAATAATTTTTAATAAAGAAGATTTTCCAGAACCATTTAAACCCAAAATACCAATCTTAGCTCCATAAAAGAAACTCAAATAGATGTTTTTAAGTACTGGTTTATCTGCTCCTTGATACGTTTTGCTCAATTTCGACATTGAGAATATCACTTTTTTATCGTCTGCCATTTTTTTTAATTTAAAATTTAAAATTCAACATTTAAAATATATTTATAGTCTGCCCTTAAGTGAACTAAACACCCATGCATTAGCCAAAAAGCCAACGCCTACAGCTGCAAATCCCCAACCTGCAACGTCATCATATCTAAAAGCACCTAATGCAATCAGCAATAAACCCATTACAATCATTATCAAAGTAGCCCAACCTAAAATAGTATTTTTATTCATCCCCATAATTGTGGTATTTTTTTTTTAACAACCCAATTCCGAAGCCTCGGAACGGGAGTGCAAATATCGGATTTTTTTGTCCTTTAATTAAATATTTTATAAAGCATTTCTCGTAACAAATCGGATTGTGACATTGCATTAGCGCCAACACCTTTACTTTTTACATCAATATCTCTTAAAGCACCAACAATTTGACTCACTTTTTTCATGGGATAGTTTTTCAAAGCCACATCATATTCTTTCAAAAAGAATGGGTTTACGCCTAATACAGCCGACACATTTTTGGGATTTCTGTCCTTCAAACCGTGGTATTTTAACAATTGAATAAAAAATCCAAAAACCAAACTTGTCGTTACGACCATGGGATTGTCTTTTGGATTCTGAGCAAAATTTTCAGCAATCGTATACGCTTTTAACTGGTTGCGTTCGCCAATTGCTTTTCGCAATTCAAATACATTAAAATCTTTGCTAAAACCTATATTTTCCTCGATATGCTTGGGAGTTATGGTACTTCCAACCGGCAAAATAATTTGTAATTTCTCCAGTTCATTGTTTATTTTACTCAAATCTGTTCCAAGAAATTCTACCAACATGGCATTTGCTTTGGGCTCAATTGCATATTTTTTACCGGACAAAACACGTTTTATCCACTCGCCTACTTGGTTTTCATATAATTTCTTACTTTCGTAAACCACACCATGTTTCGCTAATAACTTTGTCAGTTTTTTACGTTTATCCAACGTTTTATATTTGTAACAAAAAACTAAAACCGTTGTAGCCATTGGGTTTTCGGCATAACTTTCCAGTTTATCTATGGTTCTGATTAAATCTTGGGCTTCTTTTACGATGACCACTTGACGCTCTGCCATCATTGGATAGCGTTTTGCTGTGGAAATGATGTCTTCAATAGAAACATCTCTTCCGTATAAAACGGTTTGATTGAAGCCTTTTTCCTCTTCGGACAAGACCTTTTCTTCAATATAATCGGATAGTTTATCAATATAATACGGTTCTTCACCCATCAAAAAATAGATTGGTTTGATGTTACCGCTTTTTAAATCATTTACAATTTTTATAACCTCGTCCATTCCTTTTTGTTTAAAGTTTGAAGTTTAAGGTTTGTTGTTTCGAATGAAACTTTAAACTTTAAATTTTAAACTTATTTAATACTTTTGCTTTATGCAAAAACTAAATTTTCAACTTTATAACTTTCGGTTCAAAAATAGCGAAAATAAAGTCTCTATTTTTGATGAAATCAGGAAAAAATTTATCATTCTTACACCCGAAGAATGGGTTCGTCAGCATGTAGTCCAGTTTTTATTGGACGAAAAAAAATACCCAAGATCGTTGATAAATGTAGAGAAAGTTTTAAAAGTCAATGGCTTGCGCAAAAGATACGATGTGGTCGTTTTCAATTCAGATGGTTCCATTTTCATTTTAATCGAATGTAAAGCTCCCGAAGTAAAAATTGCACAAGCGACTTTTGACCAAATTGCTCGTTATAACATGACTATGAATGCACAATTTTTGATGGTAACCAATGGTTTGAATCATTACTTTTGCCAAATGGATTTTGAAAATGAAAAATATCAATTCCTCCCCGAATTGCCAATGTATAAAAATATATAATCAAGTAATCTAAATGAAAATAGCGGTTGTCATCCTGAATTGGAATGGAATTTCATTGTTAGAAAAATTTTTACCTTCGGTGTTGAAATATTCTCCGGAAGCCACGGTCTATGTTGCAGATAATGCTTCTACAGATGATTCTGTTTCCTACGTGCAAGCTTTTTTTCCTTCGGTTAAAATTGTAAAAAACGACACTAATTTAGGATTTGCAGATGGATACAATCAAGCTTTAAAGCATATTGAAGCTGATGTGTATGCTTTGATAAACTCCGATATTGAAGTGACCGAAAATTGGTTGCAACCAATCCTTAAAACTTTCGAAAATGAACCGGAAACGGCCATTATCCAACCTAAAATTCTCGACTTTAAAAATAAAGAATATTTTGAATATGCTGGTGCTGCCGGTGGTTTTATAGATCAATATGGATATCCGTATTGTCGCGGTCGAATTTTTGACACTTTAGAAAAAGATAACGGGCAATACGATGACAACTGTGAAATATTCTGGGCAACCGGAGCGTGTTTTTTTATTAGAAATGTCGTTTACAAAGAATTAAATGGTTTTGATGCTGTATTTTTTGCACATCAGGAAGAAATTGATTTGTGCTGGCGTGCCTATAATAAAGGATATAAAATAAAATACATTTCAGAATCAGTTGTATATCATGTGGGTGGAGCAACTTTGCAACAAGGAAACCCAAAAAAAACGTTTTTGAATTTCAGAAACTCCTTATTAATGCTTACTAAAAACCTTCCTAAAAATAAATTATATTCAATACTTTTAGGTCGAATGGTTCTGGATGGAATTGCTGGAATACAATTTCTTATGAAAGGAAAATTCAATCATTTTGTTGCCATATTAAAAGCACATTTTTCTTTTTACAGACTATTTTTAGACCATTATAAGAAAAGAACAAAATTTCAAGAACAAAAATACTACAACACAAAAAGTATCGTTTACATCTATTTTATTAAGAAAATCGTTGTTTTTAACGATTTATTTAGAACAAAACAAATATAAAAAAGTAACTTTGTCTTTAACATTAAATTAATATAATCTATGAAAAAAATAGTAATTGCCTTATCTGTATTAGCGGTACTATCTTCATGTGTATCAAAGAAGAAATACACTGATTTAGAAGCTAGAAACAAAGAAACTCAAGACTTGTTAAATACTGCAACAGTAAAATTAAATTCTTGTTTAGAAGAAAAAGCAGCGCTTACGGCTACTGCGTCTCTTTTAAAAGAGCAAAACCAAGGATTAATAAGCACTTCTAAAGACATGACTATCTTGTCTACAAAAGGAGCCGAAAACATTGAAAAAGCATTAGAATCTATCAAAGAGAAAGATTTAAAAATCAGCAGAATGCAAGATGCTTTAACTAAGAAAGACAGTGTAACACTTGCTGTAGTTACTAGTTTGAAAAGCGCTGTAGGAATCTCTGATCCAGATATCGAAATAAATGTTGAAAAAGGAGTTGTATTCATCTCTATTGCTGACAAATTACTGTTTAAAACAGGAAGTTACGATGTAACTGATAAAGCAAAAGGTGTTTTAGCTAAAGTAGCTAAAGTGATAAATGACAAACCAGATTTTGAATGTATGGTTGAAGGACATACGGATAGCGTTCCTTATAATGGTTCAGGGATATTATTGGACAACTGGGATTTAAGTGTGAAACGTTCTACTTCTATCATTCGTGTATTAACAAATCAATTAGGTGTTAAACCAGAACAATTGATTGCAGCAGGAAGAAGTTCATACATTCCTTTAGTAGCAAATGATTCAGCTGAAAACAGAGCTCGTAACAGAAGAACTCGTATTGTTGTTTTACCTAAAATCGATCAGTTTTACGAAATGATTGAAAAAGAAATGAAAAAACAAAGGCCATAAAAAGTGATCAGTTTTTAGATTGCATAAACAAAAACGTCCCGAATATCGGGACGTTTTTTTATGGTTTTTACGGAACACTAATCCCTACTCTTCGGGGACTGAATACTGAATACGTATTAAAGAATATCCAAACTTCCTTTACCTTCTCTGACTACAATAGGCTCATCCCCTGATAAATCAATAATTGTTGATCCAATATTATCGCCATAACCACCATCAACAACTATATCTACAAGGTTTTGCCATTTCTCAAAAATAAGTTCCGGATCCGTCGTATATTCAATCACATCATCCTCATCGTGAATGGAAGTGGAAACAATTGGATTCCCTAACTGCTTCACAATTTCTAATGCTATCGAGTTATCGGGAACTCTGATTCCTACAGTAGTTTTCTTTTTGAATTCCTTCGGTAAGTTATTATTTCCGGGTAGAATAAACGTGTAAGGACCTGGCAAAGCTCTTTTTAATAATTTAAAAGTGGACGTATCAATCTGTCTTACATAATCCGATAAGTTACTCAAATCATGACAAATAAAAGAAAAATTAGCTTTTTCCAGCTTTATCCCTTTTATCTTTGCGATGCGTTCCAAAGCCTTGGTATTGGTAATATCACAACCTAAACCATAGACAGTATCTGTTGGGTAAATCACCAAACCACCGTCTTTTAAAACCTTAACTACTTTAGCAATTGCCGCTTCATTAGGTTTATCTTCGTATATTTTTATAAATTGAGCCATTGGATTTAAGATTTTTGATTAACGATTTTTGGTTTCCTGATTTAAAACTTCAGTCATCTGATTTTAGATTTACTCAAACTGTCACTGAACACTTAAAAACTGACCTCTTGGTACTATCCAATAATATCCAGTTTAGCAAAGCGTAACAATAATTTCTTTATTCCACCAACTTCAAATTTGATTTCGGCTTTTTTATCCGCTCCCACTCCTTCAAGGTTTAAAACTTCTCCTTTACCAAAACGTTCGTGCATTACAATATTTCCGGCAACTAATTTATTATCAAACAAATTCGCACTTCCGCTTGAAGTTGCAGTATTCGATACAGGTTTCAACTTACGAATATTTATATCCGATTTGGGTTCATTATCATTATTATATTTGACTGGCGGAGTTCCATTGGCTGGTTTTGCCAGACGCAATCTGGATTTATCCACATCTCCAAAAATATCACTGTCAATCATTGGTTTGTACCTGTAATTTGATTCGGCCGGCGTTAGATATTCTAAATACTGCGCGTCAATTTCCTCAATAAATCGGGAAGGTTCGCTATCTGTCAATTTTCCCCAACGATAGCGTGATTGTGCATACGTCAAATACGCTTGATGCTCCGCACGAGTCAAAGCCACATAGAACAAACGACGTTCTTCTTCGAGTTCACTTCTTGTACTCATACTCATCGCACTCGGAAACAAATCTTCTTCCATTCCTACTACGAAAACATGAGGGAATTCCAATCCTTTTGCCAAGTGAATTGTCATCAAAGCCACACGATCCTCATCACTGGTATCTTTGTCTAAATCTGTTGCCAAAGCCACATCTTCCATAAACTCAGACAAGGCACCACGAGCACCATCAATTTCTTTTTGTCCTTCGGTAAAATCCTTGATACCGTTCAATAATTCCTCAATATTCTGGATTTTTGCCATTCCTTCCGGAGTAGCATCTTTCTTCAATTCTTGTACTAATCCTGTTTTTTTTGCAACGTGATCGGTGATATAAAATGCATCTTGATTTTGATCAATAACCTGAAAACTCTGAATCATCGTTACAAAATCTTGCAGTTTTTGTTTGGTACCCGAATTCAGTTTCAAGTCAATTTTATCAATATTCTGCATCACTTCCCAGATGGAACGTTTGTAGTGATTGGCTGCAATCGTAAGTTTTTCGACTGTTGTATCTCCAATTCCACGAGCCGGATAATTGATTACACGAACCAAAGCTTCTTCATCTTTTGGATTGATAACCAATCGCAAGTAACACAATACATCCTTGATTTCTTTCCTTTGATAAAAAGACAAACCACCATAAATTCGATACGGAATATCTCTTTTTCTAAGTGCATCTTCCATCGCACGGGATTGCGCATTGGTACGATACAAAATTGCAAAAGAGCCGTTGCAAAGCTGGTTTTGCATCTTTTGTTCGAAAATCGTGCTGGCTACAAAACGCCCTTCTTCGGCATCGGTCATGCTGCGGTGCACTTTTATTTTTGGACCAAAATCATTCGCAGTCCAAACTATTTTATCCAACTTTATTTTATTCTTATCAATAATAGTATTTGCTGCTTCTACTATATTTTTTGTTGAACGGTAATTTTGTTCCAGTCTAAAGGTTTTTACACCTTCATAATCTTTCTGAAAATTTAAGATATTGTTGATATTCGCACCACGAAACGCATAAATACTTTGTGCATCATCTCCTACCACACAAATATTCTGGAATTTATCCGATAAAGCACGTACAATTAAATATTGAGAGTGGTTTGTATCTTGGTACTCATCCACCAATATATAACGGAAACGGTTTTGATACTTGGCCAAGACTTCCGGAAAACGAGTCAATAATTCATTGGTTTTCAATAACAAATCATCAAAATCCATCGCTCCGGATTTAAAACATTTATCAACATAATTTTGATAAATCTCCCCCAATCTTGGCTTTTTGGCCATCGCATCCGCTTCTTGTAATTCAGGATTGTTGAAATAGGCTTTTACCGTAATCAAGCTATTTTTATAACTGGAGATTCTGCTTAAAACCTGTTTTGGTTTATACACATCCCTGTCCAATTGCATTTCTTTGATAATCCCGGAAATACAACGCAATGAATCTTGGGAATCATAAATCGTAAAATTCGAAGGATATCCTAAATGATCGGCTTCAGAACGTAAAATTCTGGCAAAAACCGAGTGAAATGTTCCCATCCAAAGGTTTTTGGCCTCACTTGCTCCTACAATCTGAGAAATTCGGGTTTTCATTTCCCGTGCCGCTTTATTGGTAAACGTAAGCGATAAAATATTGAAGGGATCAACACCCTGATTCATCAAATAAGCAATTCTAATAGTCAACACACGCGTTTTCCCAGAGCCCGCACCAGCAATGATAATCATTGGCCCGTCTTTTTGAAGGACAGGTTCACGTTGGGCTTCGTTGAGTTGATCGATATATTTATGCATGGAGATTTTTCTGTTTATGCAAAAATAAGAATTTCTTAGTAGTATTCAGTGGTCGGTGATCAGTATTCAGTACTCAGATTCCAGAAAAATTTAAAATACAACTATTTATTCTCCAAAAGGTTTAAATCTCAACATTAAACATTAAACTTTAAACTGTTTTATTTAAAAAACACATCGTACGCAAAACGAATTAGAGTGCCGACAACCACAACTAAAAAGAAAATCCGAATAAAACTATTTCCTTTATTGATGGCCAGTTTAGCACCAATCCAACCACCAAGAGCATTACTGGCAGCCATTGGCAAAGCAACTGCCCAAATTATTTTACCTTTTAAAATAAAAAGACAAATGGAACCAAAGTTAGTTGAAAGATTCACCATTTTGGCATTTGCGGAAGCATGTAAAAAATCGAAACCCATAATAGCGATAAAAGCGACTACCAAAAAACTTCCGGTTCCCGGGCCAATAAATCCATCGTACAAACCAACTACAAAACTGATTACAATCGCATTCCATATTTGGGTTCTCGAAGAATGATTTTTTTCGATATGTTGTCCAAAATTTTTCTTGGCATACGTATAAATCACTAAAAAAGAAAGAACAACCAGCAATAATGGTTTCATGAAATCATTGCTCACATACGTCAACAAAGTAGAACCTAAAAATGCCGAAGGAAACGCCAAAAGCATCATGATAGCTAGCAATTTCCAGTTCATATCCACTTTTTTAAGATACTGATAAGCTGCAAACGAAGTCCCACTAAAAGCAGGAACTTTTAGCGTACCAATTACTGTTGAAACAGGTAGATTTGGCAATAAAATCAAACCCATAGGAGTTTGTATCAAACCGCCGCCGCCAACAATGGCATCTATAAATCCTGCAGCAAAAGCAGCCAAACAAAGTAAAACTAATATGTAGGTTTCCATTTAACTATTATTTTTATAATTCCCGTGGTAATTGGCAAAAATACTATTCGTATTGATGTATTGCTATAAAAATGGAATTGATTTATAGTCAAAAAAGTATATTTTTGCTTTTATAAATTTTATCAAAGCATGGATACTACCAAAATTATAGAATTACTAAGTTATACGTTACCGGCAATTGTCACGGGTCTTGTTGCCTATTATTTTTTTGATCTCCATACCAAAAACGAAGAAGGAAGACGTCGTTATTTATTGAACAAGGAAGCACAAAAAAATGCTTTGCCTTTGCGCTTGCAAGCTTATGAACGCATGTCATTGTATATGGAGCGCATCAATCCAACTAAATTATTAATTCGGATTGCTCCAATTTCTAACGATAAAAACGATTATGAAAATCTGATAATTACACAAATCGAACAAGAATTTGAACACAATTTAACCCAACAAATCTATATGTCAGATGAATGTTGGACCATTATTGTCACAGCAAAAAATGCTACAATCCAAATGATTCGAAAAGCGAGTATAAGTGGTCGTGTGGACAATGCCGATACATTGCGTGAAGTAGTTTTAAGCGATTTGATGGAAAAGCAATCACCAAGTAATGCTGCTTTGGCTTATATCAAAAACGAGGTAGGACAATTGTGGTAGATATTTTAATTATTAGTTACAAATTATTCCTTCAACAATCGGTTCAATTGAAATTGCTCGGCTTCATTTAAATTCGGAACTATTCTTTCTAAAGAAGCTCTCATTGCCGGATTTTTCAATAATTTTCTAATGTTATCCCTTCCAAATTTCGAGAATTGCCACATGTGATGTGTGGTTGCATTGACCAAATTCTCCAAAACAACATTATTTATTATTTTGAAAGAAAGCAATTTCTCCAAAGCATTTTGTCTGGTATTCGCCTCGTAATTTATGGATGAATACTGTATTAGTTCGTCTGCCAATGCTACTCTATCTGCCGTATAATCTGGCGTTGATAACGCAAGAGTAAGCCACAACGTTCTTAAATTATAATCATTGAAACCCACCCAAACATTTGATTTCTCTAAATATTGAATGCGTTGCTCCGGAAAATTATTCCATAAATTATACAGCGCCATTTCTTGTGTTTGATAGGATTTGTCCTCTAATAAAGTTTCATATTGTGCTCTGAAATTTTCTGGAATTTCATTTAATGATGCTGCAACCGCTTGACGAACTTGTATATTTTTAGTTTCTAAAGCCAAAATCAAGAGCGATTCTTTCTCTTGAAAAAGATCCTCTTTCAATTGATTTACAATTGCTTCTTTTACCGTAACATGCACCTCTGACTGGAGTATTTTTTCAAGAAACTCCTTTTTCTCTGACAACGGTTGATTCTTTAATTTCTCCACTTCAAACAGCGATTGAATGGATTTATTTTTAAGCAATAAATCATTGGCTTGTTGTGTATTAAAAACACTTGATTCAAGCCATACTTTACTAAAATTATCCAAATCATAATCCGATACTTTTTTGATTTCAGCAAAGAAATCTGAAGTATTTACACTCTGAAACGCATGTTTTTTCAAATAGTTTTTCACCGCTTTTTGAAACGCCTTATCCCCTATTTCTTCCTGCAAAATAAAAAGTGCCCAAGCGCCTTTTTGATAGAAAGTCAACGAACTGGCTTTGGGATTCAAAACAGGAATGGTATCCGTTCGGGAAGCAAATTTCAGTTGTTGCGCCGACTCATATAATTTGGAATAAAAATAATCTTCCCCATAGATTTCCTTTTCGATTAACAGCGCATAATACGTTGCAAAACCTTCCTGAAGCCAATGGTGTTTTCCGCTTTCGGCAGTAACTAAATTCCCAAACCACTGATGGGCTAATTCATGCGCATTGACATTCGTGTAACTTCTGTCCTCAAAGCCTATCGAATCAACCACATAACGCGTGTTGAAAAGCGTTGCTGATGTATTCTCCATTCCGGCATACAAGAAATCCCGAACTGGCGCTTGTTTGTAAATTCCCCAAGGAAACTTTACTCCTATTTCCTTTTCTAAAAAATCAAACATTCTTTTTGAATCACGATACGTTGGTTCAAATTTAGCACCGTCTTTTGGTTCCAAATACATTTCTAAAGGAATTCCAGACTTTGATTTTTGAATGTTTTTTTCAAATTTTCCGATGGCAAGCATCAATAAATAAGAACTCATCGGTTTTTGCATTTGGTATTGCCAAACCGAAAGTCCATCAAGTCCGGACTTAAATTTTAGCGTTCCATTTGAAATTACCTGATAGTCTTTATGAAATACAATTTTCAAATTAAAAACTACTTTTTCATTCACATCATCAAAACTCGGAAACCAGTGGCTGGTATATTTTCCTTGTCCCTGCGTCCAAATTTGCATATTATCATTGGCGAGTGATCCCAGGAAATACATCGTTTGTTTTGGCTTTGCCGAAAAATGAAAGGTCACATTGTTTTTTCCTTTTTTAAACGGAAAAATGATTTGCAATTGTTTCTGTGTATTGAGAAATTTAATGGATTTTCCGTTTAGTTTCAAATCTGAGAATTCCATATTTTGAGCATCAATTTTAATGGTATCAATAGATTTCAAAACGTCAAAATTATAATCGACATCACCTGAAACCGTTTTTTCAATCGGATTTATGGCAATTTTCCCTAAAACCGATTTAAAATCAACAAATTGGGTTTGTTGGGCAAATGTGAACGTAGAAATAAAAAAGAATAGGTATTTCATTCTGTACTTGAATTTATGGAATCTGTATTCCAATTTTTTGGATTATTTTTTATGTAATGGTATATGGTATCGAATGAATTATAATTTCGGACAATATGATCGTGATAATTTGATTGCCAAATGATGTTGGCATCGTGATTCATCATTACATTAATTTGTTTGGTGGTAACCGATTTAAAAATCGCAACAAACGACGAAATGGAATTGGGCTTTCGAGATAATTTTTGTGGTTTTGATTCCGAATGGGATTCCGATTCCAATTGTAGAGACGCACTAGGTAGAGACGCACTGCAGTGCGTCTCTACGTCGGATGATGAAATAATTTCAACCAACAAATGAATATGGTTAGGCATAATAACCCAATTATGAAAAAACCAACGTTCCCTAATTGTAATTGATTTCAATAATTCCGTTTCAATGATTTTTCCGTTATCGTTTAATAGCATTTTATCATCATCAATGGCACCAAAATACATTCCCTATTTTGGGCAACTAACGTGATGAAGTAGATTGCTTCATTGGAATAATCCCAGTTTTTCAATCGATTTGATTCGGTTTGATATCTATTTTTAAATAAGGACATTTAAAATGATTAGGTATGATTTCCAAAGTTACAAAGGTTTCCCAAACTAATCCGACTAATTTTGTAAGTTTACTTCCAGATAATCAGAATAAAATTACTTTGAAAACGAAAGCCCTATTTAATTGGAGTAGCGGAAAAGATTCTGCACTCGCCTTATATAAAACACTACAAAATCCCGAAATTGAAATTGCCTGCTTGTTAACCAGCGTAAACCAACAATACCAACGTATTTCCATGCACGGTGTTCGGGTTGAATTATTGCAACAACAAGCCGAAAGCATCGGATTGCCGCTTAAAATCATGCAAATTCCCGAAATGCCAACGATGGAAGTCTATGAAAATGTGATGCGCGAAACATTGGCCACACAAAAAAACCAAGGCGTCACCCTCTCTATTTTTGGCGATATCTTTCTGGAAGATTTGCGTAAATATCGGGAGGATAAATTAGCTGAGATGGGTTTTGAAGGCGTTTTCCCGCTTTGGAAAATCCCAACTCACGATCTCATTCAAGAATTCATAACTTTAGGTTTTAAAACCATTGTGGTTTGTGTCAACGAACGATTCTTGGATAAAAGCTTTGTTGGGCGCGTTATCGATCAAGATTTCATAAATGATTTACCTGAAAATGTAGATGTTTGTGGCGAAAATGGTGAATTCCACACCTTCACATTTGACGGTCCCATTTTCACAAAACCCATAGATTTTGAAATTGGAGAAATCGTGTACCGAAAATATGAAAAACCAGAAAATGAAGATTCCTCTGATACCGCTTGTGATACGAGTGCTTCTGATGCCTTTGATTTTGGATTTTGGTATTGCGATTTGATACCAAACTAATTTTTGCAACTAACAGGAAATAAGAAAATAGAAAATTATAGAATTAATTCCGGTACGCGACTTAAAGTAAACATAAATTTTGATCCTTTTCCCATTTCCGACTCAACATTTATGGTTCCGTCGAAGGCTTCCACTATTTTTTTTACTGTAGCTAAACCGATTCCGTTTCCTTTTACTCCATATCGATCTACTGTTGAAACTACTTCAAATATGTCAAAAATAACGTTGTGAAATTCTTCTGAAATCCCTGGTCCGTTGTCGCTAACGGCAATTTTATAACAATCAATTTCTTCAATTATTTCGATTTCAATCTCAATATTTTCTTTATCATTATACTTTATTGCATTGGTAACGAGATTAATCAATATTTGTTCAATCGCACTTTTATTGATAAGTAGAAAACTGACATTGGATTTGAACGTAATAGAACAATTATTTTTAAAAATAAAAAGGTTCGAAAATTCTTTTTCTAAAACAGAAATACTTACCTCACTATTGTTTTCTTTCTGTAATATATTCGATTTACTATACGCTAACAAACTGTCAATCATCTCTCTCAACTTAAAAGAAGAAGTTTTAATTAAATGAATAATTTCTCTTCCCTCCTCGTCAATTATTTCATTGTAGTTATCAATAAAAACATCACTCAACCCGGATATATTTGCCAAAGGAGATTTTAAATCATGCGCAGCGATATAAGCAAATCGATCCAACTCCTGATTCTTTTTTTCTAGCGCTTCTAACGTTTTTTCTAATTGTAATTTTTTTAATCTTAATTCCAATAATTTCATCGTCTGAACAGAAAGCGCTTTTAACGAACGGATTTGATCTGGCGTCAAAACTTTTGGCTTATGATCGATAACACAGATGGTGCCAAGTGGCATTCCGTCCTCATTTGTCAGAGGGACACCGGCGTAAAAAATCACATTTTCTTGACCAACAACAATTGGATTATCATGAAAACGAACATCATTTCTCGCATCTGGAATTATAAAAATATTTTCGGGGTCGTTTATGGCATACGCACAAAAAGAATAATCTCTTGGCGTTTCTGAAATATCTAACCCTGTATGTGATTTAAACCATTGGCGTTCTTCATCCAGAAAAGTAATTAGCGCAATTGGTGTTCCACATATTTGTGACGCTATCAATGTCAAATTATCATATTCTGCTTCGGGTAAAGTATCTAAAATAGAATAGGATTCCAATAATTTAATGCGTTCCTCTTCTAGGATATACTTTTTTGGTGCAATCATTTTTGTGGTATTTTTTTAATGCTTTATTTTTTGAAATATTTTGTATCATACCTTCCCAAATATTTTTAACAGCACTTTTTCGCTCATTATCAATATGTAAATAGTAAAATACTTTTACAAAAGTATTTATTTTCTTAATCTTTACTTTCGATAAGCATTTTTTTTATATAAATTTTAATACAAAAAATAAAGAACTGTTCTAAAAAACTGAACGTACCACCACGGAAGGACTCCTTAATTAATAAAGGCTGTGGTTATTTAATAAAGCACCGAAATATAGACAAACCCAAAATTAATCATAACCTTTAAAACAAAATTACTAATCTAAACTTGGTACTTTAAATGTATCCAGAATACTTTTTTCCGTCATAAGTGCTTCAATTTCATTTGATTTTCTTGGTGCTTCCGCAGATAAATTTACGGGTCCATTTGTGGTAATCAAAATATCATCTTCAATCCGCACCGCAATTCCCCACCATTTTTTATCACAATCACTACCGATAGGAATGTAAATTCCTGGCTCTACAGTAACAACCATATCGGCTTCAAAAGCATTATACAAACCCGGATCATGAACATCCAGCCCAATGTGATGTGAAGTTCCGTGCGGGAAATATTTACGGGATTCTTGTTCCGTTTTAAAAATTCCTAAGTTTACTAAACCAGCACTGATTATATTACGAGCTGCAACATCCGGAGCATTAAAATTATTCCCCACTTTTGCCGCAGCAATTCCCGCTTCTTGGGCTTCATACACCAAATCATAAATTAGTTTTTGCTCCGTAGAAAATTTTCCGTTAGCAGGAATCGTTCGGGTTACATCAGCAGTATAACCATGATATTCCGCTCCTAAATCCATTAGAACCAAATCATTTTCGACTTTCATTTTGCTGTTTTCAATATAGTGCAACACGCAACCGTTGTTCCCTGCGCCCACGATTGATGGATAACCCTCAAACTCACTGCCGTACTTTTTATAGACAAATTCGTGAATTCCCTGTATTTCCGTTTCGGACATTCCGGGATGCATCGCTTTCATGATTTCACGTTGTCCCATTGCCGAAATCCGAACCGCTTTTGTCAGCAAAACCAACTCTTCTTTGGATTTTTTCTCCCGTAAACTCGCCATATACGTCAAAATAGATTTGGTATTAATTGTAGCTTTTTTTGAAGTGATGCTTTTTTTAGTATTAATTTCGTTTTGCACATTCGAATCCATTTGGGATTTCACTTTATCGTTGTAGCCAATTTGGGATTTAAAGGCTCCAATTAATTTGTATAAATCAGCTTTCTCATTTTTCGAATTTCGGGTATCTTCTTCAAATTCCTTAAAGAAAACAGTATCAAAACTGGCATAATCAATCCCCGAATTTAAAAACGCAGCTCCATTAAAAGCATTTTCAAAACCCAACTCTTTTTTGGCACCTTCCGTTCCTAAACGCACTCCAGTCCATTGTTCCGCTCTTGGATTTTTTTCCTGAACGTACAGTAATTCATGGAATGACTTTCCATCTTTATTAGTTTGAACGTTCGAAAAAATAATCAGAACTGAATTGGGTTCTTTGTATCCTGTCAAATAATAAAAATCCGGATCTTGATGGTAAATAAAATCCACATCATTAGCTCTGTTCCGAATGGGATTTCCAAAAAATACCGCTACACTATTCTCAGGCATTTTGGCACGCAAGGCTTCTCTGCGCTCTTTATGGAATTGAGCCGACAAATAATCGTTTGGATTTCCGTTTTGTGCCATTGAAACACAAACAAAAAGAACTGTAAAAACAAAAGAAAGTTTTAAATTCATAGCGTTAAATATTAGATTTTGCAAAATAAAGACGAGGTTTTGAATGAATTAATCAGTACGTAAATATAATTTTTTTGTTCGTACCACCTATTATTTTTATTGAAAGACCCTTCTTTTATTCGTTTAAAAATAGAAAAAGAGCACCAAAAGTTTTTCAACTTCTGAGTACTCTTTAGCAAAAGTGCTTCATCATTCTAAAATTAACCAAAACTAAACTTTATGAAAAATGTTTTTAATACGCACTTATAATTTACTTTTTAACTAGAATAGTAAAATGTTATATGCTATAGTTTTTAAACTTATAACATAGATGCTACTTCTTGCAAAAGGTTGCGTCAAATTATAATTATTTTTTTCTCAAGTGAAAAAGCCGCTAAAATTAACCCTGTTAAACGGTTTACAGTTGCTTATAAATCAATGGCAGCAGATTCACTGATTTTAAAAAATCTGCGAATCTGCGGCTTTTTTTTTACCCGTAAAGTACTTTGCTTATCTTTCCTCGTAGATTTTCAACAACTGCGTCACCGTATTCCAATTGCGGATTGTTGCGGTAACATTCAATTTTTTCTCGATGTATTTTTGGTCGAATCGGGTTTTTCCGGCTCCAACAGCGTATTTAATAAAAATTCTGCTGGCATCAATACTGGCTTCATCCGGTTTAAATTGGCTAATTTTCAAATCATTCATACTGGTACTTTGCAAGGTGGTCGAAATAAACGCTACGTATAACTTCTTGCTGTCACTATCTTTTTCCTTCAAGAAAGGATTGTTCTTGAAACACGCTTCCAAGTCTTCTTTGGCAATAACCACAACAGGCACTTCATGACCAAAAACCTTGAAAATTTCCTGCTTGATTAGAAAACCAACTTTCGCAGGACTTTCTTCTTCCGTGTCCACAAAAACATTTCCCGATTGAATGTAGGTTAGCACATTTTGAAAACCAATGGCTTCCAAAGTTGTTTTGAGCGCCTCCATTTTTATCATACTGTGACCGGAAACATTGATGCCGCGAAGCAATGCGAGATGAGTTGTCATTTTTTAAGCTTTTTATTTTTGCGAAGATATTGTGTTTAAGTCGAAATTCACATTATTAATTAGTAACAAAATACTTTAAGTTTTACCATATTTTCGAAATGCAGATATTGTTTGGTAAATCCCATAACTTATGAAGATGCGGGATAGCCAAACTACAAGTTGTGTTTTCCATCCTTCATTTAAATTAGAATACTCTTTTAATTCTAATTTAGGAAAAGAGGTTATAAAAATTACATAATCTTGATAATATTGATTAAAATAAAATTCAATGCCAATTGTCTTGAGGTATATAATAAAAAATATAAGTCCTATAGTCAGTGTAAAAAAAACTCCTCTAAACCAACTTCTTCCATTATCATTGGAAACGTAATTTAAAAATAATAGAACACTATCAAACCCAATTTTTTTACTTAATAATAATTGTTTATGTTCTAAAGATTCATACCTATTTGCAGTATCAATATCACCTTTTGTTTTTGCTATCTTTTTTAATTGATTATAAACATTTTTTAAATTTGAAATTCTCAAAAATCTTTTATCTATTCCATAACCTAATATTGGGCTTTTACTTTGAGATAAAATTTTTATTGGATATTTATTAAAATTTGCGCCATCTATGTCGCTATTCGCAATTATAATTTCATTAAAAAGATTAATGTCAGAATTTAAAAAATTCATTTTACCAGATATTGTATTCTGAATTATAAAATAATCCCCAGATTTTATATTTGAAAATGTAAGAGATCCATTATTTTGATAATCGAGTATAGATATAATATAAATATCTAGGTCTTTAAAATAGATATTGCCAAGGTTAATACCCGCTAAAGCAATATGAGCATAAATTTGTTCAATAATAATACTACCTTGATTAATTCCATTGAAACCTATGGAAACCATCTCAGATACTAATTTTTCTTTACTAAAATTATTTAGATTGAATACTTCTTTAAAATTACAATTAGAGCAGTTAAAGCTTTCTATTTTTGAGATATGAATTGTAACATCTTTTTCAAAATTTGATGAATGAAACGATAAATCTTTTATTTTAAGACTTCTTGGTTTAGTATTAACATAATACATATCATTTAAATAAACTAAACCATAGAAAGAACTTCTATAAAAGCTAACATATTCAAAATCACCTTCTTCAAAATCAATTCTGTTATGAAACACAGAAGACTCAAAATAAAGATTATCAATTTTAATAACTCCACTAAATAGAATTTTCTTTTTAAATTCACCCTCAAAAAATAAAGATTTATAAAATCCCCCTTTAAATATTATTTGAGAAAAAGAAGTTGAACACTCTAATTTCAATTCTTGAAATTCATTTTCTACTAAAAACTCAATTTTAGATTCACGATGAGAATGATTATTATTCACATCATTGACTAAAACTTTTTCAGCTTTTGATGACACGAACTGAATTGATTGATAATTTCCATTAATTTCGAGTTCTCTTACTTTTAAACTTCTAAAGGATAGTGCGTCAGCTGTATTGGAAATAATGTCAATATCACTTTCTGTCGTACATCCATAAAATGATATATAATGAAAAACTGATTTTCCTAAATAAAATTGATTTTTAAAATGACATTCAAAAAATAATATTTCTCTAGCAATAATATTTTCTAGAATTACAGCTTCATTAAAAATGCAGTTAGAAAAAGAAATATCTTGTTTGGTTTCAAAACTTCGTTCATTAATCATTTCAGAAAAAGTTTTCTTTTCAAATTTGAAATTTACATTAGATGATAATTCAAAAATTGATCCACTCATATCATTTTTTTTTCTCAAATATATCAATTTTCTTACAGCAATTCCAATTAAACCCATTTCCAAATTTCCAAACAAAAAACTATCTTCGCTCCATCAAATTAAAAATCCGTTTTAATCTGTGTTTTTGTGATCTCGAGCGAAGTCGAGAGAAGCAAATCCGTTTTATCGGTGTCCAAAAAAATCTAAATGCAAAACCTCCTACTTACTCCCATCGAATACCTCAAAGGTGTTGGTCCCAATCGGGGCGAATTGCTGCGTAAGGAATTGGGGATTTATAAGTACGTGGATTTGATTAATTTTTTTCCAAACAGATACATTGACAGAACGCGGTATTACAAGATCAACGAACTGCAAAACAATAGTGCCGAAGTTCAAATAATCGGTAAAATCATCAACATCAAAACCGTAGAATTTGGCAGAAACCAAAAACGTTTAGTCGCTACTTTTGTGGATGATACGGGCCAAATGGAACTCGTTTGGTTTCAAGGTCACAAATGGATTCGGGAGAGTTTAAAGCTTAATGAAATTTGCGTGATATTCGGTAAATGCACGTCTTTTGGGAATGCGTTCAATATGGCCCATCCAGAAATCGAACTGATGAGCGAACACGAACAAAGTCTCCGTTCGGCGATGCAGCCTGTGTATCCTTCGACAGAAACCTTGACGAATCGTGGGATTTCAAACCGAGTGATTAATAAACTGATGCAACAATTGTTTCTGGAAACGCAAGCGTTATTCACGGAAACTTTACCAGATTATTTAATCAACGAATTGAAACTGATTCCTAAAAAAGCAGCTTTATTCAACATTCATTTTCCAAAAAGCGCTGACGTTTTGGCAAAAGCCAAATTCCGATTAATCTTCGAAGAATTATTCTTTATTCAGTTGCAATTAATTACGAAAAATCTCATTCGGAAACATAAGATAAAAGGACATCCGTTTACCACAGTTGGCGAAAATTTCAATGATTTTTATCAGCATCATTTGCCTTTTCAATTGACAAATGCCCAAAAAAGAGTGATTAAGGAAATCCGAACCGACATGGGCAGCAACGCCCAAATGAACCGTTTGCTGCAAGGTGATGTAGGTTCCGGAAAAACCATTGTGGCTTTTATGAGCATGCTTTTGGCACTTGATAATGGCTTCCAAGCGTGCTTGATGGCTCCCACTGAAATCTTGGCAAATCAGCATTTTATTGGTTTATCCGAATTGGCCGAAACGTTAAACATAAATATCAGAATCCTAACGGGTTCCACTAAAATAGCGCAACGCAGAATTATCCATGAAGAACTGGAAAACGGTACGTTACACATTCTTATCGGAACCCATGCTTTACTGGAAGATAAAGTAAAATTCAAGAATTTAGGACTGGCTGTGATTGATGAACAACACCGTTTTGGTGTAGAACAGCGCTCTAAATTGTGGAAGAAAAATGTGATTCCGCCACACGTTTTGGTGATGACCGCCACGCCTATTCCCCGAACTTTGGCGATGAGTTTGTATGGCGATTTAGACATTTCCGTAATTGATGAATTGCCTCCGGGACGAAAACCCATTCAGACCGTACATCGTTTTGACAGCAACCGATTGAAGGTTTGGAAATTTCTGCGGGACGAAATTGCTTTGGGTCGCCAAATCTATATTGTGTATCCGCTGATTCAGGAATCGGAAAAAATGGATTTCAAGGATTTAATGGACGGTTACGAAAGTGTTTCCAGAGATTTTCCGTTGCCACAATATTCAATTTCAATCCTTCACGGAAAAATGAAACCGGCGGATAAAGATGCCGAAATGAAACGCTTCTCGGAAGGAAAAACCAATATTATGGTCGCCACCACCGTGATTGAAGTCGGCGTGAATGTTCCTAACGCCAGTGTAATGATTATAGAAAGTGCGGAACGTTTTGGATTGTCACAGCTGCATCAGCTTCGCGGTCGCGTGGGTCGTGGTGCGGAACAAAGTTATTGCATCCTGATGACCAGTCATAAATTGAGTTCGGACAGTAAAACCCGTATGGAAACAATGGTGCAAACCAATGATGGTTTTGAAATTGCCGAAGTGGATTTAAAATTACGTGGGCCGGGGGATTTAATGGGAACCCAACAAAGCGGGGTGCTTAATCTTCAAATTGCTGATTTGGTTCGGGACAGAGATACCTTGGCATTAGCCAGAAATTACGCTTTACAATTACTTAAAGAAGATGCGGGCATGCAAAAACCGGAGCATGCAGCTTTGAGAACCGTTTTTATTGAAATGACCAAAAAGAAAAATATTTGGAATTATATTAGTTAAATCAAGAAGCGACATTTTAATTAATTTTAGTTCTACTCTCTTGAATTTATTTTAAACAAAATACAATTTTTCATAATATTGATTAAACCATTTCACTTTTTTACAGTCATAAAGAATTGGAAAACGAGCGTTACCACATTTATTTGTTATTGTTAAATTTTGCACCATTTAATTTTGTTTGTGCAAAAGTTAAATAAAAATTAACTACTCGCCCATTCCCATTCGTAAATATTAGATTTGTATTTAACTAAAATTATTGATACCTAATCTTACATTATAAAACAACTATGAAAATAAAACACCTTGTCTACGCCTTGTTAACTATCGGAATAATCGGATTTATTGTTTATCGAATTTCAGAGAACAAAAGTAAAAACGGAGATTTAAATGATTTAAAAGGAAAAGGGAAACAAATAAACGTAAGCGGTATAGTTGTAAAATACCAAACATTTGATAATAATTTATCACTTTCCGGTTCAATTGAAGCAAATGAACAAGTGGAGATTCGTAGTGAAGTTTCTGGTATCGTTGAAGGAATTTATTTTCAGGAAGGAAGTAATGTGAGCAAAGGGCAAGTACTTTTTAAGGTCAACGATTTAGAGTTAAGAGCCCAATTGAGACAAACTTCTACAGCAGAAGGATTGGCTTCAGAAAATGAAAGAAGAGCCAAATTATTACTTCAAAAAGAAGCTATTAGTCAGGAAGAATATGATTTGGCACGTGCTGATTTAAAATCGGCACAAGCCCAAAGTCAGTTGATTAAAGTCCAAATTGCAAAAACATCAGTACGAGCGCCTTTCTCCGGAAAAATAGGCTTACGCTCCATTTCACCAGGAACTTATATTACGCCAACAGTATTAGTTGCTAAGTTGGTGAACGTTGGGAAACTAAAAATTACCTTTTCAATTCCAGAAAAGTATGCCAATCAAGTTAAAAAAAATACAACTATAACATTTAAAATTGCAGGGTCTGATAAAAAATATACAGCTACTGTATATGCTATTGATCCCGAAATTGCAGTGAGTACCCGAACATTACAAGTACGTGCCATTGCAAATAATAAGGACGGCAAGTTATTACCGGGAACATTTGCGGATGTCGAATTACCTTTGGATATTATAAAAGATGCTATTATCCTTCCTACAGAAGCTATCATTCCAATACAAAATGGAAAAAAAGTTTTTATTTCCAGTAATGGTCAAGCCAAAGAAGTAATGATAGAAACTGCTACCAGAACTGATGCGTCAATTTTAGTGCTTTCCGGCTTAAAAGCAGGCGATACCGTTATTACCAGCGGTATAATGTCATTAAAAAATGAAACTCCTGTCAAAGTAATTATAAAATAATTTTAATTATGAATTATGAATCATACGTTTTTAAATGAAACTTATAATTCATAACTCATAACTCATAATTCCCAAAAAAAAATGAGTTTATCAACCACAAGTATTAAAAGACCCGTACTGACAATTGTTCTCAACCTAGCAATCGTATTGTTTGGAATAATAGGCTATACTTTTCTGGGTGTTCGCGAATTTCCTTCGATTGATCCTGCACAAGTTTCGATCCGTACCAATTATGCCGGTGCAAATGCCGATATTATAGAATCTCAAATTACGGAACCTATAGAAAAAGCACTTAACTCGATTGAAGGAATTCGAAATATTACTTCTTCGAGCGTGCAAGGAAGCAGTAATATTACTGTTGAATTTAATTTAGATAAAGATCTCGAAGCTGCAGCCAATGATGTTCGGGATAAAGTTTCCCAAGCCGTACGCAGTTTGCCGCAGGATATTGATTCGCCTCCGGTTGTTTCTAAGGCCGATGCGGATAGTCGTGCAATTATTTCGATGACAGTTCAAAGTGATTCCAGAAATTCTTTAGAATTAAGTGACTACGCCGAGAATGTTATCGCACAAAGATTAGAGACCATTCCCGGTGTCAGCGGAGTCCAGATTTGGGGACAAAAAAGATTTGCAATGCGATTGTGGATTGACCCTGTCAAGTTAGCCTCTTATGGATGCTCTGTAGCTGAAGTGAGAGATGCTTTAAATCAACAAAATGTTGAATTGCCGTCCGGTAAAATAACGGGAGACAATACTGAACTGACGGTAAAAACGGTTGGAAATCTTTCTACTCCCGAAGAATTTAATAATATCATTATTCGATCCGAAGGAGGAAAAACCGTGCTTTTTAAAGATATCGGTACAGCTGTTTTAGGTCCGGAAAATTTAGAAACAAAGATGACTCAGTCTGGTTTGCCTTTAGTGGGTGTAGCAATTGTCCCGCTTCCCGGGGCCAACTATTTAGATATTTCGAAAGAATTTTACAAAGAATATGATAATCTAAAAAAGGATTTACCCAAAGATATCAAACTAAACATTGTTATTGACAGTACCGTTTTTGTCAAAAAATCAGTAACCGAAGTAGCCGAAACCTTGCTGATTTCTATTATTCTGGTAATTCTAATCATTTATTTATTCTTTAGAGACTGGGCAATTGCCTTTAGACCCTTAATTGATATTCCCGTTTCGCTGATTGCGACTTTCTTTATCATGTATCTTTTTGGGTTCTCCATAAATGTATTGACTTTACTCGCTATTGTTCTTGCTACAGGATTGGTCGTAGATGATGGAATTGTTGTCACTGAAAATATTTTTAAGAAGGTCGAAGAAGGAATGTCGCCAATTGAGGCAGCTATAAAAGGTTCCAATGAAATATTTTTTGCCGTAATCTCGATTTCAATTACTTTGGCAGCCGTATTTTTGCCGGTGATTTTTCTCGAAGGATTTGTAGGACGTCTTTTCCGAGAATTTGGCGTCGTCATAGGTGCTGCAGTATTAATTTCAGCTTTTGTTTCCTTGACGCTGACTCCAATGCTAAACGCCTATTTGATGAAAGGCGGAGCACAAAAAAAATCAAAGTTTTACATCTATTCAGAACCTTTTTACCAACGATTAAATAGCGGCTACGCCGATGCCTTAAGTACATTTATGAAAAAAAAATGGCTTAGTTTTCCAATTCTTATCGGTTGTTTCGGATTAATTTATATCTTTTTTAATTTATTACAAAAAGAAACTGCACCTTATGATGACCGAAGTGCTCTTGTCATGCGAATGACAACTCCTGAAGGTTCCTCTTATGAATATACGGATCGCTTTATGCAGGAATTATCACAATTAGTAGATGATTCTATTCCGGAAAAAGAGGTTGCTTTAGTAATCACATCTCCTGGTTTTGGGTCCTCTTCCGTAAATAGTGGCATGATTCGAATGGCCCTCTCAGAAACTAGTGAAAGAGAAAGTTCTCAAAAAGAAATTGCCGAAAAATTAAACCGATTAACAAAAAAATACCCCGAAATTAGAACTTCCGTTATTGAAGAACCTACTATTGCAGTAAACAGACGAGGAGGTTTGCCCATTGAATACATAATTCAGGCACCAAATTTTGAAAAATTGCAAGAGAAAATTCCGCAATTTATGGATGAGGCAGCTAAAAACCCTACGTTTTCGGTTACCGATGTAAATCTAAAATTTAACAAACCTGAAATCAACGTTACAATTGATCGGGAAAAAGCAAAAAGTTTAGGGATTTCTGTTATGGACATCGCTCAAACCTTACAACTCTCTCTAAGTGGCCAACGCTTTGGTTACTTTATGCGCAACGGAAAACAATATGAAGTCATTGGGCAATTTGAACAAAAAGACCGATCTAAACCTCTGGATTTAACTTCTATGTATGTTAAAAACAGTACTGGCGAATTAATTCAAATGGACAATGTAGTCCGAATTGAAGAAAAAAGTAATCCGCCTCAATTATACCATAACAACCGATATATGTCAGCTACAGTAACTGCCGGACTAGCTCCAGGCAAAAGTATTAGTGATGGTATTGATGCTATGAATGAAATCAAAGCGAAAGTACTTGATGATTCTTTCACAACTGATTTAGGAGGAGAATCCAGAGATTTTGTCGAGAGTAGTTCTAATACTTCTTTCGCTTTTGGATTGGCATTATTGTTAATATTTTTGATTCTAGCCGCACAATTTGAGAGTTTTATCGATCCGTTAATTATTATTTTGACTGTACCAATGGCCGTAGCAGGAGCTTTGTTTTCTCTTTGGTTGTTTGATCAGACTTGGAATATTTTTAGCCAAATTGGAACTGTAATGCTCATTGGATTAGTGACCAAGAATGGAATTTTGATCGTGGAGTTTGCCAATAAACTGAGAGAAGAAGGGATACCAAAACTGGAAGCCATATTAGAAGCTTCCGAAGCAAGACTTCGCCCTATTTTAATGACGAGTTTAGCCATTTCATTAGGAGCCTTGCCTATTGCTTTGTCTTTGGGTGAAGCATCCACCAGTAGAATTGGGATGGGAGTTGTGATTGTAGGGGGAACTATTTTCTCTTTGATTTTAACGTTATTTGTTATTCCAGCCATGTATTTAATGTGGTCTAGAGCACGAAAACACTATCCTGAATTTGACCATATTGAAGAATATGAAAAAGAAGTTAAATAATTTGAATGGAACGCTGATGCCGCGGATTAAATTGATGCATGCGGATTTCATATAAAATTCGTTGATTCGTGGCTAAAAAATATAATTATGACACATACTAAAATACTATTTAAAAGCTTTATACTAGTCCTACTTTGTATTGTAAAAACCAATGCTCAAGAAGTTTTAACATTGGAAAGTGCTGTAAAAATAGCATTAGAAAACAATTACGAAATAAAAATTGCCACCAATAATTTAACGATACAACAAACAAATACAGCGATTGGAAATGCTGGAATGTTGCCAACCGTAACTGCTAGTGTTGTGGATAATAACAGTATTCAAAACAGTTCCCAAACACGTCAGGACGGAACAGAAACCGAATTAGACAATGCCAAAAACAATAGTTTAACGTATGGCGTTGGATTAGATTGGACTGTTTTTGACGGATTCCGAATGTTTGCCAGACTGGATCAATTGAAAGAATTACAAAAATTAGGTGAAGCACAATTAAAGTTAACTGTCATCACCAGAATCAGTGACGTGAATGCTGCCTATTATGATTTGGTTCAGCAACAACAGCAATTAGTTGCTTTGGATACGACCATTGTTATTTCGAATCAGCGATTGACTTTGGCACAAAATAGATTTACCATTGGAAAAGCATCAAAATTAGAGGTTTTGAATGCCCAAGTAGATTTAAATACCGATCAGGTTGCATCATTAAGACAAAAAGAATTGTACGCCAACAGTAAAATTTTATTAAATCAACTATTAGCCAGAGATGTTACCACTGATTTCAAAGTAATTGATCAGCTTGAAGTGGATGCATTATTGTTACTTCCAGAACTAAGAGCCTTAGCCGAAAAGCAAAATCCGCAATTAGAAGCCCAGATCATCAATAAAAGAGTTGCCGAATTAGAATTAAAGCAAATTAAAGCAGCACGTTATCCTACCGTTCGAGTGAATACCGCCTATAATTTCTCTGAGAGCCAATCTAGTCTTGGATTTGTGACACAATCGCAATCCAGAGGTTTTAATTATGGTTTTAGTGCTTCGTTGAACATATTTGATGGTTTTTCACAAAATCGAAATGAAAAAATAGCCAAGATTCAAATTGAAAATTCGAAGTTAAATATAGATCAGCAAAATTTAGCTTTGAACTCACAATTGGCTACTTCCTATCAAACGTATTTGACTAATTTAGAATTGATTGCTTTAGAGGAAAAAAACGAGTCGATTGCCAAACAAAATCTAAATATTACTTTAGACAAATTCAGAATTGGGACTATCACTACTTTAGAATTCAGAACCGCACAATTGAATTATGTGAATGCCAAAGTACGTTACACAAATGCTCAATTTCAAGGAAAATTATCTGAAATTGCGCTTCGAGAATTAGCAGGTAATCTTAATTTTTAATTTACTTTTGTTAAAAAAAGTATCTTAAATGGTTTCATATAATACAAAAGACTGGTTCACATTTATTTTTCGTTTTCACAAAGCGGACACTTTTAGAACATTAATGCCAATAATGTTCGCTATTGGATTGTATTCCGGAATTATCGGTTATTTAGAAGTCGAATATTTGAAATTAGCGGACGATAGTTATGTGAAAAATATTACGATCATGCACGGAATGCTTGGTTTCGTAATTTCATTATTGCTGGTTTTTAGAACCAATACTGCTTATGATCGTTGGTGGGAAGGTCGTAAAATGTGGGGTGCTTTAGTAAATAACAGCCGTAATTTAGCCATTAAATTATCGGCTATTTTGCATGATGAAAAAGACAGGAAGTACTTTCGAAAAATGATTCCCGGTTATGCTTCCATTTTGCATAAACATTTGAACGATGAGGATACCAGCAAACAATTGTTTGAAGATGTTGATTTAGAAATTGATCATCACAAACACAAGCCCAATCAAGTTGCTAAAATGTTATTTCATAAGATTAATGATTTATACGACTCCAAAAAAATAACTGGCGATCAACTAATTATATTAAACGAGGAAGTAAAATCATTTACTGATATTTGTGGTGTTTGCGAACGAATCAAAAACACTCCTATTCCCTACTCCTACAGTGCCTTTCTTAAAAAATTCATCTTTTTTTATGTGATGACATTGCCTTTTGGATATTCTTTCAGTTTGGGTTATTATGTAGTTCCAGTTGTAGTATTTATTTTTTATGTTTTGGCGAGTTTAGAATTAATTGCTGAGGAAATTGAAGATCCTTTTGGAAGCGATGAAAATGATTTACCTACACATAAAATTGCGGAGAACATCAAAAAACATGTGGAAGAAATAATTTAAATTTTGTTAAACAGTGTTCTGGTTCTAGTTATTTTTATTAAATTTAAGCTTTGTCTTTTTAAAGTTTAAAACTATGAATAATACCCGCGCTTTTATAAATCCACCCCATTTATCAAACGAGAAATCGTTAAAAACATTAGTTGAAAACAGAACGGTTTACTCTTTAAACCATTGTGAACTAAACCTATTTGAAACCTATGAATCTTCGGCATTAGTTCCTTTGAAGTTTAATGATTTTTTGGTAACTAGTATGTTGCGTGGCAAAAAAATAATGCATCTTTTTGACGACCCAAGTTTTGTCTATTTACCGGGTGAAACTGTTGTCATTCCCTCGAATGTAGAAATGAAAATCGATTTTCCCGAAGCTTCAAAAAATAATCCGACACAGTGTTTGGCTTTGGCGATAGACCAAACTAAAATTACCGATACTTTACAGTTTTTAAACGAACGCTACCCAAAAGAAGGAAAAGACCAATTCTGGCAATTGAATTACCAAAATTATTTCTTTTATAACAATGTGGAATTGGCAACGACAATTAATAAATTGATCAAAGAATGCATGAGCACGTCAATTACTAAAGATGCTTTGGCCGATTTGACTTTGCAGGAATTATTAATTCGAATTATTCAGACACAAACTGCAAAAGCAATAGACGATGGTTTATTTGCCGATCCAAAAAATCCGATTACACAAGTCGTAGAATTCATCCGATTGAATTTGAAGGAAAATATAAGCATGAAACATTTAAGTGAAAAAGCATGCATGAGTACGACTTCTTTATATCGTTTTTTCAAAAGAGAATTAGGGATGAGCCCTATAGAATTTGTGATTAGCGAAAAAATGAAGTGTGCCAAACAATTACTAAAAAATCCTTCGATACAAATTAATGAGGTTGGGTATTTATCAGGATTTGAAAATTGTAATTACTTTATACGGTTGTTTAAAAAACACGAAGGAATTACGCCAAAGCAGTATCAATTGTTATATGTAGTAAACTAGATTATTCAATATATTTTACTGGCTCTAGCGATTGCTCTTCTTCTGATGTGAAAATCCGGTATTCAATTCGGAATGTTTTCTTTAATGGTGTTTCTAAAGAAAATCCTCCTACTCCAAACGCATCAATTACATCCAAAGTAAAATGTGCATGCTTCCAATATTCGAATAAATCCTTATCGACCCAGAATTCCGTGTTTTCGATTATTCCGATACAAACATCTCCCATTCGTTGGTAAAAACCGCCTTTTTCAAAACATTGTGGCTGTGTTCCTTCACAACAACCTCCTGCTTGATAAAACATCAAATCACCGTGTTTTTCCTGCAATATTTGAATTAATTCTATTGCTTTTTCTGTGGCATCGATTCTTCTTGTCATTGTATGTTTATTTAATAGATTGTCCGCTAAGTGAGGCTAAAATTTATTATACTTCTTAACCATTAAGAAATTAAGAAAGTTAAGTTTTTAGCCTTAATGAACCTTAATTTCTTAATGGTTCAAAGAAAAAAAAATTTCTAAATAAAAAAATCTAATTAGTCGTAGTAACGGTTGGTATAATTTATTTAAAATAAAACCTGACAAATTATACAATCTGTCAGGTTTATCACTAACCAATAATTAGTAATTAACTAAAAGAAACCTAATTTCTTTTTATCATAAGAAATCAGCATATTTTTTGTCTGACGGTAGTGTCCAAGCATCATTTTGTGGTTTTCACGACCAATACCTGATTGTTTATAACCTCCGAAAGGAGCTCCCGCAGGATAAGAATGGTACTGATTAATCCAAACACGGCCTGCTTGAATCGCTCTTGGAACCTGATAAATTTCGTGTGCATCACGTGTCCAGAGTCCAGCTCCCAAACCATACATTGTATCATTTGCAATAGCAATAGCTTCTTCAGTAGTTTTGAAAGTGGTAACTGCTAAAACCGGTCCAAAAATCTCTTCTTGAAAAATACGCATTTTATTATGCCCTTTGAAAAGTGTTGGTTTGATATAATAACCTCCTTCAAGATCTCCGTCTAATTTATTTTCTTCACCACCAATCAAAAGTTCTGCCCCTTCTTCTTTCCCTAATTTGATATAAGTCAGGATTTTTTCTTTTTGAACTAAAGAAGCTTGTGCTCCCATCATAGTACTTCTGTCTAAAGGATTTCCTAGTTTTATGGCTGCAGTTCTTTCAATTACTCGCGCTATGAATTTATCATAAATATCTTCATGCACTAATAATCTGGACGGACAAGTACAAATTTCACCGTTATTTAAAGCAAACATAACGGCACCTTCAATTGCTTTATCAAAGAAATCATCATCAGCATCCCCAACGGACTTCATGAAGATATTTGGAGATTTTCCTCCAAGCTCTAAAGTAACCGGAATAATATTTTCGGTAGCGTATTGCATTACTAAACGACCAGTTGTTGTAGAACCTGTAAAAGCTGCTTTCGACACTTTTTTATTGGTTACCAAAGCTCTTCCAAGTTCAGCACCAAAACCATTAACAATATTTATTACTCCCGGAGGCAAAATATCGCCAATCAATTCCATCAAAACCATAATGGAGATTGGTGTACTTTCCGCGGGTTTTAAAACGACTGTATTTCCTGCTGCTAATGCAGGCGCTAATTTCCAAACAGCCATTAAAATTGGGAAATTCCAAGGAATAATTTGGGCAATTACTCCCAAAGGTTCGCTTAAAGCTATAGAAACAGTTTGCGAATCCAGTTCAGCTATGGAACTTTCCTCAGCGCGAATTACACCTGCAAAATATCTGAAGTGATCAATTGCCAAAGGCATATCGGCAGCTAAACTCTCCCGAATGGCTTTTCCATTGTCAATGGTCTCAACAGTAGCAAGATATTCAAGGTTATCTTCCATAACCTGAGCAATTTTATTCAATAAGTTACTGCGTTCCGTAACAGATGTTTTCCCCCATGTCTGGAAAGCTTCATGAGCAGCATCTACTGCCAAATCTAAATCTGCTTTAGTTGAATGTGCGGCTTTTGTAAATACTTTTCCGTCTATCGGCGAAACAACATCAAAATATTGCCCACTAATTGGCGCAACAAATTTACCCCCTATATAATTGTCATATGTTGCCTTAAAATCAGGTCTTTTTACCACGTTATCCATGTCGTTCTCTTTTTATATTTTATCAAATATACCTTCATCCTTATTCTTAGAATAGCACAATTCATTCAACTAATAGCATTAAATTTTCATATCTATTTTTTTAACTTAAATTTATTATTTAATTCATGTTTATTTATAACTAATACTATTGAATTCATATTTTAAATACTTATATGATACACTAAATCAGTTATAAAAAACCAAAAAAATTGTTTCTTACTCCAAACTGCAATCCTTATATTTGCACCAGAGACCCAAGGTCGAACTGACGAAGTAATCTCATTAAAATTGACAGATGAAAATATCTTACAACTGGTTAAAACAATTCATTAAAATAGACTGGAAATCCGAAGAAACAGCAGCATTACTAACTGATTTAGGTCTGGAAGTAGAAATTGTTGATAAATACCAATCCGTAAAAGGTGGATTAGAAGGCATTGTTGTGGGGCATGTTCTTACCTGCATACAACATCCGGATGCCGACAGATTAAAGATAACGACCGTAGATTTAGGAGATGGCGTTCCTGTTCAGATTGTTTGCGGTGCCAGCAATGTTGCTGCGGGACAAAAAGTGCCAGTCGCCACAATTGGAACTACATTATACGATGCGGCAGGGGTTGCTTTTTCGATCAAAAAAGGAAAAATACGCGGACAGGAAAGTCACGGAATGATTTGTGCCGAAGATGAATTAGGTCTTGGTGAAAGCCATGACGGAATTATGATATTAGATGATGCATTAGTACCGGGAACTCCTGCAGCGACTGTTTTCAAAATTGAAAATGACGAAGTATTCGAAATTGGATTAACACCCAATCGTGCCGATGCCATGAGCCATTTAGGGACTGCACGTGATTTGAGAGCCGGAATGTTACAAAGTGGCGTTAATGTTGAGTTGATAACACCTTCAGTGAGTAATTTCAGAGTGGATAAAAGAACTTTGAAAATTGATATTGATGTAAAAGAACCTAAACTTGCTCCCAGATATTGCGGAGTGACAATTTCTGGTATCGAAGTAAAACCATCACCAGCTTGGTTGCAAAATAGATTGAAAGCGATTGGATTAAATCCAAAAAACAATATTGTCGATGTCACTAATTACGTTTTACATGAATTAGGTCAGCCGCTTCACGCCTTTGATGCTTCAAAAATTAACGGTAAAATAGTAGTTCAAACGCTTCCTGCGGGAACAAAATTTACTACTCTTGACGATATTGAAAGAACCTTACACGAAGAAGATTTAATGATTTGTGACGAAAAAGGACCTTTGTGTATTGCAGGAGTTTTTGGTGGAAAAAAATCCGGCGTTTCGGAAAGCACCAATTCTATATTTTTAGAAAGTGCTTATTTCAATCCGGTAAGCATTCGTAAAACTGCCAAAAGACATCAATTGAATACCGATGCTTCTTTCCGTTTTGAAAGAGGAATTGACCCAACTATTACAGAATATGCTTTGAAACGTGCTGCTTTATTGATTCAAGAAGTAGCCGGCGGAGAAATAACATCGGATGTAATTAATGTTTATCCAAAGAAAATTGAAGATTTTTCTGTGTTTTTAAACTTCAGCAAAGTGGCTAAAATTATTGGACAGGAATTACCGAAAGACACTATTAAGAAAATATTAGTTTCATTAGACATCAAGGTAAACAGCGTTTCTGATGCAGGATTAGGATTAACTATTCCATGCTACCGTGTTGATGTTCAGAGAGAAATAGATGTTATTGAAGAAATATTGAGAGTATATGGATACAACAACATTAATTTTTCTAAAAAACTAAATGCCACGGTTTCTAATTCTCCAAGAAACGAAGACTACAAAATACAAAATGTAATTGCTACGCAGTTAAATTCTCAAGGATTTAATGAAATGATGGCAAATTCATTGACAACTGCATCTTATGTTGACCTTTCAGAAGTTTTGAATCCGGCAAACAACGTAACAATGTTGAATCCGTTAAGTGCTGATTTAGCCACAATGCGTCAATCTTTGTTGTTTTCAGGACTAGAAGCAATCTCTTACAATATCAATCGTAAAAATGCTGATTTGAAATTATTTGAATTTGGAAAAACATACCATAACTATCTTGCCGGTTACGAAGAGAAAAAGCATTTGACTTTATTTCTTTCCGGAAATAGAAATCAAGAAAATTGGACTAATACACAAAAACCATCTGATTTCTTTTTGTTTAAAGGATATGTAAATGGAATTCTTTCTAGATTAGGCATTCAAAAAACACAAAACGTACCAGTAACTTCGGATGTGTTTTCTGAGGGGATTGCTATTAGCGTTGGAACCGAAATAGTAGTAGAATTAGGAGTAGTTAAAAAATCAGTATTAAAACATTTTGGAATCAAACAAGAAGTCTTTTTTGCAGATTTTAACTGGGCTTTAATTTTAAAATTGATTTCTACCAAGATTAAATACAGTGAGATTCCTAAATACCCGGAAGTTCGTAGGGATTTGGCGTTGCTAATTGATCAAAACATAACGTATGACAGCATTTACAATATTGCGCGCCAAACAGAGAAAACACTTTTAAAAGACATTAATTTATTTGATGTGTATGAAGGAAAAAATCTTCCTGAAGGCAAAAAATCATACGCATTAAGTTTTACTATTCAAGACAGTTCTAAAACCTTGACCGATACACAAATTGATAAAATTATGAGCAAGTTGCAAAATAATTTTGAAACTGAACTTGGAGCCAGCTTACGATAATTGCTTTTTTAACAAAATATAAAATCCCAATTCTATTTTTAGAATTGGGATTTTTTTATACAAAAAAGCCCTGCAAGTTGCAGAGCTCTTAAGACTAACAAAATATCAACCTTTAATCTAAAATTATTTTTTAGGCAATACAACAGCATCAATCACGTGAATCACACCGTTTGATTGGTTCACATCGGCAATTGTTACTTTAGCATTATTCATATTCTCATCTGTAATGTATAAATTTTTTCCTTTCATCCATGCTGTCAAAGTTCCACCACTAACCGTTTTTAAAGTAGCTTTCCCTTTTCCCATTTTAATAGCTTTTGCTATATCAGAAGCATTCATTTTTCCTGCTACTACATGGTAGGTAAGAATTGTTTGCAACATTTTTAAATTTTCAGGTTTCAATAATGTTTCAACTGTACCTTTTGGTAATTTATCAAACGCTGCATTTGTTGGGGCAAAAACGGTGAATGGACCTTTACTTTGCAAAGTTTCAACTAAACCTGCTGCTTTTACAGCGGCAACTAATGTAGTATGATCTTTAGAGTTTACGGCATTTTCAATAATATTTTTAGTTGGATACATCGCAGCTCCACCAACCATAACAGTTTTTTGCGCGAAAGAAGTTGCTCCAAATACTAATGCAAATAATGCAATCGATAAAATTTTTTTAGTTTTCATAAAATCTATTTTTTAAGTTATATAATTTCATTTACGGTGTTTAATTGCGTTTGGTTTTAAAAAATGAAATTATTTTTAAAGTTTAATTTTTTTGAATGAGATGAAATAGACTTTAGTTCTAATTAGCCCCGATGGCAGCAAGTATCCTTTATATTGTGTTACGAAAAGTTAATTTTTGAATAGGTCTTCTGCACAATAAAAAGATACTGCATACAGCGGGAAGATTGTGGATAGTAAATTAAAATGTTCTGCTCCTAAAAAAATAAAGCACAAAAAAAACTCCACAAATTGCGGAGCTTTCTATATTCAAAAAGTTTTAAGAAATTATTTTTTCTCTGACTTTTCCATTTTAGCTTTCAAGGCTGCTAATACATCATTGTTATCCCCTAAAGTTGCAGCTGGTGCATTTGTAGATGAGTTTGAAGTAGAAGTGTTTTCAGTAGCTGTTTTCACATTTTTCTCTTCTTCTTCACGGAAGATAGCAGTGTGAGATGCAACTACTCTTTTGAATTCTTTGTTGAATTCGATTACTTTGAAATCAGCTGATTCTCCTTTTTTCAATTTCTTACCGTCTTCTTTTTCAAGGTGACGAGTAGGAATGAAAGCAACGATATCATCTCCGAATTCTACAGTAGCTCCTTTGTCAACGATTTCAGAAATTTCACCTGTGTGGATAGTTCCAACTGCGAAAGAATCTTCATATTGATCCCAAGGATTAGCAGTAGTTTGTTTGTGACCTAAAGATAATTTACGTCCGTCAACATCTAATTCTAATACTACTACGTCAAGTTTTTCACCAACGTTTACAAATTCAGATGGATGTTTGATTTTCTTAGTCCAAGATAAGTCAGAGATGTAAATTAATCCATCAATTCCTTCTTCTAATTCTACGAAAATTCCAAAGTTTGTAAAGTTTCTAACGATTCCTGAATGTTTAGAACCTACAGGATATTTAGAAGTGATATCAGTCCAAGGATCTTGAGACAATTGCTTGATACCTAATGACATTTTACGGTCATCTCTGTCTAATGTTAAGATAACAGCTTCAACAATATCTCCTACTTTTACGAAATCTTGAGCAGAACGTAAATGAGTAGACCAAGACATTTCAGAAACGTGGATTAAACCTTCCACACCTTCAGCAACTTCGATAAATGCACCGTAATCAGCGATTACAACTACTTTACCTTTTACTTTGTCTCCAATTGCCAATTTAGCATCAAGAGCATCCCAAGGGTGAGCATTTAATTGTTTCAATCCTAATTGAATTCTTGTTTTTTCGTCATCGAAATCAAGGATTACAACATTTAATTTTTGGTCTAATTCAAGAACTTCAGATGGGTGGTTGATTCTTGACCAAGAAAGGTCAGTAATGTGAATCAATCCATCAACTCCACCTAAGTCAATAAAGACACCATAAGAAGTAATGTTTTTAACAACACCTTCTAATACTTGTCCTTTTTGTAATTGACCGATGATTTCTTTTTTCTGGATTTCGATATCCGCTTCAATAAGCGCTTTATGAGAAACAACAACATTTTTGAATTCGTGGTTAATTTTTACCACTTTGAATTCCATCATTTTGTTTACATATACATCGTAGTCTCTAATTGGTTTAACATCAATTTGAGATCCTGGTAAGAAAGCTTCAATTCCGAAAACGTCAACGATCATACCACCTTTAGTTCTGCATTTTACAAAACCATTAACGATTTCTCCTGTTTCGTTAGCCGAAATAACTCTATCCCATGATTTGATAGTACGTGCTTTTCTGTGAGATAATACTAATTGACCAGTTTTGTCCTCACGGATGTCAATTAATACTTCAACAGTATCACCTACTTTTAATGCTGGGTTGTAACGGAATTCGTTCAATGAAATAACACCTTCCGATTTTGCGTTGATATCAACGATAACGTCTCTATCTGTAATTCTAACAACTGTACCATCCACCACTTCTTCTTGATCAGTAGCGATAAATGTTTTTGAAACTAGTTCTTCGAATTCTAATAAGTTTTTCTCATCAACAGCATCAATACCTTCTTCGAAATTGTGCCAGTTAAAATTTGCTAAAAACTCTTCTTGTGATTTTACTTGTTCAGACATGCTGATTAAAAATTTGTATTCTGTATTCTCTCGAGTTTCTTAATGTGCTAGAAAACAACAGAAGTTGTTTGTATAATTAGTTGAACCCTAAAGGAAACTCTTATTCACCAAAAGGACTGCAAAAGTAACACATTTATCTTAAACTGCAAAATAATTCTGCTGCGATAATTGTTTGATAATCAGGAGCAGGACGTTTTTTGGTTTTTATGAACTGCTACTCCCGCTTTTCGTTGCAATCTCCCGAAAAAAATCGGGAGGATTTCCACTGCAATCGGGGCTAGTTATGACGTTTGGGGGTTTTAAGCAATAAAAAACCCGATAACTCTTAAAGCTATCGGGTTACATCTATAAGAAAAGGATTTAATGCTTAATTTCTCCTAATACTTTTGGTCCAAATTTATCTTTAAAAACAAAAGGAAAAATGATGGCAAGTACTAAAGCATAGGAAGCAAAAGTGATCCAGATATAAAACCAGTCTTTACTTCCATCAGCCATAGTAAAATATTTTTGAATAATATAACCACTCGCAAAACTACCAATCAAGGCGCCAAAACCATTCACCATCATCATAAACAGACCTTGCGCACTTCCTCTAATTTTTGAATCCGTTTGTGTTTCCACAAACAAAGAACCCGAGATATTAAAAAAGTCAAACGCCATTCCATAAACAATGCAAGACATAATAATCATCCAAAGACCATCTGACGGATTTCCAAAAGCAAACAATCCAAAACGCAAAACCCAAGCCAGCATACTAAACAACATCACGTATTTAATACCAAATTTTCTCAAGAAAAAAGGAATAGCCAATATAAACAGTGTTTCTGAAACTTGTGAAATCGACATGATTATTGCAGGATATCTAACAGCAATAGTATCTTTATAAGCATCAACTGTACCAAAATCATGAATATAGGTATCTCCATACGCATTAGTCAATTGTAAAGCAGCACCCAATAACATAGAAAAGATAAAGAAAATAGCAAATTTTCGTTGTTTAAACAATTCAAAAGCATTCAATCCCAAAGCTTGTGTAAAAGAAGTACTTTTCTCTCCCTTGCACATTGGAGGACATTTAGGAAGTGTAAAGGCATAGGCGCCTAATAGTAAAGAAACCACACCTGCAATATAAAACTGATTTGCAGAAGTTTCATTATGCGTTAAACTAACCACCCAAAGTGCCGCAATAAAACCGATCGTTCCCCAGATTCTAATAGGCGGATAATCTTTTACGACATCCATATCTTTTGCAATTAATGCATTGTATGCAACCGTTATTGACAAGGAAATCGTTGGCATGTAGAAAAACATATTCACTAGCATTACCCAGAAAAAAGTGGTAGGATTATCGACTTGCGGTAAATAAAACAAAGCTACAGCACCAAAAAAATGAAGTAAACCATATAATTTTTCCGCATTTATAAATCGATCTGAAATAATTCCTGTTAAAGCGGGCATAAAAACCGAAGAAATCCCCATTGTAGAAAAGATAATCCCAAACTCGGTTCCAGACCAATGCTTGTTATTAAACCAATACGCACCAATAGTAAGTAACCAAGAACCCCAAATAAAAAATTGAAGGAAGTTCATTAATACCAATCTATTTTTAATTCCCATGAGATGAATTGTTTTTTATTTTTTGAAAAATTAACAAGGCGTAAATCTACTATTAAAAATGAGATTTGCAAATAATTACAGCGTTTTAGTAATGACATTAACGAATTCCAATACCAGCTCGAATTGCTCCTCACGATCCAAATGCGAATTATCTATTTCTATAGCATCCTCAGCCATGACCAAAGGGGAATCCTTACGGTGTGTATCAATAAAATCGCGCTCTTCTACATTTGCTAAAACTTCATCAAATGTCACAGCATCCCCTTTTTTAATCAATTCGTCGTAACGTCTTTGGGCTCTTGTAGTTGCGCTTGCAGTCATGAAAATTTTAAGTTCGGCATCCGGAAAAACTACGGTACCAATATCTCTTCCGTCCATTACTATTGCCTTGTCTTTTCCCATTTCTTTTTGCTGCTCGACTAATTTAGCACGAACTTCAGAAACTTCAGCTACTTTACTAACAAAATTGGAAACTTCAATCGTTCTGATTGCTGTTTCAACGTTTACTTCATTCAAGTACATTTCGGCAAAACCCAAATCAGCACTAAATTTAAATTGCAATTTTATATTTGGAAGACTATTAATTAATGTTTGTTTATCAAAAAAATCAGCATTTATGTAACCCTTTTGCATAGCAAATAAAGTTACGGCACGATACATTGCTCCGGTATCAACATAAATATATCCTAAATGATTTGCGAGCTGTTTGGCCAATGTACTTTTCCCTGTAGATGAAAACCCGTCAATTGCTATAGTAATTTTTTTCAAAGTATAATATTTTAATAATTAATCAAATTGTTCTGCCATTAGATTCAAATGAAAAAATCATTCTTGAAAGTTAATGGTTAACCCAAAAAGGCTTGTATTTCCTGCTAATGTATATCTGGAATACGAATAATTAAATTTCAGCTTATTCAACTTAAGTCCAAAACCTAATGAAACTCCCGAAAAATTACGTTGTTCCTGAAGGCGTAATTCCTCTGCTCTTCTAAAATTATATCCCACACGCAAATTAAATGCTTTTTTTGGAAAAAGCTCCACTCCTACTATTACATGTCGAAACGCATTATTTACAAATGATACTTTTTCTTGGGTTTCCGTGCCGTCAAACGATGATTCTGCTCTGACCGGATTTGAAAAAGTAATATTCCACTGCTGCATATTCTCCAAAGTAAGATGCCAACGAATAGGCACATTTTCTAATTCTTGAGAAACGCCCGCAATGATTTCGAGTGGTAGCTTTTCATTAGTACCATTATAGGTAGAAAATTGAGTCCCGATATTTCGAATAGCTAAACCCCAATTTACATCATTTTTTTCATCTATAAAAAGTGCTCCAATATCAATTGCACCACCTAAAGAATTATAACTTTCTAAGGTAGAAGAAATTAATTTGGCACTGGCACCTATATGGATATTGGTATAGGGAATGTTATAGGCATACCCAAAAGAAAGGGCAATTTCGCTTCCGGTAAATTCTGAAGTTGGCTGACCATTTTCATCGTAACCTTCAAAATTACCATAGTTTACATAATTTACTCCAGCCTGAAAGGTTTGTAAATGTCGGTCGTATGTATACGCGTACGAAGCCGTTCCGTAAGTCACTTCCTTGAAATAACTTCCATAATTCAAAGCCAAATGGTTGTCCATTTCAGCATTTATAGTTGCTGGATTAAAATGGGCCTGATTGACATCATCATCATAAATCGTAATTACTTTTCCTCCTAACGCGGCTTGTCTTGGCGAAGTGACCAAATTCAAAAACTGATACGTATATTTACCTCCTATTTGACTGTAAGACACAGCAAAAACTAAAAGAAACGAATATAATAAAAGTTTTTTGAGCATGCTTTATAGTGCAGTTTACGAATGGTAAAACGCAAAGGCGAAGATAAAATTATAAATAAAATAAATTGCAACTTTGAAACTTATAATTACAAATAAAAATTCCAAATTCTACCCACTAAAAATCAGGTTTTAGAATTTGGAATTTTAAAATTTGGAATTAATTTTTTATTTTAAATCCTTGGCATTTTTCACTTTCTGATCCGTCAAAGCATATTTCAATACTTCGCTCATTTCCTTCACATAATGAAAAGAAAGTCCTTCCAAGTATTCTGGTTTTATTTCATCAATATCACTTTTGTTTTCGTGACACAGAATAATTTCTTTGATATTCGCTCTCTTGGCTGCCAGAATTTTTTCTTTGATTCCACCTACCGGCAAAACCTTTCCACGCAAGGTAATTTCTCCTGTCATGGCCAAGTTTTTCTTCACTCGTTTTTGTGTAAACAACGAAACTAATGACGTCAACATCGCAATTCCGGCACTTGGACCGTCTTTTGGAGTAGCACCTTCCGGAACGTGCAAGTGAATATTATATTTAGAAAGCACCTCTGAATCCAATCCTAAAAATTCCGCATTTGCCTTGATATATTCTAAAGCAATAGTGGCCGATTCTTTCATTACCGTGCCTAAATTTCCGGTAATAGTCATGGTCCCTTTTCCTGGAGAAAGCAATGATTCTATAAACAAAATGTCACCACCAACAGAGGTCCAAGCCAAGCCAGTTACCACACCGGCAACATCATTGTTCTCGTATTTGTCTCTCTCTAATCTTGGGACACCCAATGTTTTTATGATGTCTGCGTCTGTTACTTTTTTGTTGTATTCTTCTTCCATCGCAACAGATTTAGCCGCATTACGAATCACTTGAGCAATCTTAGCCTCTAAACCACGAACTCCCGATTCACGGGTATATCCTTCGACGATTTTCTCTAATTGTTTTTTTCCAATAGTCAAATCTTTGGTAGTCAAACCATGTTCTTTCAATTGTCTTGGAAACAAATGCTGACGCGCAATTTCTACTTTTTCCTCAATCGTGTAACCTGACATTTTGATGATTTCCATTCTGTCTTTCAAGGCAGGTTGAATGGCAGCCATATTATTTGACGTCGCAATAAACATCACTTTAGACAAATCATATCCCATTTCAAGGAAATTATCATAAAAAGAATTGTTCTGTTCCGGATCTAAAACTTCCAGTAATGCTGATGAAGGATCTCCTTGATTACTATTTGACAATTTATCGATTTCATCCAAAACAAAAACAGGATTTGAAGTTCCGGCCTTTTTCAAACTTTGAATAATTCTTCCGGGCATGGCACCAATATACGTTTTTCTGTGTCCGCGGATTTCCGCTTCATCACGTAAACCACCAAGAGAAATTCTAACATATTTTCTACCCAAAGCTTCTGCAATAGAACGTCCAATGGAGGTTTTTCCAACTCCTGGAGGTCCTGTCAAACAAATAATTGGGGATTTCATATCATTTCGCAGTTTTAAAACCGCTAAATGTTCTATCATTCTTTTTTTAACGTCTTCAAGACCAAAATGGTCTCTGTCAAGAATTTTTTGTGCTCTCTTTAAATCGAAATTATCTTTAGAGTATTCACTCCAAGGCAATTCTAAAAACAACTCTAAATAGTTTCTTTGAATTCCAAAATCTGGCGCTTGCGGATTCATGCGTCGCATTTTAGATAATTCTTTATCGAAATGTTTTTTTGTTTTTTCATCCCATTTTTTAGTCAAAGACTTCTGCAACATTTCGTCCATTTCCTCTTCCTGAGAAACTCCACCCAACTCTTCTTGAATGGTTTTCATTTGTTGATGAAGAAAATATTCGCGTTGTTGTTGGTCTAAATCAAAACGAACTTTAGATTGAATATCATTTTTCAATTCGAGTTTTTGCAACTCCACATTCATATACCGAAGCGTCTCTAAAGCTCTTTCTTTCAAACCATTAATAGCAAGTAAATCTTGTTTTTCTTTAACAGATAGATTCATGTTTGAAGTAACAAAATTAACAAGAAACGATTGGCTCTCAATATTTTTAATAGCAAAGGTTGCTTCGCTAGGAATATTTGGACTCTCTTTAATAATCTGAATCGCTAATTCTTTGATTGAATCTAGAATTGCCACAAATTCAGTATCGTTTTTCTTAGGTCTTTTTTCAGGAACTTCCTTAATTTTTGCGGTAATATATGGCGTTTCAGAAACAACTGAATCAATTTCGAATCGTTTTTTTCCTTGAAGAATTACTGTGATATTGCCATCAGGCATTTTTAGTACACGCAAAATACGGGCTACAGTACCTATTTTATGAATATCATCTTTAGTTGGATCTTCATCTTCCTCATTTACTTGAGCAACAACTCCTATAATTTTACCAGCAGCATTCGCGTCATTTATCAATTTTATTGATTTATCACGACCTGCAGTAATTGGTATCACAACTCCAGGAAATAAAACCATATTTCGCAGAGGTAAAATAGCCAATAATTCCGGTAAAGCCTCATTGTTCATTTCCTCCTCGTCCTCGGGAGTCAAAAGGGGAATTAAATCTGCTTCTGAATCAAATTCTTGAAGTGACAGATTGTCAATAGTAAGTATTTTATGATTTGACATATATTATTTAAGTCTTTTTGTCATTAAAAATTTCATTGTTTAAGCAAATATAAGGTTTCAAAGTAGTCTTTTTATATAAAATCTATCTTTAATCCTCATTATCTCATTAACGGTAAAAGAGTCAATCTCTGTGCCAAAATATAATATATTTATCCTATTTCTCTTTAGAAAGAGACATTTTAGACCCCAAAAACCATAGCCAAAAAAAATAATTTCGAACAGATCAAAAGAAAAAATATAGTTTAATTTTATAAAAGTGTAACAAACGTAAAAACACAGAGTCCTTATAACAAACTAAAATCAGCTGTTTGAGTCTAACCAACTATAATATCGAAGAATTAATCTTGCTTTGCCAGCAAAAAAATCAAAAAGCACAGTGTGAGGTTTACAATCGCTATGTTAAAGCGATGTATAATGTGTCCTTTCGGATTGTAAAAGATGCCCATTTTGCTGAAGATGTAATGCAGGAAGGTTTTTTAAAAGCATTCACTAAAATAAACGACTATAAACAAGAAGTTGCTTTTGGCGCTTGGTTAAAAAGAATTGTGGTGAACTGTAGTATCGATTTCTACAAAAAAAACAATCAATTCAAACAAGAAGACTTTGATGCTACACTTTATAAAATTGAAGAAAAGGAATCCGCTTTATCTGAAATTACAGATTTCAATGAGTTAAAAGTAAAACAAATTCTAGAGGTCATCAACTCCCTGAAATACAATTACAGAATGGTTTTGACTCTTTTTTTTATCGAAGGGTATGACCAAGAAGAAATCAGCGAAATCCTAAATATCAGTTATGCCAATTGCAGAACTACACTGAGCAGAGCCAAAGATTGTTTAAGAAAAAAACTAGAGAAAATATGAAAAAGGAAAATAAAAACCTGAACAAATTATTTGACAAATTTGAAAATCAATGGGACATCGAAACTATTGAAAGCAATCACAAGAAACGATTTGTAAAAAAATTAAAATCCAAAAAATCGAATTGGAAACGTTTCATTTCTATTGGAATCGCCGCTTCTATCGCAGTTATGTTAGGGCTTTCAATATTTAACGATACTCCTAAAAAAACAGAAGAGTTGCGATTTGCATCAAGAGAAACCAAACAAACAGATTCCATTTTTACTGTTTTAATTGAAAATGAATTAGAAAAAATAAAAGAAAAAAAATCACCTGAAAATGAAAAAATAATTTCCGATGCACTCAAGCAAATGAGAACATTAGATAGTGATTATGAAAAAATAATTAAGGAATTAGAAACAAATGGAGAAAGTAAGCAAATTATTTATGCAATGATCAGCAATCTTCAAACACGAATTTCTTTTCTGCAAAATGTACTATTACACCTTGAAACTAATGAAAAATTAAAAAATATTTCTGATGAAAAAACAATTTAAACTACTCTTATTATTCGTTTTAATTCCACTTTTAGGATTTTCCAATGATCCTGATTATATCCATACCAAACAAAAAAAAATTAAAAAAGCTTATTTCGTCAATTCTGATGCGGGTCTTTATATCGATAACTCATACGGGAATATTTCAGTAACGACTTGGGACCAAGATAAAACCGAATTGGATATTGTCATAAAAGTGAGTGGTGACAACGAAAATTGGGTCAATCAGCGCATCAATGATATTGATGTTGATATAATTGCACTGAAAGGGATGATTACTGCAAAAACCATTTTGGGAAACTCCAGTTATAAGGGTAATGGCAAAAACAATAGTTTTGAGATTAATTACACGCTCAAAATCCCAAAAAATGGAAGTGTAAAACTTTATAATAAATACGGAAATATTACTACATCAGACTTGTTCTCTGAAGCAGAAATTAAATGTAAATACGGCAAAATAGCATTGGGCAGATTATCCGGAAACTCTAGTGATATTCAAGTAGAATATTGCTCTAACTCGAGTATTTCGTTTTTAAAAAATGCAGTCATTACGGCAAAGTATTCGAATTTAAAAATTGGAGAAGTCACAAAACTCGATTTAACTTCTGATTATACTGATGTAGATATTCAAGAAAGCGATATCGTTAAATACATCAGTAAATACGGAAATATTAAAATTCAGACTATAAAATCATTAGATGCAACCGGAAATTATCTAACACTCAAAGTGGGTGAATTATCCAATAATTTAAAACTGTCCACAAAATACAGTAATGTAACTATTGGAACTATAAATGCAAAAGCCAATACTGTAACTATTGCGGCGGGTTACACCGGATTAAACATTGGATTTGATGCTAATTATGCTTTTGATTTTAATGTAACTGTAAAATATGCCCATTTTAAATATGACAATGAATTAGAAATAAATTCTAAAGAAGACTCACAAAACTTGAAAAAATACAGTGGTTTTTATAAGAAAAAAGGAATCAACAATGTCTCTATAATTTCAGATTACGGAAATGTAATACTAGTAAAAAAAGAATAATCTTAAAGCTTTATTTATGATAAATTTAATCAAATTATTTGTTAGTTGTTCCCTATTACTAACGACAATGAGTTATGCTCAATGGTCATCCAATCAAAAAATAAAAGGAAATGGCAAAGTAATTTCTGAAAAAAGAACAACAGCTTCTTATGATGGAATTGCAATAACAGGTTTTTTGGATGTCGAATTAGTTTCGGGAAAAGAAGGAAACATTACTATAAAAGGTGAAGAAAATTTATTGCCTTATATTAAAGTTGAAGTTGTTGATCAAGTATTAAAAATTTCTACTGAAAAGAACAAATACATCAGTACCAGCAAAGGAAGTCAAATTATCATAATTGTCCCTTTCGAAAGCATTAATCAAGTTTCTTTGACAGGTTCAGGTGATGTAATGACTAAAAATAGCATTAAAACGAAATCATTTTCAGCTAAATTAATCGGTTCGGGTGATATGCAATTAGATGTTGAAACAAATGACTTTGATGTTAATTTAAGTGGTTCTGGAAATATGGTTCTAACCGGGAAAACGGAGAATTTCAATAGTGATTTAAATGGTTCCGGTGATATTGATGCCGCTAAATTGAAAGCTAAAAACGTAAAGGTCACCGTTTCTGGTTCTGGAGACAGTAAAGTTTTCTGCAGCGAAAGCCTTCATGCCAGAATTTCTGGTTCAGGAGATATTGAATACATTGGAGATCCAAAGAAAAAAGACACGAAAGTGAATGGATCAGGAGCTATATCGAGAGCTTAATTTTTAGAAAAAATAAGTATGGTGTTTTATTAATTTAAAACACCTTTTTTTGGTACTCTTTTTAATAATAGAACCGCCACAACAAAGAATACGCCGAGAAAAACAATTGCTAATCTTGGACTTCCGGTGATTTGATCAATAACTCCATATACCATCATTCCAATAACAATTCCGATTTTTTCAGCAACATCATAAAAACTAAAAAAAGAAGCTGTGTCTTGAGTCTCCGGCAATAATTTAGAATACGTTGAGCGTGATAAAGCTTGAATTCCGCCCATTACTAGCCCAGCTATACCAGCCATAACATAAAAATGTATGGGTAAAGTAATAAAAAATGCAAGTGCACAAAATACTACCCAAATAGAGTTAATCACAATTAAAGTTAGTATGTTTCCAAATTTTTCTGAGGCTCTTGAAGTTAGAACTGCACCCACAACCGCAACTAATTGTATTATCAAAATACAAATAATTAAACCTGTTGTACTTTCAGCTTTAGATGACCAAGCAATTTCTTGTGCTCCAAAATAAGTGGCGACTAACATCACCGTTTGTACGGCCATACTTGAAACAAAAAAACTTGCTAAATATCGTTTTAATGCAATATTCTCGTTCAATAAAATCCAAACTTTTTTTAACTCTTTAAACCCATTAAAGACAACATGTTGAGATACTTTACGATCAGCATTTTTATTACCTTTTGGTAAATAATAATACGTGTACTGACTGAATAATATCCACCAAACTCCTACCATAACAAATGAATATCGCATAGCTTTCATGGCAGCTTCTCCATCTGTTCCGGTGATTCCAAAAAATTTTGGTTTCATGATCATCGCTAAATTGATAATCAATAAAATAACACTTCCGATATAGCCAAATGAATACCCCTTGGCGCTAATTTTATCCTGTTGCTCCACATAAGCTATGTCCGGTAAATAGGAATTATAAAAGACCAAACTACCCCAATATCCTATCAAACCTAGAAAATAAAATGCCAATCCAAGGTATATATTTTCAAGATTGAACCAATATAATCCCATACATGAAAGTGCTCCCAGATAACAAAAGAATTTCATAAATGATTTTTTATTCCCCACATAATCAGCAATACCAGATAATAAAGGCGAAATAAAAGCTATCAATAAAAATGCAAAAGCGGTAACAAAGCTTATTAAAGCTGAATTTTTGAGATGTAAACCAAAAACATCAATGTAATGATCTCGCTCCGAAAATAAAGCTTCATAAAAAATTGGAAATACTGCAGATGCAATGGTAAGCGTATAAACTGAATTTGCCCAATCATAAAAAGCCCAAGCGTTTAATAATTTTTCACTCCCTTTTTGTAAATCTGCCATGTTTATTTTTTTATGATACGAATTTATTTATTTTTTGTTAAGAACAATATAAAAAGTAAATAATTTATACATTAACAAATCATTAATGAATGTTGGGAACCACAATCATTATAACTTATATTCAAAAAAAATAGGCTATCCCTTTTAAGGACAGCCTGTTTAAATATTTTATAATAATAATAATAATAATAATAAGTCACTATCTATAAATAACTCCAACTTTAGCCGCTAAGGCTTTTGCTTCTGGGATTAATGCTCTTAAATTTGCAATTCTTGTAGCATCAGAGGGGTGTGTACTTAAAAATTCTGGTGGCGCCTGTCCTGAAGATTGTGCCGCCATTCTTTGCCAGAACACAATAGATTCATCCGGATTATATCCAGCAATTGCCATTAAAGTAAGTCCTATTTTATCTGCTTCGGTTTCATGTCCTCTGCTAAAAGGTAGCATAGCACCATACTGAGTTGTTACACCATAAGCTTGTTGCCAGATTTGTTGATTCTCTTCACTTTTACCTCCTGTAGCAACAGCAACTCCTACAGCTCCTAATTGTTGCAACTGAGCTGCACTCATCCTTTGCGCACCATGATTAGCTAATGCGTGTGAAACTTCATGTCCCATTACAGTTGCTAAACCAGCATCATCTTTAGTGATTGGCAAAATTCCGGAATAGACAACAATTTTTCCACCAGGCATACACCAAGCATTCACCTCTTTATTATCAATTAATTTGTATTCCCAACGATAATCATTCAAATACTGTGTTTGTCCTAAATAAGTTAAATATTTTTCTGCTGCTGCTTTAATTCGCATGCCAACTGCTTCCACTTTTCTAGCATCTGCAGTTCCGGTAATCACTTTATTCTCCTTTAAAAAAGTACCATATTGTTGAAAAGACGTCGGAAACAACTCGCTATTAGAAACAAAATTTAGACTTTTTTTTCCTGTTAGTGGATTAGTAGCGCAGGAATAGACCAATCCTACTGCAAAAATCCCTACTAATAAATGCTTTTTCATAATTTTAGATTTTAAATGTTAAACAAAAATACAATTATTATAAACACTTAAATTTACATAATTAAATGTAAAAGTATCAACTTTTTTTGTTATTCTCCAGTAACATGAAATGCTGTAAATTCCTTATCAACAATCAAGTAGCCTTCATTCTCTAAAGTGTTTTTATCAAATGATACTTCCACATTATCAATTTCGATCATTTTAACTTTAAACGGTAAACCTATAAGATTTATCTTATATTTAGAATAATTCGTATCGTATTTTCCTTCTTTATGTAGCTGGATAATCAATTCTTTCTCTTTACCGGTTGTTTGAAACGATAAGAAGCTGTATCTCCCTTTTTTATAATCATACCCGTCTTGAGCATCTTCATAAACTACTGATTTTTCTTTCCCTTCTTTGTAGTAAATATCTAATGTTAATTCATCAAATTCTAACTCACCAACATATTGTTGAACAGGATATTTAGGAATAATTGCTCCTGCTTTTACAAAAATTGGAATTTGATCAAATTTGGTGTCAACCCAAATTTCTTTTCCTCCTTTAACTTCTTCGTTGGTCCAATAATTATACCATTGACCACGAGGAATATACATTCTTCGGCCTAAAGCATTTGGTTCTAAAATTGGGCAAACTAATATTTGATTTCCAAAAACAAATTCGTCATTTCTGTAATGCGTTTGAATATCTTCTTGATCGTAATACACTAATGGTTTCAACATAGGAATTCCTTCCTCAATATATTGCCAAAACATAGTATATAAATACGGTAATAATTGATATCTCAAATTGACGAATTTTCTGGTGATATCTATCACTTCTTCATCGAAAGCCCATGGTTCCTGATCTCCGTGATCTCCAGAAGAGTGTGTTCTGCAAAAAGGATGAAAAACACCCAATTGAATCCAACGTGCATATAATTCTCCCGAAGGTTGTTCTGCAAATCCACCAATATCAGAGCCAGTGAAACCCATACCGGAAATTGACATACGTTGCACTTGAATATTTGCAATCCATAAATGTTCCCAAGTGGCCACATTATCTCCTGTCCAAGAAGAAGTGTAGCGTTGTGCTCCTGCGTATGCTGATCTTGTTATTACAAAAGGTCTTTTTGGATACGCAAATCGTTTCACACCGTGATAGGTAGCTCTTGCCATTTGTGTACCATAAATATTGTGTGCTTTTCTATGACTGCAGGGATTTCCATCATAATCGTGACGTACATCCATAGGAAACGTTTTATTAGGAACCTCCATTACTGCGGGTTCATTCATATCGTTCCACACTCCTTTTACTCCAATATCTGAAATTAGTTCTTTAAATAATCCAGCCCACCATTCTCTTACTGCGGGATTTGTATAATCTGGAAAGTTACATTCTCCTGGCCAAACTTTTCCTTTCATGTATGGACCGTCAGCTCTTTTACAGAAATAATCTTTTTCTAAGGCTTCTTTATAAATGGCGTATTCTTTGTCAATTTTAATTCCTGGATCAATAATTACAACAGTTTTAAAACCATCTTCTGCTAATTCAGCCACCATTCTTTTTGGATCTGGAAAATATTCTTTGTTCCAAGTAAAACATCGAAAACCTTCCATATAATCAATATCCAAATACAACGCATCGCACGGAATCTTTAACTCTCTAAATTTGGCAGCAACTTCTTTTAAATTACTTTCCGGATAATAACTCCATTTACATTGATGGTATCCAAGTGCCCAAAGTGGCGGTAATTCAGGTTTTCCAGTCAAATGTGTGTAGGTGGTAACAACATCCTGCATTTCTGGCCCGTAAATAAAATAGTAATTCATTTCTCCACCCTCTGCCCAATAACTGGTTACATTTCTTCTTTCGTGGCAAAAATCAAAATAGGTTCTGAAAGTATTATCAAAGAAAATACCGTATGATTGCTTGTTTTGTAACCCAATATAAAACGGAACTACTTTGTATAAAGGTTCCTGATCTTTTTGAAAAGCATATTGATCTGTCGCAAAATTCTCCAGTCTCTTTCCTTTCAAATTTAGTTGAGTTGCTTTATCGCCAAGTCCGTAAAAACATTCCCCATCTTTTGATGCCTTGCTCATTTTTACGATATTCCCACCGTATTCATAGCTTTCTTCCCAATGAAAACCCAATTCATCCTCTAAAATAATATTATCTTCTAAATCAAAAATAGACAATCTCATATCTGTTTTTTGAATTCTACATTTTACTTTACTGGTTTGTATCTGGTAATAATCCTGCTCTTCTGAAACCTCAAGAAAATTATATCCATGTGAATGATTTTTATCAACTGCATAAGAAAAATCGTTGCTGAAATACCCTTTTGTCGTAAATCGAAACCGGATTAAACTATCTCTTAATACGGTTACTTTTAAGATGACACTATTATCAGTATGAAAAAATATTGAATCTACTTCATGCTCAAAAGAAGTTATTTTTGTGGGATATAAATCACCTTTATATTCTAATTCTGTATTTGTAATCATTTTATATGGTATTAATTTTAATCTTTTTCTAGAACTCAAACTTACAAAATTACTTTGTAAACAGTTATATATATGGGTTTTATTCTCGAAAACGATATAGTATATTTTAATATAACAATCAACTATATGTACTAATGGTTTCCATTATAAATGAAAACCATTAGTTATACATAATTCAAAATTTAACTATTTTATACCTATGAAATTTTAAAAACAGTAACGCTCAAAGGAGGCAAAAGCAACGCTGTAGAATAATCTCTTCCATCATAAGGCATGGCCTCAATGGCTATTTTTTTAGCGTTAGAAACTCCGCTTCCGCCATAATTTGAAGCATCACTATTAAAAATTTCTGTCAATTTACCTTTTTTAGGTAAACCAATTCTATAATTAGAGCGCACCACTTGTGTGAAATTACAAACTACTATTACATTGTCCTTTGCGTCATTTCCTTTTCGAATGAAAGACATCACAGCATTTTGATGATCAGAGTAGTTAATCCATTCAAAACCTTCCGGACTAAATTGTTTTTCATGCAAAGCAGGTTCTGTTTTGTACAATTTATTCAAATCAGTAATCAATTTTTTGACACCCGCATGAAACGGATATTGCAGTAAATGCCAATCTAAACTTCCTTCAAAATTCCATTCACTACTTTGTCCAAATTCACTTCCCATAAACAACAATTTAGTTCCAGGATGCATAAACATATAGCCATAGAGTAATCTTAAATTCGCAAATTTCTGCCATTCATCTCCTGGCATTCTCCCCGCTATAGATTTCTTTCCATATACCACTTCGTCATGCGAAAGCGGCAACATAAAATTTTCTGAAAAAGTATAGGTCATCGAAAAAGTCAAATCGTTTTGATGGTATTTTCTATACACGGTATCCTTTTGAAAATACTCTAAAGTATCGTGCATCCAGCCCATCATCCATTTCATCCCAAAACCTAAACCACCAACGGATGTAGGTCTGGAAACCATAGGGAACGAAGTACTTTCCTCCGCAATGGTTTGTACTCCTTCATAATTTAGATAAACGGCTTCATTGAATTCTTTAAGGAAACTAATCGTGTCCAGATTTTCTCTTCCTCCGTAAATATTGGGTTCCCATTCCCCATCATTTCTGGAATAATCCAAATACAACATCGAGGCAACAGCATCAACACGCAAAGCATCCGCATGATAATGATGCAACCAGAATAACGCATTACTGATTAAGAACGAACGAACTTCATTTCGACCATAATTAAAAACTAAACTTTTCCAATCTGGATGATAGCCTTTTCTTCGGTCAGGGTGTTCAAAAAGATTCGACCCGTCAAAAAATCCTAAACCATGTGCATCATCCGGAAAATGAGACGGAACCCAATCCAGAATTACTCCAATTCCGGCTTCATGTAATTTATCTACCAAATGCATGAATTCTTGCGGATTTCCAAAACGGGAAGTTGGTGCAAAATATCCAACCAATTGATATCCCCAAGAAGGATCGTAAGGATATTCCATAATTGGCATAAATTCTACGTGAGTAAAACCCGTTTCTTTTACATAATTTACTAAATCTTCGGCAAATTCTATATAGGTCAAAAAACGATTTTCTTCTGTATGGCGTTTCCATGAACCTAAATGTACTTCATATACTGAATAAGGTTTGTCTAAACCATTATGATTTTGACGGGTTTCCATCCAGTTTTTATCTTTCCATTTATACTCTAAATCCCAAACTACTGATGCCGTGTGTGGTGGTTTCTCACAGTAAAAAGCAAACGGATCAGCTTTCTCTGTTATGATACCATCATTCTTGGATTGTATTTTATATTTATAGGTTGTCCCTTTTTTTACATTTGGAATAAATCCTTCCCAAATACCGGAGGAATCCCAACGAACTTCCAACAGATGCTCTCCTTGTGTCCAAAAATTGAAATCCCCAACCACAGATACCGAATGTGCCGTAGGAGCCCAAACGGCAAAATAAACACCATCTACTCCGTCAACCGTTATAAGATGTGCGCCTAGTTTTTCGTACAGACGGAAATGTTTCCCTGATTTAAATAAATCGATATCAAAATCGGTAAAAAGGGAATGCGAGATAACTTTGCTCATATAACAATTGTATAATTCTATTTTTAGAAAAAGAATAGAATATTAGTTTAAGAAAAAACAGTTTGTAAATTTACTTTATGATGTAATTATCTGGTATAACTGCTCCTTTTTTAATGACAACAATTCCATCTTTGATAGCGTACAATTCATTAGAAAAATCTTCTAAATGACTGCCTCCATTGATGTAAACATCATTACCAATTCTGCAATTTTTGTCCACAAGGGCATTGTTTATAAAACATCTTTCGCCAATACCTATTAACTGTTTGTTGTTTTTGAGATCCTCATTCATATCACAAATATTCTGATAGAAATCATTTCCCATTACATAACAATTTTGAATTATAGTTCCCTCACCTATTCTGGATCTAATACCAATCACGGAATGATTGATTTCTTTAGCATTCAATATACAACCTTCAGAAATTAATGATTTATCAACCATTGTTTTTTGGAATTTAGAAGGAGGCAATAATCTAGGTCTTGTATAAATTTTGTTGTCGTTATCGAATAAATTAAATTTAGGCAAGTCTTCTGTTAATCCTATATTAGCTTCAAAAAAGGAATCAATATTACCAATATCAGTCCAATATCCTTCGTATTGATAGCTTAATATTTTTTTATGCCCTACAGCTTGCGGGATAATTTCTTTACCAAAATCTTTGGTTTCTTTATTTGACATGATGTCTACCAATAGTTTTTTGTTGAAGATATAGATTCCCATCGAGGCTAAATAATGCTTGCCTTCGATCTTCATTTGTTCACTCACATCCGATTCCCAGTCTGGCAACAATTCTTTTGCTGGTTTTTCAATGAAAGATTCAATACAGCTTTCAGAGTTTGTTTTTAATATTCCAAATTCAGGAGCATCTTTTGCATTTACTGGTAAAGTAGCAATTGTGATATCGGCTTCTCTTTTAATATGTTCTTCTAACATTGCATCAAAATCCATCTGATACAATTGATCTCCGGAAAGTATCAAAGCATAATCAAAATCATGGTTCAAGAAATGAGGCATACATTGTCTTACAGCATCTGCCGTACCTTGAAACCAAGTTGGATTATCAGGAGTTTGCTCTGCAGCAAGAATGTCAACAAAAGCATGGCTAAAAATACTAAAGTTATAGGTGTTTTTAATATGTGCATTTAAAGAAGCCGAGTTGAACTGCGTCAAAACAAACATTCTGTAAATATCCGAATTCATACAATTTGAAATCGGAATATCGACCAATCTATACTTACCTCCTATTGGCACAGCAGGTTTAGATCTTGTCTCTGTCAATGGATATAATCTGGATCCTTGTCCTCCACCTAAAATAATTGCAATAACGTTTTTCTTTTTAGCTTTCATTTTTTGTTAATTATTAAATTATACATTTCTATATATTCCAGACAAACGCTTCCCCAAGAATGATCAGTACTCATTCCTTTTTTTATAATTTTATTTAAATGTTTTTTATCGTCATATAAATTTACTGCCCTTTGAATCGAATAACAAACATCGCCTACAGTTGCCTGATCATGACAAATTCCATTTCCATCATCCCCAAAATCAATAACGGTATCTCTCAGTCCGCCTGTTCGTCGCACTATAGGAATTGTTCCATATCGTAGGGAATACATTTGGTTTAAGCCACACGGTTCTACTCTTGAAGGCATTAATAAAAAATCAGAACCTGCATAAATCAAGTGCGCTAATTCCTCATTGTATCCAATAAATGTATTATAATTCCCTTTATAATCCGATAATAAGCCGTTCAATTGATTCTCAATAGCTGTATTTCCTGAACCCAAGATTAAAATATTAATTTGTTGATGATTTTCAGATAAAGCGAGCGCTGCGGCATGTGGCAATAAATCGCCTCCTTTTTCTTCTAATAACCTTCCAATAAAACTAAAAAGTGGTTTTGTTGGATCTAAATTAAACAGATTGCATAATTTTTCTTTGTTTTCTTGCTTTCCTTTTTCGAAATTTTTAATCGAATAGTTTTTTTCTAACATCGCATCTTTAGCTGGATCCCAGACTTCGATATCAATTCCGTTCAAAATTCCTCTGGACTTATATCGTACCAGATTAAACAAGGATTCTAATCCATTAGCTGAATAATTAATTTCATTCAAATAATTAGGGGAAACAGTAGTTACAGCCCAAGCGCATTTTATGGCTACTGCCAATGAATTGATGCAATTATCCCATTCTAAAACTTTCAGATGAGCCAAATCAAATTCTGGTAAGTAATACAATTTATCAAAACCAAACTGTCCTTGGTACAAACCATTGTGAATGGTGATCATGGAAGGAATATTTCGTAATTTTTGGTATTTGTGACAATATAGCAACATAAATGGAATCAGACCCGTATGATGATCATGACAATTAATTACATCAGGAACTTCATTTCTACCCATAATCCAATCCAAAGTAGCAATTTGAAAAGATAAAAAACGTTCAATATCGTCTTTATATCCATACACCTCTTTTCTGTCAAATAATTCCTGTATTTCAACCAAATACAATTCAAATCCTAACTTATCCGTTTTTTCTTTGAGAACACTAAATGGAAAATTAAAATTTCCCAACTTCACATTCCCCCAATGGACACATTCAAAATCATTTTCTTTTTTGAATTTTGTGTCATAACAAGGGATCACAACCCTTACTTGATGTCCTGCATTATTTTGATATTTTGGCAATGCTCCCACAACATCAGCTAAACCTCCTACTTTGGCTACTGGGTAACATTCTGCACTGATATGAAATATTTCCATTAATGAAATTTTGATGTTTTTAGTTAATTCTAATACTGTTCGAATTATTTAATTTCCGTCTTTTATGTTAATACCAATAAAAATTTTATAAAAAATATTACTTTTATTGTTTTCTAAATTTAGTAAAAAAAAATTAACATTATAACTCGCACGAAAATTTATTGAAATGACAAAAAAAACTTCTAATCATACCCAATCATTGAAAATTCCTAAGATTATAGTATTAACTAGTAAATTAATCTCGTTTATTTCGCCAAAACTAATTACATTATTTGCCGCTAAACTCTTTACAACACCCATAAAACATAAAATTCCTAAAAGAGAATTAGAAATGGATCGAAATAGTATTCAAAAATTAATCTCAGTACCTGCAATTGATAAAGAGGTAGTTTTGTATCATTATGGAAGAAGTAATAAGAAAATTTTATTAGTTCACGGTTGGTCAGGACGTGGAACACAACTATTCAAAATCGCCGATGAATTGCTTAAAGCTGGATATTCGACTATTAGTTTTGATGCGCCAGCTCATGGAAAATCACCCGGAAAAACTACTATTATGGTCGACTTTATCGCTGCAATTTTAGAAATAGATAAGCAATTTGGACCATTTGAAGCGGCTATTGGTCATTCATTAGGTGGAATGTCCGTTTTGAATGCTATAAAAAAAGGATTAAAAGTAAATCATGCCGTAATCATAGGCAGTGGCGACATTGTGGAAGATATTATGGATGACTTTATAGGTAAATTAGAATTGAGACCAACAATAAGTACTCTTTTGCGTTTGCATTTCGAAAAAAAATATGGCGAAAAAATGAATAGTTATTCTACTTTTCTAGCCGCAAAAGAAACTACTATTCCAGTCTTAGTAATACATGATAACAATGATCCTGAAGTTCCTGTAAAGGCAGGGATTCACATTCATAAATACTTAAAAAATGGAACGTTATTATTAACTGATGGATTAGGACATAGAAAAATTCTAGGCAATCCTAAAGTCATTGAAAAAACAGTTCAATTTATTCAAAATAAATAATTGAAATACAACACTTTAATTAATAAAAATTTAAATCATGAAATATCCTATAGAAAAAACCGAACAAGAATGGAAAGAACAATTAGGAGCGGAACGCTACAGAATCCTTAGACAAAAAGGGACTGAATATCCGCACACTGGAACCTATAACCTGCATTATGAAAAGGGAGCATACTGCTGTGGTGCCTGTGGAGAAGCTTTATTTGAAAGCAATTCTAAGTTTGATGCACATTGTGGTTGGCCGTCATTTGATGAATCTATTCCCGGAAAAGTGGAATACATTTCAGATGTGACACTTGGTATGAAACGAACCGAAATCCTTTGCGCCAATTGTGGCAGTCATTTAGGACATGTATTTGATGACGGACCAACCAAAACAGGGCAACGGTATTGCGTGAACTCCCTATCAGTTGATTTTAAAGAATAATGCTATGGATTTATTTGGAAACGCAACGGATTGGGTTAAAAAATTAGACCCAATTCTTACAAAATATAAAGGAAAGAAACATCCTTTGGACTATCATAATTTATATCAATTATTGGTGATGGTTGTTTTATCTGCACAAGATTCTGATGCCCACATCAATAAAATTGCTCCTGTTTTATTTGAAAGGTATCCTAATATGGAAAGTTTAGCCGTATCAAATCTGGATGCATTAATTCCTTATATCTCTAGTGTCAGGAATTTTGGAAACAAAGCCAAATGGCTACTGGAAATTGCTCAAACCATCAAAAATGACGAAAAAATTCCCATCACCATGGAGGATTTAGTTGCTCTAAAAGGCATCGGACGAAAATCTGCAAATGTAATCATGCGTGAAGCAAAAGTTTCTGCGGAAGGAATTATAGCTGATTTACACGTAATTCGAGTTGCGCCCAGAATTGGACTAATAACAGAAACCAAAGATGGAATTAAAGCCGAAAAACAATTGATGCAAGTGCTACCAAGAGAAATCTGGGGCGAAATTGGAATGGCGATTTCATTTCTGGGGAGAGAAATTTGCCGTCCGACACCCAAATGTTCGGAATGTCCGATTAACTCGATTTGTGAGTATTATAAAAAAATAAAAGGGTAAAGAGTGATTCACTCTTTACCCTTTTATTTTTAAAAATGTAATTTATTATAAAAATGAAGGTTTAAGTCCGGGTTTTAGGCGCTTTTTAGATGCTTGTTCATAAGCATAACCCAATCCTATTAATTCTCCTTCAGTGTACGGAATTCCGAAAAAAGACAAACCAACAGGTAGATCATAAACCATCCCGTTAGGAACCGTAATATGTGGATAGCCACTTGCCGCAGCAGGAGAAGTCAAAGAATAACCTCCCCAGCGATCACCATAAATTACATCAATACTACATGCCGGTCCCATGGTAATTCCGCAAATGGCATCTAATTTATTTTCTTTAAAAACACGATCTAAAATACCTTTACTTCCTTCAAAACTTACGGTTAATGCCTCTGTATATTTTTTATCATCTAATCCTTTTTTAAGGTTAGAACTCTCCAGTGTTTCTTGTCTAAAATAAGGCATTGCTTTATCTTCGTTACTACGATTAAAATCAATTACCTCTTTTAAATTTTTTACTTTTGCATTGGCTGTAGCCAAATAATTGTTCAATCCGTCTTTAAATTCATATTGTAAAACTTCAAATTCGGCTTGACCCAAAGCATTAATTTTATCCAAATAGTCAATTTCGATAATGACAGCACCTTGTTTTTTTAGAAGGTCGACTGCATCGTCCAAAAGTGTATTAATGTATTTATTGTTCCCTTGCGGTTTTTTCTCAACACCAATACGTTTTCCTTTCAATGCATTTACATCTAAAAAAGTCGTATAATCCTTTTGAGCTTTTCCTTTACTTTCAAGCGTTACAGCATCATCTTGATCAACAGCTGCCATTACTCCTAATAGTATTGCTGCATCAGTTACGGTTCTCGCCATTGGACCTGCTGTATCTTGTGTTTTTGAAATTGGAATAATTCCAGATCGACTAACCAAGCCTACAGTTGGTTTAATTCCTACTATCCCGTTTACGGAAGCCGGACAAACAATAGAACCATCAGTTTCTGTTCCCACAGCAACTACACAAAGATTGGCTGACACAGCAGTTCCTGAACCAGCACTGGAGCCACATGGATTGTGATCTAAAATATATGGATTTTTAGTCTGCCCGCCTCTGCTACTCCATCCGGAACATGATTGAGTTGAACGAAAATTTGCCCATTCACTCAAATTCGTTTTACCAATGATTATTGCCCCAGCCTCACGCAGTTTTTTGACTACAAAAGCATCTTTTGAAGCAATATTACCTACCATTGCCAAAGATCCTGCAGTAGTTTGCATTTTATCGGCAGTATCTATGTTGTCTTTTATTAAAACGGGAATTCCATGTAAAGGCCCTCTACTCTTACCTGCTTTCATTTCTTTATCCATAACAACAGCAATAGCTACTGCATCAGGATTGATTTCGATAACTGAATTTAATTGAGGTCCGTTTTTATCAATAGCATTAATGCGTTTCAAATACAGTTGTACTAATTGTTCTGAAGTATATTTTCCAGAAGCTAATTTCTCTCTTAGACCACCGATGGTTTCTTCATCCAGTTCAAAGACTTCATTAGAATCTTCAACTGATATAGAATCATCATCCTTTTTGGTGCCGGACGTACAGCCTGTAATTAAAAGTGTGGTAAGCCCTGCAGAAGCTAAAGTTGCAGTAGTTATAAAAGATCTTCTTTTCATAGATTAAATTATTGATTTGAATAAATAGTAGCATAAATTAATTCTCTAAAGTACTTTTTTTTCACCAATTACAACAATCTATTAATTAGAACAAACGTTAAAGTTTGATAATATATCAAACAGCTTCTTAAAGCTCTAAAATGCGACATTACTTCCAAAATGTATTAAACTGTATTATTTCTAGTAACGGCATTTTTGTGAGGTGCATCGATATTAAAATCTAAATAACTGCAGTGAAAAATAATTTATTTCGACTAAAGAAAAGTGATATCAAAAATGCTAAATATAAAGGAAAAACATTTCAAAAAATTTAATTTTAAGATAAAAAAAGGTAAGGAATTTGATTTTAAAAGAAATTGTAAAAAAATTAAAAATTTCAGATAAATGGTAAGAACTGTCAAAAAACTATCTTCTTAAACAAGAAATTCAGACGCAATTAAAGTAAGAATGAAACAATATATACTTAAATCATTATAAACAATGTCATTTCTGTAAAAATATACAGTATAAAAATTTTAATGTCTTTAGTAAAATCTCCTTAAATAGATAAATTTATAAGAAGAAATACATTTTCAATGTGTATTTAAGGTTTACTAAAATATGGTAGTCAAATATTAAAATTTGTATTCTTAGAATAACCTTTGCTTGTTCAAAAGCGAAAACAAGTAAGTTAATGATTACAAAATATTACTGTTATAAAATGATTTAGAGTACAAAAATAAATATACGAATTTTAATTATAAAAAAAACTTCCGCTAGCGTTAGCCAACTGAAGTTTCTTGTACTCAGAGCGGGACTTGAACCCGCACGAACATTGCTGTCCACTGGATTTTAAGTCCAGCGTGTCTACCAATTTCACCATCCGAGCAATATTTGTGGTACCTCCAGGGATCGAACCAGGGACACATGGATTTTCAGTCCATTGCTCTACCATCTGAGCTAAGGTACCAATATACTTTTCTTATAAATAAAAAGTATGAATAAAAAAGCCTATCTTTTCAGATAGGCTTTTCAAAGAAAGGCGACGACATACTCTCCCACATAACTGCAGTACCATCTGCGCAGGCGGGCTTAACTACTCTGTTCGGGATGGGAAGAGGTGAGCCCCGCCGCAATAACCACCTTAAGAGGTTATAATTGCTTTGGGCAATTATCTATAACTAACAATTGATAATTTTAAATTCATAATTATAGTAATATCTTAACATACTGAGATAAAGAATTTATCCTGAATTTATTTCAGGAAATAAAAAGTATTAGAAAGTTTCTTCCCCGGGTTGCCCCGGGGAAAAGCGT